>NZ_JBVJHH010000006.1:0-296696 GCF_055586905.1 Streptosporangium sp. NPDC048886
CCCTCGGTCGTATCTGTCCTCACCCGGTCCGACGAGACAGCGCCCCGGATTGTGAGGTCGACGCGCCGCCTCACAATCCGACGGGCTGTGTCGTCAGACTGCTCAGACGGACGCGAAGGAAGGAAACCGATCATGGAACCCGTTAACGTCGCGATCATTTACTACAGTGCCACGGGCACCGTGCACGCCTTGGCGCAGGCCGCCGCAGAGGGCGCGGAGAAGGCCGGCGCACACGTGCGACTGCGCAAGGTCGCCGAACTGGCCCCACCGGAGGCGATCAGCGCCAATCCTGCCTGGGTCCAGCACCTCCAGGACACCGCCGACGTCGCCGAGGCCGGCCTCGACGACCTGGCCTGGGCCGACGCAGTGCTGTTCGGTACTCCCACCCGCTTCGGCAACCCGGCCAGCCAGCTCAGGGCGTTCATCGACACCACCGGTGGCCTGTGGTATCACGGCAAGCTCGCGGACAAGGTGTATTCGGCTTTCACCGCCTCCAACACCGCCCACGGCGGACAGGAATCCACCCTCCTGGCGCTGGGGAACACCTTCTACCACTGGGGCGGCGTCATCGTGCCCCCGGGCTACACCGACCCCATCCAGTTCCAGTCAGGCAATCCATACGGCACCTCCCACGTGGTCGGCGACGGCCCGCCCAACGACGTGTCCTTGGAAGCGGCCCGCCACCAGGCCCGCCGCGTCGTCGGCACCGCCGCCTCACTCAAGGCCGGCCGCGCCGCCTGATCCAGCCCGTCGTCTTGAGGGACGGGCCGCCCTTGGGTCCGGCCCAGAAACCGCAGCGGCCTGGCCGGCCGCGCCTGCCCGGCCGCTGGTCGCCGTCATGTAGGACCGGGCCATCTCCACCGACAGCCAGATCACGACCGCCCCAAGCATCCCGTGGTACCACCGCCAGCCCACGCCGATGCCGATGATCCCGTCCACGATCATGATTCCCGCGCCGCCGCCGACGGCCAACAGCATCCCCGCCAGTATCAGCAGCATCAGCGTTCTCGGCACCCTGCGGCCCAGCTCTGTGACCGTGGCGACGGCAACGCACGCGCCCAGCACGCCGGACGCGGTCGCGAGCCACTGCGCCGGGGCCGCGTCCATGAAGTAGCTTCCGGCCTCGGCGGCCGGCACGGGCGGGCCGCCCGGGAAGCCGAGCCGGGCCTGCAGGGCGAAGGCGGCCTTCCCCCCGGCGTAACCGAGGAACAGCACCGCCAGCGCGTACGCCGGCCAGCGGCGTGGAGAAGCGGAATCAACCATGGCCGCAACCGTAGAGACCGCACACCCGGCCCCCCTCCCCATAGCGAGGGAGGCGCCTCCCCTCCGAGAGGGAGCACCGGGCGACTCCCCCTGAACCGGCGACGGCCGTCGCCGGCCGGGAAGGCGCGCCGCCGACCTACCGGGAGGCGCTGGACCAGACCTGTTGGACAGTTTTGTAGTCGATCACAAGGAGATCCGCGAAACCGTCCAGCACGGAGTGCAGTATCGGCTCGGCGCCCAGGCCGGCCGCACCGCCGTCTGCCGCGACGACGACAGCGGCGGCCTCCACCACGGCGCCGTCCTGCTCCATCACGGTCTCGACCTCGGCCTCGTCATCGACCACGCCAGTGTCCTCGTCCGGCTCTCCCGTATCCCCTGACCATCGGCCGTGCCTCGGTCAGGGCCTGGCTCCGCCATCCGGTCGCGGGAGGGCCGAGCACCGCCTACTCACCGGCTTCGACCGCGCACGGCGCTTCCTCGGGCTCATCCGATGACGGCTCCAACGGGCGGACGCCCAGCACCCACGGGCCCGCCAGGCGCGGGAAGCACGCCTGGACGCGGGCGTAGTCCGGTCTGTCGAGCTCGTCCTGGTCGATCGACCAGTCCATGTTCGGCCGACTCCCGCCCATGAAGACCGCTTCCAGGAAGTCGTTCCAGCGCCTGTACGAGCTGAGCACCACGGACTCGTCGGGCACATCCAGGTCAAGGACGACGTAGCGGTCGTACTCCTCCGGCCCCTCAGGATTGAGGAGCAGTTCGGCCGTCAACGCCACCCGGTCATCGCGGGTGTCCGGTCCCGGCCATGCCCACAGCGGCGGCCGGCCCGCGCAGTCGATGCCGCGCCGCGCCATCTCCGCCACCATTTCCTCGTAGGCAGGGCGGAATGAGGGGCTCATCGTCCTGGCCCAGTCCCCGACCAGTTCACCGATGTCCTCCAGCGGTCCGAGAACCGCTCGATGCTGGACTGTCCACAGACGCACCGGACGCATTATGCCGGTACGGGACAGCCGGTCCGCAGGACAGTCCTCAGATCCGGACCGCCTCGCCGGAGTCGGCGGGCGGCTGTGGCGGTCATCGAAAAACGCGATGGCCCGTGGCGCGGCTGTTCACTTTCGGATCTATACCGGATCATCTCCAGCGGAGATCCTCGCGCAGGAGCCGGACAACCGGCACGAGCGAGGAGGACGTCCATGCGATTACGCATCGCCCTGACCGTGATCACCGCGCTGATCCCCCTGACGGCGGCCGCCGCCGACCCCGACTCCGGTCCCCCGGCCGAGCACAAGATCCCGAACAGCCGGGCGGCGGCCGCCGCCCCGGTGCCGGTCCCGGCCGTACCCAACGGCATCAGCGCCGACAAGGTCCTGGTCATCGGCCTGGACGGCCTGCGCCACGACCGGATCGCCCCTGCCGACGCCCCCAACCTCGACGCGCTGATCTCCGGCGGCACGCTCGGCACCAGCCTCCTGTACACCAACCCGATGGCCGCCACCTCCAGCGGCCCCGGCTGGTCCACGATCGCCACCGGTGTCTGGCCGGACAGGCACAAGGTCAAGGACAACAGCTTCACCGGCAAGCGCTACGACCTCTACCCCGACTTCCTGACCCGGATCGAGGGGGTCAACCCGGCCTACTCGACCTACGCCGCCGTCGACTGGAAGCCACTGGGCGAGCAGGGCACCTTCGGCGCGGGCATCGACGCCCGGGTCGTGCTCGACGGCGACAGCGCCGGCTACCCGGCCGAGGACGAGCGGATCACACAGGTCTCCGAGCAGGTCCTGCGCGACCGCAATCCCGACGTCGCCTTCGTCTACCTGGGCCAGATCGACATCGCCGGGCACAACAGCGGCGCCGGCAGCCAGGCCTACCTGAACGCCGTCAAGGCCAACGACGCCCAGATCGGCCGCCTCCTGACCGCTGTACGCGCCCGGCCGACCTACGCGAGCGAGCGGTGGACCGTCGTGGTCGCCACCGACCACGGCCACACCGGCATCGGCGGCCACGGCGGCTCCACCATCGAGGAGCGTCGCACCTTCGTACTGGCCAGCGGCCCCGGCATCCCGGCGGGGGCCAGGCCGGCCGACACCCGCCTGGTCGACGTCGCCGCCACCGTCTTCGCCCGGCTCGGCCTGCCGCGCCCGGCCGGCCTGGACGGCACCTCCGTCACGGTCCGCTCGGCCGACCCGTTCGAGACCGTGGCCCTGTCGCCCCGCGTCCACGAGACCGGCATCCCGGCCGGGGTGACCGGCTTCACCCACCTCCCGCCGGGCGGCTGGGCCGTCGACAGCACCGCTCTGCCCTCCGGTGGCGTGGAGGAGTGGCGCGGCTGGTCCTTCACCACCGACGAGTTCTGGTCGCGCGCCGAGCGTGACCAATGGCGCGAGCTGTTCGTCCGCAGCCGCGGCGTCTTCGCCGTCGCCGACTCCGACGAGTGGGACGACCGCTCCCACGGCGGTGGCACCTACGCCTCCAGCCTGATCTCACCTGCCTACGACGTCGCCGGCCGCACCTCGGCCGTGATCGACTACACCACCCTCTACCGGCCGGAGGGCAACCAGAAAGCGTACGTCCAGGTCTCCTTCGACGGCGGCGCGTTCACCACCGTGAAGGCCTACGGCTCCGACGCGGTCTCCGCGGTGGAGGCGCTGGCCGTCTCCGTGCCGCCCGGCGCCACCACGATGGCCGTCCGCTTCCGTTACTTCGACGCCGCCAACAACTGGTACTGGGCCGTCGACGACATCCGCGTGTCGTGAGACCCGCGCGGGCCGCGCGGGACCGGCGGCGGCCGGCGCGGTCCGCGCCCCTGCCGGCACGCCCAAGCCGCCGGCCCCTGTCGGCCGTCCCCGCGGCGGCCCGGCCCGCTCATCCGGGAAGGCGTGTCACAGGTCCGTGCCGGCAGACAGGGGACGTTCACCGCGGACCGACTGCCAGATCCGTTCGGGCAGCAGGCGCGCCGCGACCGTCAAGTCGACGTCGGGCGCTCCGGCGAGCCAGCGGCGGGAGGTCTCCGCCACGGGGCCGATCACGAGCATCTCGGTGAGGGGATCGGGCAGGGCGATGACATGCCCGGCCTCCACGTGGGGACGGAGCCACTCGGCGATCCGGCGCATCCTGGGCGCCTTCGCCTCCGCGATGCGCCCCGCGTGGGCCGGCAGGAAGTCGGCGTAGGACGAGGCGTGGATGAAGTGCGCCGCCGGCCGGTTGTCCTGGACGAACCGCAGATACGCTCCCACGAAGGCCCGCACGCCGGTGCGGGCCGTCCTGGAGCGCTCGAGCGCGGCGATGAGCGTGTCGAGCAGTTCGGACATGCAGTGGCTGTAGAGGGCCGCGGTGAGTCCGTCGAAACTGCCGAAGTGGTGGTAGAGGCTGCCGCTGCTGACACCGGTCGCGGCGATCAACGCGGTCATGGTCAGCCCGCCGGACCCCTCGGCCGCGTAGAGATCGAGCGCCGCCGCCAGGACCCTGTCGGCGGTCGCCTCGCCTCGCCGCTGCTTAGGTGACATCGCGCCGGACCGGCGGCGGGGTCCGCTCAAGGCCGGTGAGCTCCAGCGCCTGTGTCCAGAGCCGGTCGGCGAGCGCGGCGTCGGCGGCGACCGGGGCCAGCGGCTGCTCGGCCTCGATGTGGAAGTAACGGCCGGTCAGCCCGGCCGCCTCCGCGGCCAGCGCGAGCCTGGCGACGGGCCGGGCGCCCACCTCCGGACTCTTCCACAGCAGTTTCACCGCCTTGAGCAGGTAGCCCAGGGGCCCGCCACGGTCCCCCAGCCCGGTGCGGATCACTCCGGGGTGAACGGCGTTGATGGTCACCCCGGCATCCTTCCACCGTTCGGCGTACCGCGGCACCAGCAGCAGGTTGCACAGCTTGGTGTCGGCGTAGGTCCGCATCGGGTGGAAGTCCAGGCCGGTGGGGGTGCGCTCCGGATCGGCCTGCCCCTTGACGTACAGCCCGGCGCTGACCTGCACGACCCGTGCCCCGGAGGCGGTCAGCAGTGGCTCCAGCTCGTGATTGAGCAGGAACGGAGCGAGATGGTTGGTGACGAATGCCTGCTCCAGCCCGTCCTCGCCCAGCACCCGCCGGCTCGGCCACAGACCGGCGTTGTGGACCAGCACATCGATTCGCGGGCAGGTCTCACTGAGCGCCTCGGCGACCGCGCGCGTCCTCCGGACGCTGGACAGGTCGCCGACGACGAGGCGCACCCGGGTCCCGTCGGACCCGGCGAGCGACGCCCGCGCGGCCTCCCCCCGTTGTCTGTCACGCGCGACCAGCACCACGTCGCACCCGTCCTGAAGCAGCCGCGCGGCGACGGCGTATCCGATGCCACGGTTGCCACCTGTCACCACGGCAGTCCGGGCAGGGGTCGGATGGTGCGTCTCCGCGTTGTCCATGGCCGGGAGTCTAGAGGAAATCCAGAGAGATCCTCTAGAGAACCTCTCTGGTTTTCCGGATCTCAAGATCTCCGCGGAGACCGCCTGCGGCGCCGGGACGGACGCGCCGCGCGGGCGGTGCCCGCGGCCGGGCCGTTCAGGTGCCGAGGGTGGCGCGCAGCGAGGGCTGCAGGCGGCCGGCGTGGACCCGCACCATGTCGTCGCACAGCTCCCAGATGCGTTCGACCGTCAGCGTCGCGGCGGTCGCCGGGTCAGTCATGGCGGCGTGGCGGATGTGGCGCGGCTCGTCTTCCACCGCGGCCCGTACGACGAGGTCGTTGACGCTCAGGTAGGTCCGGTTGAGCGCGGCCAGCTGGGCGGGCAGCGCGCCGACCCGGGTGGGCTGTACGCCCAGCGCGTCGACCAGGCAGGGCACCTCGACCACGCCGTGTGCGGGAAGGTTGTCGATCAGACCGTGGTTGGGGACGTTGCCGTAGACGGTGCGGGGCGTGCCCGTGGTCATGCTGTGAATGATCTGGGGGGCGTACTCCATGGTCCCCTCCACCGGCAGCGGGTCCCCGGCGGCCAGGGCGTCGCGCGTCTTCTCGTAGGCGGCCACGTTCTGCTCGACGATGCCCAGGTAGGCGCCCACGGGCAGCCGCAGCCGCTCGATCTCGCTGTCGTGGCGCAGGTACCAGGGCACGTACTCGGAGGAGTGCTCGCTGGTCTCGGTCGGGTAGTAGCCGAGGCGCCGGTACATGTCGACGCGGACCCGGCGGCGCAGCTGCCCGTCGGCCTCGATCATGGCGTCCAGGCGGGGATAGAGGTCGGCTCCGTCGTGTTCGAACCGCAGCACCCACGCCTGGTGGTTGACGCCCGCGGCGTGGTAGGTCACCTCCTCGTAGGGGACGTTCAGGAGATCGGACAGGTCGCGCATCGTCCAGTACACCGAATGGCACAGGCCGACCACCCGCGTCAGCCCGGTGGCCTGGGCGAGGTACTGGACGTTCATCGCCATCGGGTTGGTGTAGTTGAGCAGCCACGCCTGAGGGCAGAGCTCGGTGATGTCCTCGCCCAGGGATCTCAGCAGGGGAAAGGTGCGCAGGGCGCGGAAGATGCCGCCGACGCCGAGGGTGTCGCCGATGGTCTGGCGCAGGCCGTACCGGGCGGGGACCTCGAAGTCGGTGCGGGTCGCCTCGCCCATGCCGACCTGGACGATGTTGATGACGAAGTCGGCGCCGTCGAGCACCGCCCGCCTGTCGGCGTGGGCGGTGACGCGGGGGCGGGCCCCGCGCTGGGCGGCGATGTGCCGGGCGGCCTGCTCGGCGGTGGCCAGGCGTTCGGCGTCGATGTCGTGCAGGGCGACGTGGATGTCCTTCAGTTCGGCGAAGGCGAACAGATCCGCGAGCAGACCCTGGGTGAAGACGACGCTCCCGGCGCCGATGAACGCGATCTTGGGAGTGCTCATGACAGGTTCTTTCCGGTACGGGTGACGTGCGAGACGGCCTCGTCCCAGGTGGCCTGGGCAGTGGTGCCGCCGTGGGCACGGGTGGACAGGGCTCCGCAGGCGGCGGCGACGCCGAGGGCGTCGGCGGGGGGCAGGCCGGCGAGGAGCGCGGCGACGAAGCCGGCGTCGAAGCTGTCTCCGGCGCCGACGGTGTCGACGGGCGTCACGGTGACGCCGCCGGTGGTGGTGAGGGTGCGGCCGTCGTGACAGAGGGCGCCCTCGGCGCCGTTCTTGACGGCCACCAGCGGTCCGCGCGCGGCCAGGAGAGCGGCTGCCGCCTGCGGCGAGTCCGCGGCGGGCCCGGCGAGGTGGCGGGCCTCGTGGGCGTTGGGGAGCAGGATGTCGGTTTCGGCGAGGACGGCGGGCAGGCCGAGGGGGTCCCACTCGCCGGCCGGGTCGTCGTTGGTGTCGAGCGAGGTCGTGGCGCCGTGGGCGCGCGCGGTGCGCAGCAGGAGCGGCAGCGCCCGCGCGAGTGCGGGCATCAGGAAGTAGGAGGCGGCGTGCACGTGCCTGCTGCCGGCGAGCAACGACTCGGGGACGTCGTCGCCGGTGGTGGCCGCCAGGGTGCCGGGGGCGGTGAGGATCGCGCGGTCGTCCCCGCGGGTCACCACCACGGTGAGGGGGGTGGGCAGCTCCGCGTCCAGGCGCAGGGCCCGGGTGTCGACTCCACGGGCGGTCAGGGCGTCGCGGACGTAGTGGCCGGCGTCGTCGTCGCCGACCCGCCCGGCGAAGGCGACCTTGAGGCCGAGGCGCGCGGCGCCGCAGGCCATGATCGCGGCGGACCCGCCGAGGGTGAGCGCGCCGGCGCCGACGAGCTGTTCACGCTGGTGGAAGGCGAGCGGAGCCTCCAGCGGGCCGAGGATGACGTCGGGGTTGGCGTCCCCGATGACGAGCAGGTCGAAAGTGTGCGGCATCGGTATCCGTAGGTCGGTCGGCAGTCAGCCCTTGAGGCCGCTGGAGATGATGGACTGGATGAACGCCTTCTGCGCGCCGACGAAGGCGAGCAGCACCGGCAGGACCGTGATCACGTTGCCGGCCATGACCGCTGCCCACTGGGTGTGGTGCTGCCCCTGGAAGGTCGCCAGCCCCAGCTGCAGGGTGTACTGGGTGTCGTGGTTGATGGCGATCAGCGGCCAGGTCAGGTCGTTCCAGGTCGACAGGAACGTCAGGATCGCCACGGTGCTCAGCGCGGGACGCGACAGCGGCAGCACGACGCGGAACAGCACCCGCAGCCGCGAACATCCGTCGATCCAGGCGGCTTCCTCCAGCTCCCTGGGCAGCGAGAGGAAGAACTGCCGCAGGAGGAACACCGCGAACGGCGTGACCAGCGAAGGCACGATCAGCGCGCCCAGCGTGTCGATGAGTCCCAGGCGCTTCATGACGAGGAACGTCGGGATCATCGTCAGCTGGAAGGGGATGGCCATCGTGGCCAGCATCAGCACCAGCAGGCTCCGGGAGCCGAGGAAGCGCATGCGGGCGAAGGCGTAGCCGCCGAACGCGCCGAACAGCAGGTTGGACGCGACCGCGACGGTGGAGACGATCAGCGAGTTGGCGAACCAGCGGGGGAACAGGGCGTTGCCCAGGACGTACCGGTATCCCCCCAGGTCGATGCGGGACGGCCACAGCGCCGGAGGGAACCGGTTGATCTCCGCGTTGCTCATCACGGAGCTGAGCAGCAGCCAGACCAGCGGGATCGCGAAGATCAGCGCGAGCGGGGCGAGCAGCAGGTGCCAGGCGCTGAACGGCAGCCCCGCGCGGCCCCGCCGGGCCACGCCGGCCTGCGCGGCCTGTCGAGGGGTGGTCACGGTCGCCGTCATCGGGTCGCTCCTTCGAGACGCCGGCTCTCGCGCCCCCGGACCACGCGCAGGCCGGCGGCGATCACGAACAGGGCCACGGCGAGGACGTAGGCGGCCGCGGCGCCGTAGCCGGCGGTGAAGTTCTTGAACGCCTGCTCCCAGATGAAGTAGACGATCAGGGTGGTCGCGCCCAGCGGGCCGCCCTTGGTCGTCACATACACCAGGTCGAAGACCTGCAGGGCGTTGATGGTCTGCCACAGCACCAGGAACACGCTGACCGGGGTGAGCGTGGGCAGGGTGACGTGGCGCAGCAGGTGCCAGCGCCCGGCGCCGTCCAGCCGCGCCGCCTCGATCAGGGGCCGCGGCACGTCCTGGAGGGCCGCGAGATACACCACCACGCAGAACCCCAGGCCGCTCCACAACGTGATGGCCACCAGGAGGAACAGCGCCTGGGCGGGGTCGGTGAAGAAGCCCTGCGGGGAGACGCCGAGCGCGTGCAGCACCGAGTTGGCCGCGCCGAACTGCGGGTCGAGGATGAAGGAGAACAGCGTGCCCTGCGCCGTGGCCGAGACGACGAACGGCACGAAGATCAGCGTGCGGTACAGGCCGACCAGCCTGATGCGCCGGTTCAGGACGAGGGCGAGCGCCAGTCCCAGGACGATGCTGAGCGGGACGTACAGCGCCGTGTAGATCAGCGTGTTACGTACCGCCTGACCGAAGTTCGGATCCCTGCTCAGCGCGTAGTAGTTGTCCAGCCCCACCCAGCGGCCCGGCGTGACCAGGTCATCGGCCCGCAAGGACAGCAGCAGCGACCAGATCACGGGCACCACGCTGAGCCCGAGGATGACCAGGATGGAGGGGGAGACGAACGCCCAGGCGGTCCTCGACTCCCGGCGGCGGACCCGGCGCCGGGCACGTTGACGCAGTTCGTGGTCGGAGAGGGTGAACGGTGTGGGGGGACCTGGCATGGAAGAACTCCTCAACGCGGTATGAGCAGGGCGGCATCGGCCGCATCGGCGCAGCTGCGGAGCGCTTCGGCGGGGGTGCTCCTGCGGAGCAGCACGGCGACGACGGCCTGCCCGAGCGCTTGCGAGACCTTCGGGTAGGCCGGGTGCGCCGGCCGTGCCCGCGCCGACTCCAGTGCCCGGGTGAACACCTCGAGACCCTCGGTCCGGGCGGAGTGGTCCCGCCAGGCGGGCAGTGCCCGGGTGGGCCTGCTCAGCGGCAGGCTGCCCGCCTCGACGTCCCAGCGCACGTCCTGAGCCGGCTGCATCAGCCAGCTCAGGAAGGTGCGGGCCGCCCGGACGCGCGGGCCGCCGTTGTCGAACATGGTCCACGTGTCGGGCCCCGAGATCGTCATCGGCCGGCCGCTGAAGCTGGGCAGCGGCACCACGTGGTAGTCGATCCCGGCTTCCTCGATGTCGGGCAGCTGCCATGGGCCGGTGACCACCATCCCCATCCGGCCGGACGCGAACACCTGGTACATCTTCTCGCTGCCGGGCTGGGGATCGATGTAGACGCTCGACGCCTGCGCGAGCGCCTCCACCACCTGCAGGGCCTGGACGCCCACGTCGGCGAACCCGATGCCGCGCCCGTCGCGGGCGATCACGTCGCCGCCCAGGTCCCACACCAGCGGCCACAGCCGCCACACCGTGTCCTCGTCACCCACGCCCGGCCATCCCGTGCCGAACGTGCCACGTCCGGCGTCGGTGAGCCGCCGGGCCGTCTCGACGAACTCCGGCCACTTCCAGCCCGGCTGCGGCAGGGGCAGCCCGGCCTCGCGGAACAGCTTCTTGTTGCAGACCACGGCCAGCGAGTCGACGACCGCGGGAGTGGCCCGGACCTGGCCGTTGACGGTGACGGCCGCCCGTGCCGGCGCCCAGTAGTCGTTCCACGGCGTGGAACCGGCGTCGACGGTGCCGGTCAGGTCCACCACCTGCGGACTGCGCGCGATGCTCGCCAGGTCCGATCCGAAGATGTAGGCGATGTCGGGATAGGAGCCCGACGCGAGCGCGGCGGTGACCTTCTGCAGCATCGCGTCGGCCAGCACTCCCCCGCCCATGTCGACCCGGATGCCGGGATGGGTGCGCTGGAAGTCGGCCACCAGATGCTCGATGGCCTTCCTGCCCGTGTCGGTCTGCCCGTGCCACAGTTCGATCGTGACCCGCCCATCGGCGCCGACGCCGCCGTCAGCGCCCTCGGCGCACCCTGCGGCGGCCACGCTCCCGACCGCGGACAGGGCCAGGGCGCGTGCGCCGCGCAGGACTTCGCGACGTGAGGGCATGGGGGCGGCGCGATGGATCGTGTCCATCTCTACCTCCGTATAACAGTGGAATCTGACGCTACGGGCAGGTCTGCCGGACGTATCCGCCGTTCCCCCGGGGAGAGACGTCCACATCGCGCCGGACGATGCTCAGCCGGCCGCCCCAGCCCGAGCAGGCCGTCGACAGGCCCCGCGCGGTGTACTCGATCACGATCACGTCGTCGCCGAACGCCGCGGTGTAGTCCCCGCATTCGCGGTAGGCGCCGCACTCCTCGGCGATCGCGAATCCAGCCCGTTCTGCCGGCGCGCGCCGGCCAGTTCCACCGTGTTCTTCTGGGCGATCGCCAGGCCCCGGGCGTGGGCGTGCGAGGAGAGCAGGCGGATGTACGCCTGGGCGTCGGCCTTGCTCACCAGGCCGCGCGAACGGTCATAGCTGTCGTAGTTGTCGGGCTCGACCGCCTGGAACCCCTTGGCCTTGCAACCGTCCGTCCAGCCGTTCACCTTCGCGGCGATACGCTGCCGTTTGGCCGCGGTGCGCAGGTCCAGCAGCGCCTCGTCCCAGTCCTCGTCGACCACCACGTCGCCGTCGGCGTCGCGCAGCAGCAGGTCGGCGTCCCACTCGCCCTCGGCGCCGGTCTGGACCTGGAAGGCGTTGACGTAGCAGATGTTGTACAGGCCGGCCGCCGGGCTCGCCCCGCGGTCGCGGCTGACCACCCTGACCCCTGGGGGCGGGGTGTAGGCGCCGCCGATCTGGTAGTCGAACCCGGCGTGCGCGGGGGGAGGCGCGACCGTGCCGGCCGAAGCGGCGGGCGAGGCGAGGAGCGGTGCGGTCAACGCGGCCGTGAGGGCCACGACGGCGCCGAGAGATCCACGGGTGAGGAGACGATTCGTTGTCATCGTCGCGCTCCAGATGATAGAGGGTACGTCCCCGCCTCGGACGCCGACGGCGATCCTGGCGACTTAGTCCGGGCTCATGGCGCGGGCCACATACCGGCTAGGCGTACCTCTGACGCCGGGTGCTCGACCTGGCGTGCATCGGAGTAAATCGAGCGGGAACTCCGCTGTCAAGAGCGTAGACATGCTCAAAAAAGGTCGATAAAGTGCAGCATTGCACATCGGCCACCGGGTCCCCGGAGCCGCGGCCGCCGGCCCCCGAGACGGCGGTCAGCGGCGTGAGCAGGACGCACGGAGTGCCCGGCGGCCGGGCCGGCACGGACGCGGCCGACCACCAGGACGCCGGCGGGCAGGCCGGGCGGAGGGAAGGCCTGCAAAATGGTGATCACGCTCCGGCCCCGCGCCGGCGGTGGCGTGCCGTTGGGGACCTTCCGCAGGCCGCGGCGCCCCGCCTCCGATGTCCTCGGGCAGCGCGTCCACATCTTCGACGGACCCGTCCTCGACCGCTGACACGGATGGCCGCTCGACCGGTTGAGGACCTGGAATGTTTCGGACGCGGCTGTGTCCGGAACCGGGCCGCTCGTTCGTCATAGTGGTGAGTTCACAGCGCCGAGGAGCGAAGATGAAATACATGATGTTCGTGTGCACCGACGCCGAGCCCGACACCGACAGGGCCGACGAGCCCGACATCGACGTGTGGGTGTCGGAGAACGACGCACGCGGCCGCCGCCTGGAGGGCAGCGCGCTGGCGTCGACGTCCGCGGCCACGACGGTCCGGGTCCGCGACGGCCGGCTGCTGGTCTCGGACGGCCCGTTCGCCGAGACCAAGGAGGTGATCGTGGGCTACGACCTGCTGGAGTGCGCCGATCTGGACGAGGCGATCGAGGTGGCCCGCGCCCACCCGATGGCCCGGCGGGGACGGCTGGAGCTGCGCCCGCTGGTCGACCTGGACGGCTGAGGACACATGGCTGAGGTGCCCGCGGCCGCGACGGCCGACGCCGTCGCGGCCGCGAGCGCGGACGCGTACGCGCGGATCGTCGCCACGCTGATCCGCCTCACCGGAGACTGGACGCTGGCCGAGGACTGCGCCCAGGAGGCACTGACGCTCGCCCTGCAGCGGTGGCCCCGGGAGGGCGTGCCGGGCAATCCGGGCGGCTGGCTGATGACGGTGGCCCGCAACCGCGCGATCGACGTGCTGCGCCGCGCGTCGGTCGAACGCCGCAAGCTGGCCGAGCTGGCGCTGCAGACGCTCACCGATCCGGGCCCCGCCCCGGCGGAGGAGGTCGTGGACGATCGGTTGCGGCTCATCTTCACCTGCTGCCATCCCGCACTCGCCCTCGAGGCGCGCGTGGCGCTGACACTGCGGACGGTCGGCGGGGTGCCCACCTCCGACATCGCGCGGGCCTTCCTGGTCAGCGAGCCGGCCATGACCCGGCGGCTGACCCGGGCCAGAACGAAGATCGCCGATGCCGGCATCCCGTACCGGGTGCCGACCGGCCCGGCGCTCACCGAGCGGCTCCCCGGCGTCCTGGCGGTGCTGTATCTGCTGTTCACCCACGGCTACAACGCCGACGGCCGGCCCGCGTTCGCCGACGAGGCGATCCGCCTGGCCCGGCTCCTCCAGCGGCTCATGCCCGATCAGGGCGAGGTGTCCGCGCTGCTGGCGCTGTTCCTGTTCCAGCACTCCCGGCGTGAGACCCGCCGCGACCGGCACGGCAACCTGCTCGCCCTGGACAGGCAGGACCGGCTCCGCTGGGACCACGCCGCGATCGCCGAGGGCCTGCGCGTCCTCGCCGGGACGCCGCAGGACGGCCCGTACGCGCTGCAGGCCCGGATCGCCGCCTGCCACGCCACCGCCGTCTCCGCCGACACCACCGACTGGCCGGCGATCGCCACGTGGTACGACCGGCTCGCCCGGATCCAGCCCTCACCGGTGATCGAGCTGAACCGTGCCGTGGCGCACGGCTACGCGCACGGGCCGGCGGCCGGGCTGTCCCTGCTCGCCCGGGCCCGCGCCGGCGGCGCGTTGGACGGCTACCCGCTGGCCGTCGCCGCAGAAGCCGATCTCACGGCCCGCCACGGCGACCGCGACCGGGCCGCCGCCCTGTTCCGGCAGGCCGCCGCCGCCCTCCGTTCCGGAGCCGAACGCCGCGCACTGCTCGAGCGCGCCGACGAGCTGCTCGGCGTAGGTGGAACACCCCGCACCCGGACGCCGCGGTAAAACGGCCACGTGAACAGGGGTTCCCGGGTCACCGGCGACCTGTGCGCCCGGCCGTCACCGGTCCGGTGCGACCACCTCGACTCCCCGGGCCGCCGCGCCGGTTCACCCGACCTGGTCCCAGGGGATGGCCTCGATGCGCCCGATGTGCTCCTCGCCCCACTCCCCGAGCGGCGCCATCGCGGTGTTGAGCGAATGACCGAATCCGGTGAGCGAGTATTCCACCTTCGGCGGGACCTGGTGATACACCTCGCGATGGAGCAGCCCGGTGGCCTCCATCTCCCGCAGTTGCAGGATCAGCACCCGCTCGCTGATGCCGGGGACCGCGCGCCGCAACTCCCCGAAGCGCAGGGGACCGTCCTGGAGCGCGAACAGGATCAGTCCCTTCCACTTGCCTCCCATGACGGCGATGGCGGCGTCGAGACCGCAGGTGAACGTCCGTTTCTTGGTCTCCTTCATCGACCTATACTTACATTTCTGTCAGTACCCGGCAAAATTGTAGGTACTTGAAGAAATGTTGGCGCTCCAGCCAGCATGGACCGGACGCCGCGCCACGACCATGACGGGTCTCCAATGCAGCGCGCCCGCGTCCTTGTCCCTATCTCTATCTCTGTGGCTGGAGTATGCATATGACCGAGAAGAACGCGACACCGGTGACCGTCATCGGCCTGGGCTCGATGGGCAGGGCACTGGCCGAGGCCTTCGTCGAGGCCGGACACCCGACCACCGTCTGGAACAGGACCGCCGCCAAGGCCGCGCCCCTCGTCGCCATGGGCGCCGAGCACGCGGAGGCCATCGAGGACGCGGTGGCGGCGAGTCCCCTGGTCATCACCTGCCTGACCACCTTCGACGACACCCGGTCGGCGCTGCGGCCCGCCGCCACGTCGCTGCGCGGGCGGGCCCTGGTCACCCTGAACAGCGGTTCCCCGGCCGGCGCCCGCGAGACGGCCGCCTGGGCCGTCTGTCATGGCGCCCGGTTCCTGGCCGGGGCGGTCAAGAACGTGCCCTCGGCCGTGGGGCTGCCGGACACCCTGCTCTACTACAGCGGCGACAAGACGGTCTTCGAGGAGTTCGAGACGGCCCTGAAGGTGCTGGGCGGCGACACCGTCCACCTCGGCGACGAGAGCGACCTCGCCGCCCTGTACGAGATGGCGGTGGGCGCCATGCTGCTGCCCGCACTCGTCGGCTTCTTCCAGGGCGCCGCCGCCGTCCAGGCGCGCGGGCTCGAGGCAGCCTCCATCGTGCGGTTCGCCGGCAAGTGGCTGGACATGATCAAGTCTTTGCTGCCGACCTACGCCAAGGAGATCGACAGCGGTGACTACACCGACGCCGCCTCCTCCGTGAACCTCTTCCTCGCCGGAGAGGCCTACGACGCGGACCTGGCCAGGGAGACGGATGTCGACACGGCCTGGCTGGCCCCCCTGTACGACCTGGTGAGGCGGGCGGCCGAGGCAGGCCACGGCGACCACAGCATCTCGGCCCTCACCGAGGTGCTCAGGAAGCCGGCGTGACAGTCATGAGCCCGACGGGGGCGGGCCGGACGGCGCCTCCGCCGACGCCGCGCCCCGACGGCCCGGCCGGGCCGGGCCGGCCGGGCCGGCTCATCGGTAGGAGTCGATGAGCCGTGCGAGGTGCCTGCCGGCGATCTCCAGCGGAGCCTCGCGCTGGGACACCTGCGCCGACAGCTCCGCGCCCTCCAGCAGGTTGATCACGCTGTGGGCGAGGTCGTGCGCCACCTCGTCGGCGAAGCCGGAGCGCCTGAGCCTGTCGCGGACCAGCGTGCGCCAGTTCTCGTAGGCCTCCTCCGCGGCCTGCTGGATCTCGGGCTCCCGGCCCACGCTCTCCAACGCCGTGGTGGTGACGGGACAGCCGTCCAGCCAGCCGGACTCGCGCAGCCCCTTGGCCAGTTCGCGGGTGCAGGCGAGAACCGCCGCGGCCGGATCGTCCTCCTGGTCGAAGGCGGCGCGCAGGAACTCCGCGAAGTCCCGGTCCCCGTGGCGGACCGCCTCGACCGCCAGCTCCCGCTTCCCGCCGGGGAAGAAGTGGTAGACCGAGCCCAGTGTGGCCTGGGCCTCCTGGGAGATCTGCTTGAGGCCCGTCGCCTCGTATCCCTGCCGCTGCATCAGGCGGGAGGTCGTCCGGATGATCCGCTCCCGGGTGCCGATCTCGTGCTGGGTCCGCATGGCTCTCATCGTACTTGGTAGAGCGTTCGTTCTAGTCGCGTGCTACCGTTGCTCTCTAGATAGAGCGTTCGTTCTAGTGATGAGGAGAGCTGGATGAAGTCCGTGACCGTGATCGGATTGGGCCCCATGGGACAGGCCATGGCCGGCGCCTACCTCGGCAGCGGCTACGAGGTGACCGTGTGGAACCGCACGCCGGCCAGGGCGGAGGAGCTGGTGGCGCGGGGCGCGAGGAGGGCGGGATCCGTCGAGGAGGCGCTCACCGCCAACGAGCTGGTGGTCCTGAGCCTGATCGACTACGACGCGATGGACGCCACCCTGGCCCAGGCCCCGGAGACCGCCCTGGCCGGCCGCACCCTGGCCAACCTCACCTCCGACACTCCGGAAAGGGCACGTCAGGCGGCCGCGTGGCTGGCCGAGCGCGGAGCCGTACAGGTCACCGGCGGCGTGCAGGTGCCGCCTCCGGGCATCGGCACGCCGGACGCCATGACGTATTACAGCGGCCCCGAGGAGGTGATCGAGGCGCACAGGCCCGCCCTTGAGGTGCTGACCGGGATCGAATACCTCGGCGAGGACCAGGGGCTGGCGGCGCTGTACTACCAGATCGGGATCGACATGTTCTGGACGGCGCTGACCGGCTACCTGCACGGTCAGGCGGTGGCGGAGGCCAACGGGATCTCGGCCGAGGATTTCCTGCCGCACGCGGTGAGGACCATGGACCTGCGCTACTTCCTGGAGTTCTACGCGCCCCGGATCACCGCGGGCGACCACGAGGGGGACGTCGACCGGATCTCCATGGGCGTGGCCAGCATGGAACACGTGCTGCGCACCGCACAGGCGTCCGGCGTGGACGGCTCGCTTCCGGCCGCCGTCCTGAAGATCTTCCGCCAGGGCGTCACCGCCGGCCATGGCCAGAACAGCCTCACGAGCTTGATCGGCGTACTGAAGCGGCACTGACGTAGCGCGTACGGCCGACCGCCACGGGTCCGGGAACCCCGCCAGGCGGCACATCCGGCCCGGCGGCGGCAGGCGACGGCGGCATTTCCTGCCCGCTGTCCCACTTGACGGGTAGATCACAACCTGGTGTGAGACAGTGGCAGACGTGCTCATCCTGGCTGGATGCCCCGTGCACGAGCTGCTGGGACGCCAGGCGACCAGCCTGGCCAGGCAGCTCGTGCACGTCTTCGTCGAAGAGATCCCCATCTACCGGCGACTGCCCAGGGAGGAGCTCGACGGCGACATCACCAGGATCACCGAGCACAACCTGCGGATGATCTGCGAGATGTTCCGCCACGGGCGCCCGCCCGCCTCCGCCGAGCTGGCTCCGTTGCGCGCCTCGGCCGCGCGCCGCGCGCAGGAACGGGTCCCGCTCGAAGCCCTGCTGGCCGCCTACCACCTGGGCGCCCGCTGGGTCTGGGACCGCCTGATCGCCACCGCCACACCGGCCGACTTCGCGGCCGTACTCGACATGAACCGCCTCATCCTCGTCTACATCGAGGCGGTGACCTCCGCGGTGTGCACCGCCTACCTCGGGGAGCGCGAGGGCATGCTCAGCCACGAGCAACACACCATGCACGCCGCCGTCTCCGCGCTGCTCGGCGGCGACCACACGGCCCTGGCCGCGGTACGGCTGGCACCCGGATACCTGGTCATGGCGATCGCGGTGGACGCCCACCCCGACGAGAAACAGGATGAGCCCGGCGGATCGATCGCCGCGCGGCGCAAGCTGGCCAGGATCAGGGCCGCCGTGCAGCGTTACGCCACCGAGCAGGTCCTGTCCGTGCTCGACCCGGCGGGCGGGCTCGTGCTGCTGCCGTGCGGCGGCGAGCCACCGGCCCCGGCCGAGGTCGTCGAGGCGATGACCAGGGCGGCCGGGGTGCCGATCTGGGCGGCGGCCGAGCAGGCGACGCCCGCCGAGGTCCCGGCCGCCGCGGGGGTGGCCGAGGAGATCCTGGAGGTGGCGCGGATCTTCGGACACCCGCCGGGCGCCTACCGGCTGGCCGACGTGCTCCTGGAATACCAGCTCACCCGGCCGAGCAGGGCCACCGCCCGGCTCGCGGGTCTCCTCGACCCGCTGCTGGAAAACCCCGACCTGCTCAGGACGCTCAAGGTCTATCTGGAGACCGGGCTCGACCGCCGCCGCACGGCCGAGCTGCTGCACGTGCACCCGAACACCGTCGACTACCGGTTACGGCGGGTGGTGAGCCTGACCGGGCTCGACCCGGCCGACCCAGCGCAGCTCCAGCAGATCGGAGCCGCGCTGGCGGCCAGAAGGATCACGCCCCGCTGACAGCGGGGATCACCGCGTCCGCGAAACCGCGCATCCCGCGCGCGTTGGGGTGGAAGGGCGCCGCCGGCGAAGCGGGGACGTAGGGCTCGATCCACCGCGTCCCCGCCGAGGCGCACGGATCGTGGCCCACGCTCGGCGTCTGCAGGTCGATGAAGGCGACGCCCGCCGCCGCCGCCTGCTCCGCCAACGCCTGGTTGAAGTACTGCAGGGTGGCCCGGATGTAGTTGGCGTCCTGCTTGATGATCGGCACCCTCGGGTAGCAGCCGTTGAGCGGGGCGTAGGTCCCGTAGCCCACCACGAAGATCCTGGCCTGCGGCGAGCGGGCACGGATGTCGGCGACCAAAGTGGTCAGCTTCGGACGCAGCGCGTCGGTCTTGACCCGCCAGGTGTCCTGCCCGTTCTCGATGTAGTCGTCGTTGCAGGCGTCGCCGACGGGCGGCGGCAGAAGGTTCAGGCAGTCCTCGATGAACCCGGTCAGCCCCACGTCGTTGGCGCCGATCTGTACGGTGACCAGCGTGGTGTCCTGGCTGAGCGCCTCCAGCTGCGGCGGCACCGAACCGAGGTCGGTGCCCTGCGCGCTGTACATGTCCTTGGTGTCGGCGCCCGAGCAGGTGACGTCACGGAACTTGGCGGCCCCGATGGCCTGCGCGGTGAGGTGGGCGTAGTTGCGGTCGGAGCGCCAGCACCCGAGGTCGGGCACCACCTGGTCGGGCACCAGCGGCCCGGAGGCGGCCGAGTCGCCCAGGGCCACATACACCTCACCGGCCGAGGCGTGGACGGGCGGGGCGAGGGCGACCACCAGGACGAGGGCGGCGATCACTGATCGGATCACGCTGAACTCCCTTCGAAAAGCGTCGGCTCTGCGGTACGGGATCTGAGCAGGAGCACGGTCCGCGCGGCGGTGAAGAACGTCAGCACGCCGCAGCCATGGGCGCCCCTTCGGATCAGCGGCGGAAGGGGCCGCTGATCTCGTAGGTGATGCCGCCCGTTCCCGCCCGTTCGCCGCTGGTGCCGCGCTGGGAGGAGAAGTACAGGCGGGTGCCGTCGGGAGAGAAGGCGGGGCCGGTGATCTCGGATCCGCCCTGGCCGTCGAGCCGCAGGACCGGCGCGACCACCCGGTCCGGGGTGATGATGTTGATCTCCATGTTGCCGCCGTCCTCGGCCACGTAGAGATCACCGCCCTGGGTGCCGGTGATGTTGTCGACGCCGTCGAGCGTGCCGGCGCCGTCATAGATCGCCGTCACCGTCTGGCGGACGGCGTCATAGGCCCACACCTTCCGGTCGCCCTTGGCGGTGAAGTAGCAGATCCCGTCCGCGTAGTGGCAGCCCTCGCCGCCGTCGAAGTGCCTGGCCGCGCTCACCTGGTGCCTGGTCTGCTTCTGGAAGACACCGGGCGCCGGCTCGGGCACCGGCCGCCAGAGGTTGTCGGCGCAGAAGACCTCGAGACGGCCGCTGGACAGCTCGCCCCAGACGTTCGGGACGAAGCGGTAGAAGCAACCGTCCTCCTCGTCCTCGGTCAGGTAGACGACCCTGTGATCGGGGTCACAGGCGGCGGCCTCGTGCTTGAACTTGCCCATCGCCGGACGCTGCTGGGCCTCGCGCGCGCCGTACGGATCGGTCTCGTAGACCTTGCCGCGGAAGATCTCCTCACACGACAGCCAGGTGTTCCACGGCGTGCGCCCGCCCGCGCAGTTGAGGTTGGTGCCCGACAGGATCCGGTAGGCCCGCTCGATCGAGCCGTCGGCCCTGAACCTGATCGCCGAAGCGCCCCCGACCAGCGGAACCTCGGAGTTGGACACGTAGATCCAGCCGGCGCCGTCGGCGAAGCAGGCACCGCCGTCCGGGGCCGGATGCCAGAGGACGCCGCCGACGGAGTGGCCCGATCTGGCCACCACCCTGCTGCTGAACCCGGCCGGCAGCGCGACGCCGTTGGCGTCGGGCCCACCGAGCGGGCCGTACGGGCTCTCGCCCGCGACCACCGAGGAGGCGAGCGCGGCGTCCTGCCACAGGGTGCCGGACAGAGCGACGGCGGAGAGGGACACGATGAAGGTGCGGCGCTGCATAGGGGCTCCAGTGATCGCCTACATTTCTCCCTCCCAAACCATGGGCTGGCGGCGGTCTTCTGGGAATTGGAAAAGGCAGTAAATCTGAGCTGTCAAACCTGTGACGGATCACAAACCTCGGACGGCCGCCGTGCAGCGCGTTGACGGCGGCCGGGCCGATGTGCCGGTGGACAGGCGGCCGGCTACGCGGGTGGGATGTTGGCGTTGAGCCGGAACAGATTCTGCGGATCGTAGCGCCGCTTGATCTCGGTCAGCCGCCGGAGGTTGTCACCGAACGCCGCCTGGACCAGCTCGGGCCCCTCCCCCGGGCCGTCACCGTCGAAGTTGAGATAGGTCCCGCCGGTCGAGAACTCCTCGGCCTGGCTGATGACACGGCGCACCCAGGCGACATGGTCGGCCGGGTCGCCGTCGACCCAGTTGCCGTCCACGCTCAGCATGCTGGTCGCGTCGCGGTCGCCGTACGCCGTCTCGCTCGGGCCCACACGGCTGACCGCCCCGCCGAGCAGCGGCACGTGGACCATGGACTGCGGCGCGCTCCGCTCGAACCCGTACCGCACGATCAGGTCCGCCGCCCGGCCGGGCGGCCCGCTCATGAACAGCGACTTCCAGTAACTGGCCAGGGCGCCCTTGACGAAGAAGAAGTCGAAGGCCGACTGGAACATCCGATACGGCATCGGGGCGCTCAGATCGGCCAGCGGGGTGCCGAGCCGCCGGACCGGTCGGAGAATCCTCTCGCCCTCCTCCGGCGGCCCCGCGTAGAGGGCGCCGGTGATGAGCACCTGCCTGCCGTGGACCTCCGGGGGCATGTGCGGGTCCTGCGGGATCGTCCAGAAGACGGCTCTGGTGGTGACCTCGTCCGGCACCGTCTCCGCCCAGTCGCTCCACGCCCGGAAGACCTCGCCAGGATCCTCGGCGTACATCGGCACCGCGCACATCACGGTCGGTCCGACAGGATGGGCCGTGAACTCGAAGGAGGTGACCACCCCGAAGTTGCCGCCCCCGCCCCGCAGCGCCCAGAACAGGTCCTCGTTCTCGGACCGGTCGGCCCGCAGCAGCCGCCCGTCGGCGGTGACGATCTCGACGGCCCGCAGGTTGTCGCAGGACAGCCCGTACTTGCGGTGCAGCCAGCCGAGCCCGCCGCCCAGGGTCAGCCCGGCGACGCCGGTCGTCGACACTATCCCGCCCGGGACCGCGAGACCGAACGCCTGGGCCTCGCGGTCGACATCGCCCCATGTCGCGCCGCCCTGGACCCGGACCAGCCGGGCCTCGGGGTCGACCCAGACCCCGCGCATCCCGGACAGGTCGATCAGCAGGCCACGGTCGCGGACGGAGTGGCCCGCGACGCTGTGCCCGCCCCCGCGCACCGCCGCCAGCAGGCCGTGCTCACGGGCCAGGTTGACGGCGTCGATGACGTCGGCGGTGCCCGAACACCTGATGATGAGGGCGGGCCGGCGATCGATCAGCCCGTTCTGCACGGTCCGCGCCGCGTCGTAGTCATCGTCCTGCTGCGTGATCAGCGGGCCCCGGAAGGTCATCCGGAGCTCTTCGAGCTTGTCGTCGTCCAGTGTGGCGCTCTCGCCCGAGAGTGTCTCGACCTTGATCGGCATCGGCTGCTCCCTCCGGAACGGTGGGCGGTCCCCGGGCGGCCCTCTCCTCGCGCGAGGCTTTTCCCTGGTGGCAGGGGACCTGGGCATTGTCGAGATGTACGGCACGCGGCGGCCCTGTCGGCTCTGTCTCCTGCCGCGAACCATGTGGAGCCACCGTGTCGTCCGGCGGCGCCGTTTCGGAATCACCCGTGACTCCAACAGTAACGCCGTCGTTTCGATCTTCCTCATCCGGTGGTCGCCGACCAGGAATCTTTACAATGTAGATCAATGAATCCCGGACGTCGGAGCCCGGACTCCACGGACCCCGTTGCATTACTGTGTGGCACACAATATTGTGCCCTCATGCTGGACGATGAGCTGCTCTCCACGCACCTGCAGGAACTGCGACGGGGAACCGTCGTGCTCGCCTGCCTGCTCATCCTGGAGCAGCCCAACTACGGGTACGCCCTGCTCGACCTGCTCGACCGGCGGGGCTTCGCCGTCGACGCCAACACCCTCTACCCGCTCCTGCGCCGCCTGGAGAAGCAGGAGCTCCTGACCAGCGACTGGAACACCGAGGAGTCCCGGCCGCGCAAGTTCTACCGCACGAGCGGCAAGGGCCTGGCACTCGCCGAGACCCTGAGCCGCGGATGGGACGAGCTCGACACCGCATTCCGTGCCCTGAAAGGCCAGTCATGACCACCACGAGCGCCCTCACCGACCGCTACGTCGAGGCGACCCTGCGCCGCCTGCCCGAAAGACAGCGCCCCGACATCGAGAAGGAGCTCCGGGCCTCGATCGCGGACGCCGTCGACGATCGCCTCAACGCCGGAAGCGACCCCGCCGGAGCGGAGCTCGCGGTGCTCACCGAACTCGGCGACCCGGCGCGGCTGGCCGCCGGCTACGCGGACCGCCCGCTCCAGCTCATCGGCCCCGCGCTCTACCTCGACTACACGCGGCTGCTGACGGCCCTGCTCGTGACGGTCGTGCCCGCCGTCGCCGCGGCCGTCGGACTCGTGCGAGGCCTCCAGGGCGGCACCGCCCTCCGCGTGATCGGCGACACCCTCGGCGCGGCGCTCACGGCCGCCGTCCACATCGCCTTCTGGACGACGCTCGTCTTCGTGATCATCGAACGCGTCGCCCTCCTGCGCCGGACGGCGGCGCGGCCCTGGAGCCCCGCCGCGCTCCCGGAGCCGCCCAGCCGCCGCGCCCGGTACGGCGAGCTGGTCACCGAGACCGTGCTGCTGGTCCTCTTCACGACCTTCATACTGCTCTCACCGCTGGTGAGCACCGAGACGGACGCCGGCGGCGCCCCCATCGGCGTGCTCTCGCCCCGGCTGTGGGAGACCGGCGTCATCCACCTCTTCATCGCCCTGGTGATCGCCGACCTCGGATTCTCCTTCGCCAAGCACTACGCGCGTTGGAGCGTTCCCCTCGCCGTCGCCGGGACGCTCGTCGGCATCGCCTGCCCGGTCGCGCTGATCTGGCTCGCCGCGGACGACAGGCTGCTCAACCCGGTCTTCGTCACGGCGGCCGGGTGGCCGCCGAGCGTACCGCGGTGGATCCACACAGGGCTCATCGTGATCTCCGCCGGCACGCTCATCCACACCGTCGTCGAAGGGATCACCCGGGCGCGCCACCGCTGAGGGTCACCGATCCCCCCGAACACCCACGCCAGGCGGACGTCGCCGGTGTGCCGCCCCCTGCCCGGAGCCCGCCCCGCTCCGCCGCCGAGATGAGGAACAGCTGTGAAAGCGATCGTCTACCAGGAGTACGGCCCCGCCGAGGTCCTGCGCTACACCGATGTCGACAGGCCCGCCGTCGGCGACGGCGAGGTGCTCGTGCGGGTCCGCGCCGCTTCGATCAACCACGGCGACCGGGCCGCCATGCACGGCTCCCCCGGCGTCCTGCGCCTGGCCTTCGGACTCCGGCGCCCGAAGGAGACGGTCCTGGGCCGCGACGTCGCCGGGACGGTGGAGGCGGTCGGGCCGAAGGTGACGGGCCTCCAGGTCGGCGACGAGGTGTTCGGCGAGATGAACCAGCGGGGTTTCGCCGAGTACGTGGCGGCGCCGGAGGCGCATCTGGCCCCGAAACCCGCGGAGGTGACGTTCGAGCAGGCGGCTACCCTGCCGGTGGCGGCGACGACCGCGCTGCAGGCGCTGCGGCTCGGCGGGGCCGGGCCCGGCCGGACGGTGCTCGTCAACGGGGCCTCCGGCGGGGTGGGCACCTTCGCCGTGCAGCTCGCCAGGACGCTCGGCGCGGAGGTGACCGGCGTCTGCAGCACCCGCAACGCGGATCTGGTGCGCTCGATCGGCGCCCACCATGTGATCGACTACACCCGCGAGGACCTCACCCGGGGCGCGGGCCGCTTCGACGTCATCGTGGACCTCGTGGGCAACCACCGGCTCTCCGGGTTCCGCCGGGTGCTCGCGCCGAAGGGCGTCTACGTCTCCTCCAGCGGTGCCGGCGGTGCGCTGCTCGGCCCCCTGCCACGGCTGGTCGCCGCCGCCGTGACCACGCCGTTCCTGAGCCAGAAGCTCCGCGGGCTGGCCGCCAGGCGCAGCGTCGAGGACCTGATCCTCCTGGCCGGACTCGTCGCGGAGGGAAAGATCACCCCGGTGATCGAACGGACGTTCCCCCTGAGCGAGACCGCCGACGCCATCGGCTTCCTCGAGGCGGAGCACGCCCGCGGCAAGATCGTGCTCACGGCGTGAACCCGGCCCGCCCCCGCCGGTGGCCGCGGTGACGAGGGCGCTCAGCGGCCGGCCGGCGCCCCGGCGCGGAGCCGCTCGGCCCCGCGGAGGGCACGCTCTCCGGCTCCTGACGGCGCGCCGTCCGGGCGGACGCGGTCAGGTGAGATTGAGGCGGCTGAGTTCGCGGCGGGAGGTGACGCCCAGCTTCGGATAGGCCTTGTACAGGTGGTACTCGACCGTACGGGGGCTCAGGAAGAGCTGGGCGGCGATCTCCCGGCTGCTGTGGCCGGCCGCGGCCAGCCGCGCCACGTGGAGTTCTTGCGGGGTGAGCGGGGTGGCCGGGGCGGGGTGAACGGTCCTGGGGGATCCGCCGGTCGCGTGGAGCTCGGACCGGGCGCGGGCGGTCCAGGGGGCGGCCTCCAGGCGGGCGAAGGTCTCCATGGCCGCGTGCAGGGGAGCGCGGGCGTCGCCGGGGCGGCGGGCGCGGCGGAGCCATTCGCCGTAGAGGAGCTGGGTGCGCGCCTGCTCGAAGGGGCGGCCGCCCTGCTCGTGGAGGGTGAGCGCCTCCTGGAAGGAGGTCTCGTCGTCGCCGGTGAGGGCCTGGCAGCGCAGGGCGACGGCCTGGGCCCACGGTTGCGCGGAGGCCCGGGCCCATGACTGGAGGCGGCGCAGCGGTTCCTCGGCGCGGTGTGGCTGGGCCAGCCGTACCGCCGCCTCGATCTGGTCGGGGGCGGAGGGCAGGAGCACCGCGGCGTTGCGGCCCGGGCTGGACCAGGCGCTCTCCAGGCGGTTCAGGGCCGACTCGTAGTCGCCCATGGACAGCTCCAGCAGGCCCAGGACGGCGTCGCCGGTCGGCCGGTAGAGGTGGGGGGGTCGCGCCGGCCAGGTGGCGGCAGCGGGACTCGTCGCCCTCGATCGCGGCGATCCGGGCGGGGACGCCGTTGAGCCAGGCGATGCGCTGCTGCAGGCCGGCGTCGCAGGCGATCCCGACGGCCTCGGCCACGGCGGCCTCGGCCTCGCGGTGCAGGCCGGCCCAGACCTGTGTCTGGGCCAGCACCTGCAGCGCCTGGGGCAGGGCGCCGATGAGGCCCTGCTCGCGGCAGCGGGCCACCTCGGCGGCGGCCAGCGCCATGGCCGAGACGTCGTCACCTATGATCATCGCGGTGAACAGGGCGCGCTCGGTTCCGGGACTCCGGGCCAGGGAGTCCACCAGCAGCGGGAGGCCGCGGGCGTAGTCGGCGCCCATGAGGCGGGCCAGCCCCTCGGCCATCCGGTCGGAGTGGCCGAGGGCCGCCAGCTTCCGGGAGGCGGCGCGCACGGAGGTCTCGTCGCCGGTGAACCAGGCGTAGGTCACACCGGTGCGGAGCATGGCGGCGCCCTGGTGCGGAGCCACCCGATCGGCGCGGTCCAGGAGCAGTCCGACGGCCTTCTCCTCCTCGCCGAGCTCGAACATCGCGGCCGCGCGCACCGAGGTCAGCTCCGCCACGACGTCGTGGCGCTCCCCTCCGGAAGGACGGCCCGGCTGGGCGGACTCCTCCGCGGCGAGCTCTTCGGCCCTTGCCGCCAGTTCGGCGGCCTGGCCGGGATGGCCGCCCGACAGGGCCGCGGCCGCCGCCCGGGCGAGCCAGCCGACCTGGTCCTGTCCGGCGGTGGCGAGCCGGGCGGCCTGTCCGTACAGGCGGGCGGCGGCCGCGTAGGCGGTGCGGGCACCGGCCCGCTCGGCCGCGGCCACGAGTTCGAGGGCGACGCCCGCGTCGGGCTCCATCGTCGCGGCGGCCAGGTGGTGCGCGCGGCAGTCCGGGCTCTCGGCCATCTCGACGAGAGCCCGGTGCACGGCGACACGCCGGGCCAGCGCGGCCCCCTGGTAGGCGGCGGTGGCGATCAGCGGATGCCGGAAGACGACGGCCGATCCGGTCACCTGGATCAGCCCGGCCCGTTCCGCCTCTTCGAGGTCGTCGAGGCCGACGCCCATCAGGTGCGCCGCCCGCAGCAACAGCGCCAGGTCGCCCCTCCCCTCGGCGGCCGCCATCAGCATCATCAACCGGGTCCGCTCGGGCAGCCGCCCGATCTGGGCCCGGAACGACGCCAGCACCCGGTCGGCGATCTGCGAGTACAGCGGCCCGGCCGGTCGGCCGCGCTGCCCCGCGGCGAACTCGATCAGCGCCAGGGGGTTGCCCGCGGACTCGGCGATGATCTCCTCCCGCAGGACCGGCGCCACCTCGTGCTCGGCCAGCAGGCGGGCCGCGTCCTGACCGTCCAGCCGGGACGGCCGCAGCTCGCTCAGCCCGGGCGCGGCGAAGCCGTCCTCCCGGGTGGCGAACACCACCGCCACCCCCTCGGCCGCGAGCCGCCGGGCGGCGAACAGCAGGGGCTCCGCGCTGGCCTGGTCGAGCCACTGAGCGTCGTCGACCAGGCAGAGCACCGGGACGTCCTCCGCCAGGTCGGCCAGGAGCGTGAGTACGGCGAGCCCGGTGAGGAAGCGGTCCCGCCCGGCTGCCGGCTCAGCCCCGAGCACGGCCTTCAGCACGGCGGCCTGCGGTCCCGGCAGCGCGTCGAGATGGTCCCGCAGCGGCCACAGCAGCTGTGTCAGCCCGCCGAACGCCAGGTCGGCCTCGGGCTCGATGCCGGTTACCCGCACCACCCGCATCCCGTGCCCGGCCGCCGTCCGGGCCGTCCACTCCAGCAGCGCGGTCTTGCCGATGCCCGCCTCGCCGCGCACCACGAGGGCGCCGCTGCGCCCCTCCCGCGCTGCGGCGACCAGGGTTTCGAGCTCCGTCTGCTCAGTGGACCGCCCGTACAGCACGCAACCTCCAAGTACCCGGAAACAGTAAATCCTACTGATTCGTCATGCATGTCAGCGCTCATACCTTCATCTCCATGAACGAGCTATTTGAGCAGGTCACCGTGGGCAAGCTGACCCTCCCCAACCGTCTGGTGATGGCGCCGATGACGCGCAGCCGGGCGAGCGGCGGGCTGGTGACCGGCCTGACGGCCGAGTATTACGCGCAGCGGGCCGCCGCCGGTCTGATCATCACCGAGGGCACCCAGCCCTCGGTGATCGGCCAGGGATACATCGACACCCCGGGGCTGCACTCGCCGGAGCAGGTGGAGGCGTGGCGCCGGGTCACCGATGCCGTCCACGGCCGGGACGGCCGGATCTTCGCGCAGCTCATGCACTCCGGCCGGATCGGCCACCCCTGTCTCTACCCGGACGGGGCCCTGCCCGTGGCCCCTTCGGCGATCGCCTCCGGCGGGCAGATCTTCACCGGTGCGGGCATGCTCGACCACCCCACCCCGCGTGCGATGACGCCGACGGACATCGCCTCGACGGTCGCGGACTTCGTCACCGCCGCGAGGAACGCGACGGCGGCCGGATTCGACGGGGTGGAGCTGCACGCCGCGAACGGCTACCTGATCCATCAGTTCCTGTGCGGCAGCGCCAACATCCGCTCCGACGCCTACGGCGGTCCGGTGGAGAACCGGATCCGCTTCGCGGTCGAGGTCGCCATGGCGGTCACCGACGCGATCGGGCCGGAACGGGTCGGCATCCGCATCTCCCCCGCCAACCCCAACAACGGCATCCGGGAACATGACTCGGCCGAGGTGTATCCGGCCCTGATGCGCGCGCTGGCGCCGTTCAGGCCGGCGTACGTGCACATCATGGAGTTCGACCGGGAGATCACCAAGCTGGTCCGGGCCGCGTGGCCGGGCACGCTGATCCTCAACCCGCGCGGCGCCGCCGAGGAGAAGATCGGCTCGGCGGTGGAGGCGCTCCGCGCGGGCCTGTGCGACGCGGTCAGCCTCGGCTCCCTGTGGCTGGCGAATCCCGACCTGCCCGAGCGCGTCAGGGCCGCAGGCCCATACAACGAGGCCGACCCCGCCACCTTCTACGGCGGCGACCACCGCGGCTACACCGACTACCCGACGCTGGAGACCCGGTGAGCGCTCCGGCCGCGGGTACGGCGCGGCATGCCGGGGTGTCCGCGTTCTCACTGGCGGTACTGGCCGGGCCGATGTCGTTCGGGATCGCGGGGCCGGCGCTCATCCTGGGCGAGGTGGCCGGCGACCTCGGAGGCCCGCCGGGATCGGCGGCCTGGCTGGTGACGGTGTTCGGGTGGGGCATCGCGGTGGGGACGCCGCTGATGTCGGGGCTGGTCGGTCACCGCGGCATGCGTGCCACGGTGACGGCGTGCGCCCTGCTCGCCCTCGCCGGGGCGGGCCTCGTGCTCCTCGCCCCCGGCCTGCCCGTCCTCCTGCTCGCCGGCGCCGCGCAGGCGCTGGGCGCCGCGGGGCTGACGGCGATCGCCATGCAGCTGGCCGACTCCCCTCGCCGGATGGGCGTGGCCACGGCCTCGCTCGCCGTGGTCGGATCGGTCTCCCCGCTGGCCGGTTCGCTGGTCAGCGACCTGCTGTCCTGGCGGGTCGTGCTCGCCCTGCCGGCCGTGGCCGTGCTGGCCGTACCCGCCGTGTTACGGCAGACGGCGTCACGGCAGACGGTCCTGCCCACGCCGTCACCCGGCCGGTTCGACGTGATCGGCGCGGTGGTGCTGACCGGGCTGGTCACCGCGCTGGTGTCCGTGCCGCACCAGCCCGTGGCCGCCGGACTGTGCGCGGTCGCCGCGGCGGCGGCGCTCGGACTGCACCTGCGGGCCCGGCCGGCGGGTTTCGTCCCGGCCGTCCTGGTCCGCGCGCCCCGGTTCCTGGGAGCCGCCGGGCTGGCCTTCGCCCTGGCCGTCGGCAACTTCGGGCTGATCTACGCGCTCCCGGTCCGGCTTTCGCAGCTGACGACCTGGTCGTCCGCGCAGATCGGTCTGGCCATGGTGTGGCCGCTGCTGTTCGGCGGCATGCTGTCGTGGTCCGTGGTGGCGGCGTCCGCCCGGGTGCGGCCCCGCCTGATGATCGCGGCACTGGCCGTCACCGGCGTCGCGGCGGCCCTGGCCGCGGCCTTCACCGCGTGGGCGCCCGGCCTGCTGGTCGCCCAGGCCGCCGCCTCGATCGCGGCGGCCTCGGGCCAGGGAGTGCTGGCGGTCCGCGCCGTCTCGGCGGCCCCCGAGGAGCACAGGCCGGCCGCGATCGGCCTGTTCAACCTGTGCTATCTGCTGGGGACAGCGTTCGGCCCCGCCGTCGTGGCGCTGCCGGCCGGTTGACGGCCGGGGCCGGTCTCCCCGGGCGGGCCGGCAGGGCGCGGCTCCTCAACGACGGACGACGCCCCTGCCTGGCATGGATGCCCGCCGCCATCGACGTTCTGTCATTCGCTGCTGCTATAGATTGCGGCACCACCTGACATTTCACGGAAATACGGTTTTCGATGGCATCAGTGATGTTTCGCGATGAGATCGCGACGGGCCGGACGTTGGAGGAGCCCTCCCTGCCCGCCCGCGGCGAGCCGCGCACCTGCGGGATCCGGCTTGGCTCGGGCAGCATCCTCCTGGCCGCCGACGCCACCATCGTCGCCCCGTCCGTCACCCGCCAGATCCACCTCTGACAGGAACCACCGGCATGCACCTCTCCCCCCTCGCGCAGCGCCTGCTCGATCTGATCACCGGGACCGCGAAGGACCCCACGTACTGGCCCGAGGTCTCCCAGCTGGGCACCGGGCTGGGCGCGCCGGTCCGGACCCGCGACGGCGGCTCGACATCGGCACGGTACGCGGTCGACGAGCAGCGGCTGACCGCGTCAGCCCGCGAGCTGGTCGGATTCCTGCTGCCGGACTGGAGGCGAGGCGGCCATCCCTTCTCCGTGCTGGTGGCGGCGGGGCTGGCGGGCATGGACGCCGAAGTGGGCGCCCGGTCCGCCGAGGGGCACGGGCCGATCGCGGTCGCCGAGATGGAGGTGCTGCTCAGCTGGGACGTGGAGCGGCGGGCGCTGTTCGTCGAGGCGATGCGGGAGCGGTCGAACCCTGCCGTCCCGCCGCCGTCCGGTGTGCTCGAATGGCTCGGCGGCCAGCCCGGCTACCTGGATTTCGCCCGGGCGGCCCTGGAGGCGGCCGAGGCCCGGGTCTCGGCGATCCACGCCGGCGAGATCCCGTACAGACCGGAGAAGGCGTTCGAGGACGGGGAGAAGGCGAGCATCGGCCGGGCCGTACGGCTGGCGCTCCTGCGGGACGAGCCCTGGCTGCCCGATCTGCTGGACAGCCTGCTGCGCGGGATCGCGGTGGCGCCCACCCAGGCCAGGACCCTGCCCTCCCAGGGAGTGCTGTTCGCGATCGCCCGCGCGGTGGAGGAGCACCCGACTCCCGAGGCGATCTCCGCGCTGCGCGCCGCCCGCCGGGCCACCCGGCACGCCGGGGTGCCCAAGCAGTTGGACCGCATGTTCAAGCGCATCGAGCCCGCCCTGGGCAACCGGCTGGAGGTGGCGTTCCGGCTGCCCGACGGGCGGGTACGGCAGGCCGTCGGCGAGCACACGGCGGTGATCTCGACCGACGGCGGGGTCGAGCTGTCGTGGTGGCACGGGGACAAGAAGCTGAAGGCGGTCCCGGCGGCGGTCAGGCGGGAGCACCCCGACGAGGTCAAGCGGCTGCGCGAGCTGGCCAAGCGGACCCTGCAGCAGCAGGCCACCCTGATCAGGGCGCTGGAAGCGGCGTACACCAGCGAGACGGCTCCGCCGTACCGGCAGTTGGAGGGGCACTCGGTCACCGATCGGCTGATCTGGGAGTTCGAGGTCTCGCCCGGCGTGTGGCGCAGCGAGCTGGGATTGACCGTGCCGGAGGTGCCGGTGCGGCTGTGGCATCCGGCCCGCGCGTCCCTGGAGGAGGTGCGCGCCTGGCGGGAGGTGGTGCAGGGCAAGGAACTGCGCCAGCCGTACAAGCAGGCCTTCCGCGAGGTCTACCTGCTCACCCCCGCCGAGGAGGCGGCCGGGACCTGCTCCAACCGGTTCGCCGGGCACGTGGTGGACTACGGCAAGCTCCGCGCGCTGTTCAAACAGCGAGGCTGGCACTCCGACTTCCTGGGGCAGTGGGACGGCGGCCACGAGGGGAAGGCCCAGCGGGTGATGGCGGGCGGACGGTGGCGGGCGACACTTGACCACGGCCTGTACGACGAGGGCCACGCGGTCACCGGCCAGGTCCGCTTCCACCGGCTGTCCGGGGGCAGGTGGCACCAGGCGCCGTTGACGGAGGTCCCGGCGCTGGTGTTCAGCGAGGCCATGCGGGACGTCGACCTGTTCGTGGCCGTCACCTCGATCACGGCCGATCCCCGGTGGGCCGACCACGGACCGGACCGGCTGCGGGACTACTGGCGGACCGGCTCGTTCGCGGCGCTGCCGCCCTCCGCCGAGGTGCGCCGCGACGCGCTGTCCCGGCTGATCGGGCGGACGGCCATCGCCGACCGGTGCACCGTGACCGACCGCTTCCTGGTGGTGCGGGGCGACATACGCACCTACAGGATCCACCTGGGGTCGGCGAACATCCTGATGGAACCCAACGACGCCTACCTGTGCATCGTCTCCGCACGCGACCCCCACGCCGGACTGTTCCTCCCGTTCGAGGAGGACGGCCGGTTGGCGCTCATCCTCAGCAAGGCTTTCCTGCTGGCGGACGACACCGCCATCACCGATCCCTCCATCACCCGCCAGCTCCGGGCCTGATCCACGCGGGAAGGGCACCTCCGCGATCACGTGCCGTCGCCCGGCCGCCCAGGCGCGGACTTCGCGATGCTCGTACGGCGGGCGGTCATCGGCGATCACGTAGCCCGGACCGTCCGGCCGCACCCGCCCGCTGGCGAGCGGGTGCGGCCGGCGATCACATGCTCGGAAAACCCGCAGCGTGCGGGCATGTTTCGGCTATAAGGTGCGTTCGTGGACAGTCTGGAAAGCCTCGTCATCGCCCGACGGCTACGAGTTCCCATCGACGCCCCCATCGACTCGGCGCCGGGCTGGGGCGAGGTGGCCGCCCGCCAGCTCGACGCCGCGCTGCTGAGCGTCGGCTTCACGTGCTCGCCGGCCCTGCTCGAACGCCTGACGCGGCTGCGCGGTGAGAGCGTGGTCGATCTCGGCGTGCGGGTCCTGGCCGCCGTCCGCGGCCTGGTGGGCGACCACGTCCAGCACAACGCCTACTTCATCGACTTCCCCGAGAACGTGCCCGACACCCTGGAGTTCTGGGCCGGCCTGCTACGTGAGACCCTGCTCGACCCGGTCGCCGCCACCCGCCTCCAGCCGCTGACGCTCAACCTGCTGTCCCTGCCGGGCTACGGCCGCTACCAGCACACCTACGCCGACCTGCTGGCCGCGCACGCCGAGCTGATCCCGCTGGCCGCCGACCGCGTAACCGTGCTGGAACTCGGCGGGAGCCTGGAGTCCGAGGCGCGCGAGCTCTACTTCTCCCTGGCGGGCTCCGAGACGCCACTGGCCGCCGAGGACCTGACGGCCCTGCGATCCCTGGCGTCGTTCTGCGCCGATCAACCGGAGCACGTCCCCGTGCGCGAGAACCGCGCCGTCGTCAACGAGATACGGCTGGCCGCCGGCCGACCACTGCTCGTCGACACGGTGACGGATGTGCTCCGGCTCGCCTGCGGCTGCTCCGGCGGCGACGTCACCCTGGCCACCCCCACCAGGTTCCGCTCGTTGCGCCGCGCCGAGCGCCGCGCCCTGCTGCAGGCCCTGGACGGCGTCGCCACCCCGGCCAAGCTCGGCGACGTGCCGCGCCACCGGGAGCAGTGGAAGCGGCTCGGCGAGCGGCTGCATCCTCACGAGTACCCGCAGTTCCCACGGGCCGCCCGCGTCTTCGAGGTGGCCAGGGGCACGCGCCAGGCCACCGGCTTCGACAGCCGCGTCGAGGCCGCCCTGTCGGCGGGCCGTACCGCCGACGCCGTTGAGCTGCTGGGGAACGCGCCCGGCGCGTTGCTGCGCCGCCTGGACCACCTGCTGCGGACCGGCCTGTCCGCGTCGGCCGTGCTGGACGCCGCGGAAAAAGCCGTGACGGGCGCCTCTGGTCGCGTCCTGCTGTCCCTGCGCGAGCACCTGCAGAACCGGCTCGCCCCCGCCGCCAGGCGCATCTTCACCAACCGGTACGGCAGGGCGTGGACGACATCCGATTCCCGCTTGCCGCTTGAGCAGGAGGTCCTGTCGCGGGCGGTGGCCATCCTGGATGAGGAGATCACCCGTCGCCTCCCCGAGGTCGGCGAGCTGATCGTCGATCCCGACGTGCTCGACGTCGCGCTGCCGTTGTCGGGCAAGGCCGTCTCTCCCGGGCTCGGCATGCTGCCCCGCGGCTCGCTTTCGACCGTCGACGGTGAGCTGCTCAGGTTCTTCGTCCACTGGCGCCAGGCCGAGCGGCGCACCGACTACGACCTGTCGGCGCTCATGCTCGACGCCTCCTACGACAACCCGACGCACATCTCGTGGACGAACTACGCCAACGGCTCCGCCGAGTACTCCGGCGACCTCACCGAGGCGCCGGCGCCTCATGGCGCGTCGGAGTTCATCAACATCCGTCTCGCCGACGCGGCCCAGCCGATCATCATTCCCCAGGTCAACATCTACGCCGGGGAGCGGTTCGACGAGGCCGCCGAGGCGTTCTTCGGCTACATGACCAGAGAGGCCGGGCAGGGAGGCCGGCCGTTCGAGCCACGCACCGTACGCATGAAGTCCGACCTGCGCGGCTCCGGCCGGATCGCCCTGCCCCTGGTCTTCCTGCGCGGCGACGACGGCGCCTGGCGGGTGAAATGGCTGCATCTCTACTTGAAGGGGCATCCCGGCTTCAACCGGGTGGAGGGCAACCGGGTCACCGCCTCCCTGCTGGTGCGCTCGATCGTGGAACGCGACTACCTACGCGTGCGATACCTGGCCGACCTGTTGCGTACGAAAAGCTCTTCGGGCAGGCACACCACCTACATCGGGCTGGAGGCTCCGGCCGGCCTGCCGTCGGGGTCGCGGGTGTACACGCCAGGGACGCTGCACGAACTGATCCCCGCCTGATACGGTTGGGACCGCGAGGCCATGGGAGGGCTTCCTTCTCAAACTCCTTTTGAAATCCAGCCTTCCCGCTCTCCTCGCATGCCGGTCGTGAGGCCATTCGAGGGCTTCCTTCTTACCTGGTTCGAATCCAGGTGGGCCCCATGGGCCCACCGGCATGTCTAGCCCCCGAGCCTCCCTCACGACCGGTCGGCTGCCGGAACCCGCCGGAACGCCGCAGTCCAGGCACACCACCCAGTCCCGCAGGACGGGCCATGAAGAAGTCTCGCCGGGGGTGTCAGCCGGCCGCGGTCGCCGCGACGATCGCGGTGGTGATGCGGCCGAGGTCGGCGTCGTCGACGACGTAGGGCGGCATGGTGTAGACGAGATCCCTGAAGGGGCGTATCCACACGCCGTGTTGTACGGCGGCGCGGGTGGCGGCGGCCTTGTCGACTTCGTGGTCGAGCTGGACGACGCCGATGGCGCCGAGCACGCGGACATCGCGCACCCCGTTCAGCCCACGCGCGCAGGCCAGCCCGGACCGCAGTCCCGCCTCGATGCGTCTGACCTGGTCCTCCCAGGCCCCGTCCGCCAGGAGGTCGAGCGAGGCGACCGCCACGGCGGCGGCGAGCGGGTTTCCCATGAAAGTGGGGCCGTGGGCGAGCACCGGGAAGTCACCGCGGCCGATGCCGTGCGCCACCCGGGGCGTGCACAGGGTGGCCGCCATGCTGAGATAGCCGCCGGTGAGCGCCTTGCCCACGCACATCACGTCCGGTGTGACACCCGCATGGTCCGCGGCGAACAGCGCGCCGGTCCTGCCGAAGCCGGTGGCGATCTCGTCGAACACGAGCAGGACCCCATGCGCGTCGCACAGCTCGCGCAGCACCCGCAGGTAACCGGGGGAGAGAAAACGCATGCCGCCCGCGTTCTGTACCACCGGCTCGACGATGACGGCCGCCACCTCGTGCGCGTGCTGTTCGATCAGCCCGGCCAGGTGCGCGGTGTAGGCGGGATCGGGTCCGGCGTCGAAGCCTGCGGGCGGGGCGTCGGCGAAGACCTGTCGCGGCAGCACACCGGTCCACAGGGAGTGCATGCCCCCCTCGGGGTCACACACGGACATCGGCTGGAAGGTGTCGCCGTGATAGCCGCCACGCCAGGTCAGCAGGCGGTGTTTGCCCGGCCGGCCGAGCGACCGCCAGTACTGCAGGCACATCTTGACCGCGACCTCGACCGCGACCGATCCCGAGTCGACGAGGAAGACGTGCTCCAGCGGCTCCGGGGCGATCTCGGCGAGGCGAGTGGCGAGGCGGATCGCGGGCTCGTGGGTGAGCCCGCCGAACATCACGTGGCTCATCCGGCCCAGCTGGTCGCGTACCGCGGCGTCCAGTACGGGGTGCCCGTAGCCGTGGATGGCGGCCCACCAGGAGGACATCGCGTCCACCAGCTCCACTTGGCCCTCGACCGGTTCTGCCAGGCGCAACCGTACCCCGGAGGCCGATTCCACCAGCAGCGGGACTTCGCGGCCCGGCATCGGCGCGTACGGATGCCACACGTGGGCCCGGTCCAGCTCCAGGAATCGCCGCGGGTCAGGCATTGGGCGCAAGGTCGGTACCGGCGCCGCGGCGGCGCAGCGCCACCAGGTCGGTACGTGCGGGCCCGGCGGCCGGCGCGTCTCCGGGCTGGGCGGGCTGCTCGGGCTGGGCGGGCTGGGCGGGCTGCTCGGGCTGGGCGGGCGCGGCTGCGCCGCGGTGCTCGGGCAGCGTAGCGGATCCGGGCCCCTCCACCACGAAGCCCGCGTCCTTGATCATCTCCAGGTCGGCACTGCCCGGCTGCCCCTCGCTGGTCAGGTAGTCGCCGAGGAAGATCGAGTTGACGATGTGCAGGGCCAGGGGCTGCAGGCTGCGCAGGTGGATCTCCCTGCCCCCGGCGAGGCGGACCTCCACGTCCGGGCAGACGAATCGCACCATCGCCAGGATCCGCAGGCACCGCTGCGGGGTGAGCTCCCACGTCTGCGACAGCGGGGTCCCCTGGAAGGGGATCAGGAAGTTCACCGGCACCGAGTCCACATCGAGCTCCCGCAGCGTGAAGACCACGTCCACCAGGTCGGCGTCGCTCTCTCCCATCCCGGCGATCAGGCCGGAGCAGGCCGACATGCCCGCCCCGCGTGAACGCCGGACCGTGTCCACCCGGTCGGCGAATCCGTGTGTGGTGCAGATTTTGCCGTATTCGTCCTCGGAGGTGTTGAGGTTGTGGTTGTAGGCGTGGACGCCGGCCTCGCGCAGCCGCGCGGCCTGCCGTTCCGACAGCAGGCCCAGGCAGGCGCAGATCTCCACGTCGGGACTGCGTTCCTTGATCGCCTCGATGGTGCTGACGACCCGCTCGACGTCCCGGTCGGTGGGGCCGCGCCCGCTGGCCACCAGGCACACGCGCTTGGCGCCGCCCTCCGTCCCCGCCTCGGCCGCGGCGGCGGCCTCGTGTGGTTTGAGCCAGCTGTAGGCGAGGATCTCGGCTTTCGACCCCAGTCGCTGCGAGCAGTACGAGCAGTCCTCAGGGCACAGGCCCGACTTCAGGTTGACGAGGTAGTTGAGCTTGACCCGGCGGCCGAACCACTTCTGCCGTACCTTCCCGGCCGCGGCCACCACATCGAGCAGTTCGTCGTCGGAGGTCGCCAGTACGGCCAGCGCCTCCTGTCTCGTCGATGACTGCCCGCGCAGCCCCTTGTCCACCAGCGTGGTCAACAGTTCCATGCCTCGATCCTCCGTCTAGGCCGCGGCGGATACCGATCACCGATCCAGACAAGATCATTCAGTCAAAGTTGTAGGACGGCCTGCAACGGCCCCGCCCATGCCCGGGCCGGATTCGCCGACCACGCGCCCCGACCCGTCCGACTTCCGGTCACGGCCGATGTCCGAAACCCTCCGGCCGCCGGCACCCGACGGCTCCGGCTCCCATCCACCCTTCTTCGCGGAGATCGGCTGGTCAGAGCCATCATCGCCCTTCGAATATGCAAATCGGGATGAAAGACGTCCTCCGTTGTCTATGATGATCGCGATTTGTCGATATGTCATAACATGTCACTCCTGGAGGACGCCATGCGATCCCGCTTAGGTGCGATGGCGCTGTTGATAGCGACTCTGACCACCACCACCAACCTGGTGGCGGTGACCGCACCCGCCGCCGCGGCGGCCCCCACCGGCCAGACGGTGACCGTCGAGGCGGCCGAAGACACCTACGTCAGCCAGGCCGGCCCCACGAAACCGCACGGCACCCACACCTGGCTCTCGGCCAACGCGGCCACCTCCGACGGTGCGACCGACACCGAGCGCCGCTCCTACATCCGTTTCACCCTCAAGGACCTGCCCGAGGACGCCTCCGACGTCAAGCTGACGCTGGAGCTGCAGTCGGTCAGGACGACCGACACCGTCCTGGAGGTGCGTCCGGTCACCGGAGCATGGTCTGAGTCCACCCTGAACTGGAACAACCAGCCGGCCACCGGGGCGGTGCTGGCCACCGCCAGGGGCTTGACCGCTGGGCAGACGGTCAAGCTGGAGGTGTCTTCCGCTTTCACCGGCGACGGCGACTATTCGTTCGCCATCACCTCCCCCTCGAACGTCCAGAGCGTGCTGCACTCCTCGCAGGCCACCAACGGCGAGGGGCCCAAGCTCACGGTGACGTACGGCAAGGCGGCCCCGACGGTTCCGGCCGGTCCGCTGCCGTTCGAGCTGCCGTCGACCTCGACGCTGCGCGCGTCCTCCCACAAGGTGTTCGCGCACTACTTCACGCCGTACCCGATCTCGCTGAACAACAAGGCCGGGGCCGACGACTACTACACCAAGAACTACCTGAACCCCGCCGGCGAGAGCGGCAAGCACGCGGCGTACGGCGGGCTGCTGCGTGACCGGCCCTTCCCCCGGGAGGTGCTGTCCGGCGACTGGCAGCTGGCCGACATGAAGAAGGAGGTGCAGATCGCGGCCAAGGCCGGGCTGGACGGCTTCACCGTGGACGTGCTCTCCCTCACCAGCGCCCACTGGGACCGGCTCAGGACCCTGATCAGGGCCGCGGAGGCGGTCGACCCCGGCTTCAAGATCGTGCTGATGCCGGACATGACGTCGCTGAAGACCGACGCCGGCACGCTCGCCTCGGCCATGGCCGGCCTGGCCGCGTCCAAGTCGGTCTACCGCCTGGGCGACAACCGACTGGTGATCTCGCCGTTCAAGGCCGAGCAGCAGAGCGCCACCTGGTGGAAGGACTTCATGAACATCATGAAGAGCTCCCACGGCATCAACGTCGCGCTGGTCCCGGTCTTCCTGAACTTCTCCTCCAACGCCTCGGCCTTCGCGCCGATCAGCTACGGCTTCTCCAACTGGGGCAACCGCAGCCCGGCCCAGCAGAGCGGCATCGAGTCCAACATCTCCAAGGCGCACAGCCTGAACAAGATCTGGATGCAGCCGGTCTCGGTCCAGGACGAGCGGCCCAACCAGGGCATCTACGACGAGGCCAACAACACCGAGAACCTGCGCACGACGTGGGAGAAGTCCATCTCGGGCGACGCCGACTGGATCCAGCTCACCACCTGGAACGACTTCTCCGAGGGCACCCAGTTCGTCCCCTCCGTGCACAACGGCTCGGCGTACCTGGACATCTCGTCCTACTACCTGACCTGGCTGAAGACCGGCAAGGCCCCGGCGATCGTGCGTGACACGCTCTATCTGACGCACCGCTCGCAGTACGTCGCGGCCAGGCCGACCTCGGGTTCGCAGACCAAGTTCATGAACCCGCGCGGTGGCACGTCCACGCCGCGCGACAAGGTGGAGGTGCTGTCGTTCCTCACCAAGGCGGCCACGGTGAAGGCGACCGTGGGCGGCAAGGAGCAGAGCTACGCCGCCAAGGCCGGGGTCCAGGCACAGCTCTTCCCCCTGGCCTACGGGCTGAACAAGGCGTCCGTGGGCGCGGTGACGGTCGCGTCGCCGTGGGAGGTCAAGAGCAGCTTCTCCGTGCAGGACCTGCAGTACAACGCGGTCAGCAGCGGCCGTAAGTGAGCCCTTCGCGCCCGCCCGGACCGGGCGGGCGCGATGCCCGGCGCCCGGCGTCCGAGGCCACCGGCCCGCACCCGGGACAGGGGACCCCAGGCGGAGCCGTCTCCGGCCACGGCCGCCCGGAGGGCGTCCCGGTCACGGCGTGGCGGCCGCGCGGTACCAGTCGAGGGTGGCGGCGACGGCGTCGGGGTGCGACGTGGTGTCGAACGGGCCGAAGGTGTGCATGAACTTCGAGGCATCGGTCACGAAGGGGCGGTCGCGCTGGTACCAGGTCTCACCGAGGGCGCGGACGGTGGGATTCACCAGTCCGATGGCGCGCTGCATGAGGCGCCCGACGGACGCGGACCTGCCGGGGCGGCCGAGTTCCGCGAACACCAGGTCGAGGAACTGCTCGCCCGTCAGGGGTTCTGCCGCCGGAAGGTGCCATGCCTGGCCGTCCGCCCGCGCGTCGCCACCGAGCGTCACGAGTCCTCTGGCGATGTCGGGCAGGTAGCTGAAGGAGTGGGGCTGGTCGAGCGGCCCGACCCAGCGGGCGACCTTCCCGCGGAGCGCGGCACCGAACACCGCCGCGCCGACGATGGTGTTGACACCACCGGGACCGTAGTAGTCGGACGCCCTGCCGATGGCGACGCGCAGGTCGCCGGAGCGGTGTGCCGCCAGGAGCGCCTCGGCCATCTCCGCGCGGACGCGGCCCTTGGGATTGCGGGCGGCGTACGGCATGTCCTCGGTCATGGGCATGCCGACCGGGCCGTACATGTACAGGTTGTCGGCGAAGACCAGTTTGGCGCCCGAGGCGGCCGCGCCCTTGCGCACCGCGTCGGTCATGCGGGGGAACTCCTGCGTCCACCGGTCGTAGGCGGGGGTGGCGCAGTGGTAGACGACGTCGGCGCCCTCGCACGCGGTCTTGGCGCCGACGGTCGAGGTGACGTCCCCCCGGTGGGCCTCGACACCGCGCAGCGCCGGAACCCGGCCGCTGCGGTTGACCGCGCGGACGCGGAGTCCGCGGGAGACCAGCTCGCGCACCACGGAGCTGCCGATGGCGCCTCCGGCGCCGAGGACGACGTGCAGTTCGGATGCAGCGGACACGAGGGCCTCCCGATGTGGTTCCCTCTACGGCGCATCGGCGTCCATGAAGGAGGAGTCGTTTCGTAACGTCGTTATAAAACAGTGTTACGATAGGCTTGTCAAATGGGACGCCCCCGCACACGTGACTACGAAGAGCTGCGCCGAGACCTGCTGGACGTCGCTGGGCGGCTGCTCGCCGAGGAAGGCCCGCAGGCGCTGAGCACCAGGCGGGTGGCCCAGGAGGTGGGGAGTTCGACGACCGCCGTGTACAGCCTCTTCGGCGACAAGGCCGGCCTGCTGCGGGCGATGTTCCTGGAGGGGTTCGCCCGCCTCGCCCAGGAGTTCGCCACGGTGCCTCACGACGGCGATCCGGAGGCCGATCTGATGGCACTCGGACACGCCTATCGGGCCTGCGCCCTGGCCAACCCCCATCTGTACGAGTTGATGTTCGGACGTCCCATCGCGGACTTCCGGCCCGACGACGCGGCCTTGGCGCAGATCCAGGGGACGTTCGACACCCTGGTCCACGCCGTCGCGCGGTGCATCGACACGGGCCGGTTCGTCCCGTCCGACCCCTACGATGTCGCCGTCCACTTCAACGCCCTGGTGCACGGGCTGGCGAGCCTGGAGCTGCGGGGCGCCCTGGCCGACGGCGATCAGGCCGACCGCCACTGGCGTATCGCCCTGGAGGCCGCCTTCCGCGGCCACCGCACCACGCCCCCGTGACCTCGGGATCCGCCCTCATTCGCCACCGCCGACTCACCGAATGAGTCACCGTCCAAGGCGTCCCCGGCAGGTGATCATTCAGCCCTTGACCGCGCCGGATGTGAGACCCTCCACGATGTAGCGGCGGGCGAACGAGAAAAGCACCAGCGTAGGGATGATCGAAATCACCGTGGCCGCCGCCATCGGACCCCAGTCGATGTCGTACTGCGTGATGAACGAGTTCATCGCGACCGGGATGGTCTTGGTCTCCTCGCTGTCGATGAAGGCGATGGCGAGGAAGAGCTCGTTCCAGCACTGCACGGAGCCGAAGATGAACGTGGCGGCGATGCCGGGCAACATGACGGGCACGACCACGCGCACCATCGCCGTCAGCCGCGAGCATCCGTCGACCATGGCGGCCTCTTCGAGCGCGGTCGGAACGCGTTCGTAGAAGCCGCGCATGATGATCGTCGAGAACGGCACAAGCATGGCGACGTAGACCAGCATCAGCCCGCTGAGCCGGTTGAGCAGCCCGAGGCCGGACATCATCAGATACAGCGGGCCCAGCGCGATGAACAGCGGGATCATCTGGGTGACCAGATAGGCGAGCATGAGTGCGCCACGCCCGGGGAAGTGGAAACGGGCCAGCACGTAGCCGCCGAGCACGCCGATCACGGTGACCACGACGCCCGACACCAGCGAGACGATCAGGCTGTTGACGAGATACGTGCCGAACGAGGAGAAGGAGAACAGCTCGCGGTAGTGGTCCAGCGTGACGCTGCCGGGCAGGTAGCGCAACGGCACCGCGAAGATCTCCGAGGTGGGTTTCAGCGAGGTGACCAGGATCCAGTAGAGCGGGAAGACAGTGATCAGTAACCAGATACCGAGGACGACGGCCTTCGCGGTCCGGGCGATCAGCGAGGTCGGGCGGTGCACGGGTCAGTCCCTCGCCTTCTCGAATCGGGTGGCGTTGAGATAGAAGACGCTGAACGACAGCAGCAGCCCGAGCACGAAGACGCCGACCGCGCCCGCCTTCCCGTAGTCGCCGTTCTGCACCTGCTCGATGAGGTAGGTCGTGGCGATGTGCGTGCTCCCGGCCGGGCCGCCGCCGGTCATCGAGTAGATGAGATCGGGGAAGTTGAGGATCCAGATGATTCGCAGCAGCACGATGAGCACCAGGGTGGTCCGGATCGCCGGCAGCGTCACGTGCACGAACTGCTTGACCCGGGAGGCTCCGTCGACGTCCGCCGCCTCATACAGTTCCCGTGGCACGGACTGAAGGGCCGCGATGATCATGATGGCGAAGAACGTCACGCCGTACCAGACGTTGGCGATGATGATCGAGGTCATCGCCCACCCCGGCGAGGAGAGGAAGCCGATCGGCTCGTCGACCAGGCCGGCCTTGATCAACAGGTCGTTGACGACGCCGAACTCGCCGTTGAACATCCAGCGCCACAGCAACCCGATGAGGAAGCCCGACATGGCCCAGGGGAAGAACACCCACGCCTGGTAGAGCCCGCGACCGCGGAAGTGCCGCCGCAGCAGCAGGGCCAGGCCGAAGCCGAGCACGAACTGGAAGGTCAGGGACACGGCCACCCAGATCCCGGTGTTGCCGAGCGCGGTCCAGAACCGGTCGTCGGCGAGGACCGCGCGGAAGTTCTCCAGCCCGGCGAACGGCGTGGCCGTCAGGTCGAACAGGTTGTAGCGCTGGAACGCGATCACACCGCCCCGGATCATGGGGTAGTACGTGAACGCGGCGACGAACACGACCCCGGGCAGCAGACAGAGCGCGATGAACCGGGCTCGCCGCCCGTCGAAGGCCGGCCGGGCCGCGCGGGCGGCGGACCGCCCGCGCGAGCCGATTTCCCTGACCGCTGTCACGACGTCTTCTTCTTCGCCTGATCGGTCCAGAACGCGTCCCAGGCGCTCAGTACGTCCGCGACCGTCCTGTCACCGGTCAGCAGGGACTGGATGTCCTTGTCGGCGGCCTGCTGCCACTCGCTCCACCCCGGGTAGTCGACCGGCCGAACTGTGATCACCTGCTTGTCGTCCTGCTGGGCGTCCAAATACGCCTTCCAGGCTCCCCCCGAGAACTGGGGATCCTGCTGGGCGGCCGTGGCGATCGGGATGAGCGAGTTGCCCTTGGCGAACTTCGTACTCTGCGCGTCCTCGCTGAGGAACTCGACGAGTTTGACCGCCTCGGCCTTGTGCGCGCTGAAGGACGTCACGCCCCAGCCGGCGTATCCGACGGGCTGTAGCGCGTACCCGCCAGGCCCCTTGGGGATCGGGACGGTGCTCCACCCGTCCTTCGCGATGCCGCTCTCCTGGACCGTCTTGATCACTTCGGGGTCCTGGATGAGCATGCCGGTGACGTTGGCGGTGAAGCCCTGCACCATCTCCGGGAAGCTCCACGAGACCGAGTCGGCGGGGGAAGCCTCCTTGAACAGGCTCAGGAACAGGTTCATGGCCTGCGCGGCCTCCGGCGTGGACCAGATCGTCTTGCCGTCCTTCAGAAAGAACGACCTGCCCGGGTCCACCTTGTCGCCGTTGAACGCGCTGACGATCAGGACGGCGTAGTCGAAGCCGCCCTTGCCGCCTCGGAAGGAGTAGCCGTAGCGCCGCCTGCCCTTGTCGGTCAAGTTCTTGGCGGTGTCGTAGACCTCCTGCCACGTGGTGGGCGCCTGCGCGACGCCGGCCTCGCGCAGCCAGTCCGACCGGTAGAAGAGCACCTTCTCGTAGAAGCCGTAGGGGATGAGGTACGGCTTGCCGCCCACCTCGGCCGCCTTCTTCCTGGCGAGTTCGGTCAGCCCGCTCCAGCCGGGCCAGCCCTGCACCGGGATCTCGGCCAGCCAGCCGTTGTTGGAGAACGACTTGGCGGTGTGGTCGCGGACCTCCAGCACGTCGAGGTCCTTCTTGGTCTGCAGCACCTGGGTGATCTTCCGGTCGGCGTTCTCCAGGGGCGGCGAGACCAGCTCGACCTTGATCCCCGGGTTCTGCCGCTCGAAGTCGGAGAGCAGTTGTCTGATCAGCTTGGTGCGGTCCGGGCTGGTGAGGCTCTCGATCATGCGCAGCCGGACCGTGCCGGCGTCGTCGTCGGAACCGCAGCCGACCGGTGTCATGGTCAGCACACCGACCAGCGGGATGGCGAGCCTGTGGAGTCTTCTCATGGTCTCCCCAGAGATGGTCCGTTGACAGCGCTGTCACAGCGCTGAATGACGGGGATGCTACATGGAACCGTCCGCGATCCGTCAAGATGCCTTCAGCGCCTCGGCGAGGTCGGCGATCAGCGTGTCGGCGTCCTCCAGCCCCACCGAGAGTCGGACCAACCCCAGCGGAATGCCCATCGTGGCCCGCAGGGACTCCCGCACGGTGAGCGCGGGCGCGATGACCAGGCTCTCGAATCCGCCCCACGAGACGCCGACGCGGAAGTGTCGCAGGGCGTCCACGAAACGGGTCACCTCCGTGATCTCCTCGGTGTCCAGTTCGATGCTGAAGAGAGCGGAGAAGCCGGTCATCTGCGCACGGGCGAGCTCGTGTCCCGGATGACCCGGCAGTCCAGGATGGTTGACCGCGCGGACCGCCGGGTGCTCGGCGAGGAACTCCGCCACCCGCAGGCCACGCTCCTGGTGCGCCTGCATGCGGACGGGCAGGGTACGCAGCCCCTTGATCGCCTTCGCCGCCTCGTGCGCCGACAGGGCGGCGCCGTACAACTGGTATTCGGTCAGCGCGATCGGCCGGATCAGCCGCGTGGAGCCCACCACGACACCGCCGATCAGGTCACTGTGGCCGCCGATGTATTTCGACAGTGAGTGCACGACCAGATCGGCGCCCATGGTGAGCGGTTTCTGGAAGATCGGTGTCGCCCAGGTGTTGTCCACCACCGTGGTCAGGCCCCGCTCACGCGCCCACCCGGTGAAGGCGCGGAGGTCGATGATCCCGAAACGCATGTACGACGGCGACTCCAGGTACAGCATTCTGGTCCGCGGATTGACAACGCTGTCAAGCACGTCAGGATTATCCGTGTGCACCGTCGTATGCGATACCCCGAACTTCTCCAGGTAGCGGAGGAACTGGGTGGTCGGACCGTAGATCGCTCCCACCACGATCACGTGGTCGCCCGCGGAGGCCAGCGAGGAGATCGTCGCCGAGATGGCGCCCATCCCCGACCCGAAACACTTGGCCCGCTCCCCCCGTTCAAGCGCGGCGAGTTTGCGCTGGAGCAGGTCCACGGTGGGGTTCGTGCCGCGCGAGTAGACGTACTTCTCGTCCTCGTCCGCCAGGCTCTCCGACAGCGCCTGCACCGTGGGAAAGGTGAACAGGGAGTTCTCGAAGACCGGCGGGTTCACCGCGCCCAGCATCCAGGGCCCGTCCTCGCCGTACCGGCCGCAGATCCAGTCGTCGTTGATGTGTCCGTTCATGACTGCGCAAGGTACAACATGATCCGGGGAGCCCGCTCGGGCGATTCAGGAGAGGATGGGGATGAACCGCCGAAGAACCACCATGGCTGACGTCGCCCAGCACGCGGGGGTCAGCCTCAAGACGGTCTCCCGGGTGGTGAATCAGGAGCCCCACGTGCGGCAGGACCTGGTGCGACGCGTCCAGGACGCGATCACTGCGCTGGGCTTCCGGCGCAACGAGGCCGCCAGCCGACTGGCACGCGGCGATTCGGTCCTCACCCTGGGCCTGGTGATCGAGAACATCTCCAACGAGTTCTACTCACGCCTGGCCAAGGCCATCGAGACGGCCGCCTCGGCCCACGAGGCCCTGGTGGTGTTCGGCAGCTACGAAGAGCGGGCCGACCGCGAGATCATGCTCATCAACACGATGTACGGCAGGGGCGTCGACGCCATGGTCATCGTCCCCACCGCCGGGGATCACACCTGGCTGGCCGAATATCTCGCGAGCGGGCTCACCGCGGTGTTCGTCGACCGCGTGCCCGAGGGGTTGCCCGACACGGACGCCGTGCTGCTCGACGCCGAGGCGGGTGGCCTGCTCGCCACCCGGCATCTGCTCGCCTACGGTCACCGGCGGATCGCCCTCATCTCGGACAACGACCCGTTGAGCTCGGTACGCGCCCGGGCCGAGGGACACCGTACGGCACTGCGCGCCGCCGGAGTCGCCGTTGATCCGGCACTGTGCCTGACCGGCGTGTTCGACCCCTGGCAGGTGGAGCAGGAGGTGCTGCGGCTGCTCGCGCTGCCCGACCCGCCGACCGCGTTCTTCATGACCAACAACAGGGCCGCGATCGGGCTCATACAGGCCCTGCGCAACCACCCGGGGCCGCGCCCGGCCTTCGTCGGATTCGACGACTTCGAGATGGCGGGGGTGTTCACGCCCGGAGTCACCGTGGTGCGCTACGACATCACCCGCCTCGGCAGCATGGCGGTGGAGCTGCTGCTCGCTCGGGTGCGGGATCCGGGGCGCCCCCGGCAGCGGGTGACCGTCCCGGTGGAGCTCGTCGTCCGAGGCTCGGGAGAGCTGCCACCGCCGTGAGAGACGTTCCTGGGGGTGTGCACAGTCATCGCTTCAGCCGCGTGATGGACTCCTCTCCCCCACGTCCGTCCGGAGCTCCCTACGTCCGGAGCGCCGAACGCCCACCAGGACGGCGCCTGTTCACCCCGATGGAGGGCCATGGCACCGTCCTAAACGCAGGATGGCCGGACTGGCTATCCGCGGTGTTCGAAGGGGCTGTCGTAGCTGGAGGCGCCGGCCTTGCCGCGCCCGCGGGGGAAGGGGAGCTGGAAGTCGGTGGACGCCAGGACCCTCGCCGACTGCTCGGACGCCGCGACCTCGTCCGGCCGGAGGGTCACCGGGTCCGGGAGCCCGGCACGACCAGTCCTGTCTCGTAGGCGGTGACGACCGCCTGCGTCCTGTCGCGCAGCCCGAGCTTGCCCAGCACGCGGCTCACGTGCGTCTTCACCGTCTCCTCCGTGACCGTCAACCGGCCTGCTATCTCCGGATTGGACAGACCCTCGGCGATGAGCCGCAGGACCTGCGTTTCGCGGGGGGTGAGGGCGGTGAGCGCGGCGGCGGCGGTGTCGGGCCTCCGGGGCAGTTGGGCGAACTCGCTGATGAGGCGGCGGGTGACCGCCGGGGCCAGTAGCGCTTCGCCGGCGGCGATGACGCGCACCGCGTCGAAGAGCCGTTCGGCGGTGACATCCTTGAGCAGGAATCCGCTGGCCCCGGCGCGGAGCGCGTCGTAGACGTATTCGTCCAGGTCGAAGGTGGTCAGGATGAGGATGCGCGGACCGGCGGCCGCGGAGCCGACGAGCCGCCTGGTGGCCTCGATGCCGTCCATGCCCGGCATGCGGACGTCCATGAGGACGACGTCGGGGGACAGCTCGTGGCAGATCCGCACCGCCTCGGCCCCGTCGGAGGCGGTGCCGACGACGGTGAAGTCCGGCTGGGTGCCGAGCAGTTCGGCGAATCCGGTGCGGACCACCGGATGATCGTCGGTGACGACGATCCGGACCGCCGGAGACTGAGCGCTCATCCGGCCGCCTCGGCCCTTCCCCGCAGGCGGGCCTCGACGAGGAAGCCGCCGCCGGCGGCGGGGCCGGTGCGCAGCTCGCCGCCGACGGCCACGGCACGCTCTCGCATGCCGGACAGGCCGTGACCGCCGGCGGGCGCCGCCGTGGACGGGCCGGGTCCGTTGTCGCGGACGGACAGCCGCAGGGCGTCGCCGGTGTAGTGCAGCTCCACGTCGACGGCGGCGCCCGGCGCGTGCCGCCGGGCGTTGGTGAGAGCTTCCTGGACGATGCGGTAGGCGGCGAGCTCGACGCCGGGGTCGAGCACGACCGGCGCGCCGTGGAGGATGAGGCGGATGCCCGTCCCTGAGGCGTCCCGTGACTCGTCGAGCAGCTGGTTGAGCTCCCCCAGGCGCAGGCCCGGCTGGGGCTGCCGGTCGGCTGCGTCCGCGGCCGCGTCCTCGCGCAGCACGCCGAGCAGCCGCCGCATCTCGGTCAGCGCCGCCCGGGCGGTGTCGCCTATGGCGGACAGCCGCTCCGCGCCGGCGGCCGGCATCCCGGGCACGGCCAGCCGGGCCGTCTCCGCCTGCACCGCGACCATGGAGATGTGGTGGGCGACGACGTCGTGCAGCTCGCGGGCGATGCGGGCGCGCTCGCCGCGCGCGGTGTGCTCCAGCAGGGTGTCGGCGATGACCTGCCGGGCGGCCGTGTTCTCCAGGGCCTCGCCGTGCGCGCGCCGGGCGATCCCGGCCAGGGCCGCCGCCGGCGCCAGAGAGGCCAGCAGCAGGGTGCGGACCCCCACCTCGCCGCCTGCCGGGCCGGCCAGTGCCAGCACCGGGAACGGCGCGGCGAGAAGTACGGCCGGCAGCCACGGTCCGCCGCGGCCGAGCCGGTATCCGGCGATCAGCTGTGCCCCCAGGCCCGCCACGGTCAGCGTCTGGAAGGCCGTGAGCGACAGCACGACCGACGCGGAGACGGCCACGGCGGCCGCGGCCGGCTGCCTCCACAGCAGCGCGATCGGCAGCGTGGTGGCCAGGCCGAGCAGGCCGAACACCACGAGGTACAGCGCGGTGCCGGTGTTGCCGGTCGGAGGCGTGCTCCCGAGGTGCACGACCGTCTCGCTCACCGGCCGGCTCACGGTGTGTCCGAACGGATGCGCCGCCGGTGTGCCCCGGGCATGCGCGATCGACTCGGCCAGCGCGAGCAGCGCCGGCAGCACGCCGGCCACGACGGGCGCGTGCGGAGCCGCGGCGATCCGCCGCCATCCGGCGGCCCATCCGCCGAGCCGGTCGTCCGCTGAGTTCACAGAGGCCATTGTCCCGGCTGTCCGGCGTTCCGGCGTCCCTCACGTGAGGGACGGGACGTCCCTCACCCCAGTGACGGCGAAGATGGCTCGGCGGCGGGACGACCGCGCCCCCGCCCGCTGCCTAATCTGCCTGGCATGCGAGCAACCATCGAAGTCGCCGGGCTGCGCAAGCGCTTCGGCCAGACCACGGCCCTGGACGGGATGTCCTTCACCGTGACGCCGGGGCAGGTCACCGGCTTCGTCGGCCCCAACGGTGCGGGAAAGTCCACCACCATGCGGGTGATCCTGGGCCTGGACGCGGCCGATGAGGGCAGCGCGCTGGTCGGCGGCCGGCCGTACCGGAGCCTGCGCCGGCCGCTGTGCCATGTCGGGGCGCTGCTGGACGCCGCCGCGCTGCAGCCGAGCCGTACCGCCCGCAACCACCTGCTGTGGCTGGCCCACTCCCAGGGCCTGGGCGCGAAGCGGGTCGACGAGGTGATCGAGCGGGTCGGCCTGGGTCCGGTGGCCCGGCGCAGGGCGGGCGGCTACTCCCTGGGCATGCGGCAGCGGCTCGGGATCGCCGCGGCGCTGCTCGGCGACCCGCCGGTGCTCATGCTCGACGAGCCGACCAACGGCCTGGACCCCGAGGGCATCGTGTGGATGCGCGGTCTCCTGCGGTCGCTGGCCGCCGAGGGGCGCGCCGTCCTGGTCTCCAGCCACCTGATGAGCGAACTGCAGGACACCGCCGGTCATCTCGTGGTGGTGGGGCGGGGACGGGTCGTCGCGGACACGGGCGTGGCCGAGCTGATCGCGACCGCGTCCCGCGGCCGGGTCACGCTGCGGACCTCGGCGCGGTCGGAGGCGATGGCGGTGCTGGCCCGCGCCGGCGCCACCGTGGCCGTCAACGGCCGGGACACGCTCACCGTCTCCGGGCCGGCGGCCGAGCGCATCGTGGCGCTGCTCGGCCAGAACGCGGTGCCGTTCTCCGAGGTGGCTGCCCATCGCGCGACGCTGGAGGAGGCCTACATGGAGCTGACCCGGGACGCGGTGGAGTTCCGCGCCGCCGCGGAGCAGGAGGCGGCACGATGACCGCCGGCACCACCACCCCCTACCGCTCGGGCCTGCGGGCCGGGCGCGACGGCATGGCGCACTTGGTGCGCGCGGAGTGGACCAAGTTCCGGACGGTCCGCGGCTGGGTGCTCGGCATGGTGGCCGCGGCGCTGGTCATCGTGCTGCTCGGGCTGCTCACAGCCTCGGGCAGCCACACCTCCTGCAGCAAGGGTCCGGTCGAGGTCGCCTGCCCCACTCCCCCGCTGGGACCGGACGGCCAGGCGGTGAGCGACAAGTTCTACTTCGTGCACCGGCAGCTGGAGGGGGACGGCGGCATCACCGTCCGCGTGACCTCCATGACCGGCCAGATCCGGCTGGCCGACCTCACGCCGGGGGTCAGGAGGGTCGCCCCCGGGGTCGTGCCGTGGGCGAAGGCCGGGGTCATCATCAAGGAGAGCACCCGGCAGGGCTCCCCGTACGCGGCGGTGATGGTCACCGACGAGCACGGGGTGCGGATGCAGCACAACTACGTCCACGACACGGCGGGACGCCCGGGCGGCGTCTCGGCGCGGTCCCCGCGCTGGCTGCGGCTGGTCCGCTCGGGTGACACGTTCACCGGCTACGAATCGGTCGACGGCAGGCGGTGGACCAGAGTCGGCGCGGTCCGCCTGGCCGGTCTGCCCTCCACGGTGCGCATCGGGCTGTTCGCCGCCTCCCCGGGGGATCTGACGGTGACCCAGGGCGACTTCGGCGGGACCATCGCGGAAGAGCGTTTCGCCGAGGCCACCGCCGTCTTCGACCAGGTGAGCCTGGGGGGACGGGCATCCGGCGGCGCGTGGAGCCACGACGACATCGGGGTCACCACCGAGCTCGACGGATCGCCCCACCATCCGGGCAGGTCCGAGCAGTCCGGCGGCAGGTTCACCGTGACCGGGGTCGGCGACATAGGGCCGGACGAGAACGGCCAGCGCATCGAGAACACCTTCTCCGGCGCGCTGGCCGGGCTGATCGTCGTGATCGTCGTGGCGGTGCTGTTCATCACCGCCGAGTACCGGCGGGGCCTGATCCGCACCACCCTGCTCGCCGGCCCCCGGCGCGGCCGGACGCTGGCGGCCAAGGCCGTCGTGGTCGCCGCGGTGACCTTCGTCGCCGGGCTGGCCGCCGCCGCGGCGTCGGTCGCGATCGGCACGCGGATCCTGCGCGCCAACGGCAACTACGTCCTTCCGGTGAGCGCGCTCACCGAGGTGCGCGTGGTGGCCGGTTTCGCGGCGCTGCTCGCCGCCGCCGCCGTCTTCGCCCTCGCCCTCGGTGCCCTGTTCCGGCGCAGCGCCCCGGCGGTCACCGCCGCCATCGCGATGATCGTGCTGCCCCACATCCTGGCGACCGCCTCCGTGCTGCCCGCGGGCGTGGCGCAGTGGCTGCTGCGGCTCACCCCCGCCGCCGGATTCGCGGTCCAGCAGAGCATTCCCGAGTACTCGCACGTGCTCGGCAACTACGTGCCGCAGGCCGGCTACTACCCGCTGGCGCCGTGGGCCGGTCTCGCCGTGCTCTGCGGCTACGCCGCGCTCGCCCTCGGCCTGGCCGTCTTCCGGTTCCGCCGGAGGGACGCGTGAGACAACAACTGCACGCGGAGTGGACGAAACTACGCACCGTGCCGGGCACCGGCTGGCTGCTGCTCGCCCTCATCGCGCTGACCACGGCGGCGAGCGCGGCGGCGGCGGCCACCGTGTCCTGCCCGCCGGCGGGATGCGGCTACGACGTCCCCAAACTGAGCCTCATCGGGGTCCAGCTGGGCCAGGCGGCCGTCGCCGTCCTGGCCGTGCTGGCGGTCAGCGGCGAGTACGGCACCGGCATGATCCGCACCACCCTGGCGGCGATGCCGCGCCGGACCACCGTCCTGGCCGCCAAGGCGGCCGTCCTCACCGGCCTGACGACGGCCGCGGGGACCGTCGCCGTGCTCGGGTCCGTGCTGGCCGGCCGGCTCATCCTGCCCGGCAACGGCTTCACCGCCGCGCACGGCCAGCCGCCGCTGTCCCTGGCCGACGGGCCGACGCTCCGCGCGGCCGTCGGTTCGGTGCTCTATCTCGCGCTGATCGCCCTGTTCAGCCTTGGCGTCGCCACCGTCGTGCGGGACTCGGCGGCGGCCATCGGAGCCGTGTTCGGCCTGCTCTACGTCCTCTCGGTGCTCCCCTTCGTGATCTCCGACCCGGACTGGCAGCTGCTCCTGTGGCGGATCTCACCGATGAACGCGGGGCTCGCCATCCAGGCGACCACCGGTCTGTCCAAGCTGCCCCTCAGCCCGTGGGCGGGCCTCGGCGTGCTCACCGCCTGGACCGCCGCGGCGCTGCTGGGCGGCGGGGTGCTGCTACGGCTGCGCGACGCGTGAGCGGCGCCTCCCCGGCGGCGTCCGGCCGATCCGGCCGGGGCGCCGTGGAGCGCGAGGGCGTCGGCGCGGCGTCGAAGTCAGAGGTGATCGCCCCTTCCTCAGCAAGATCGAGACATGTATGTTTGTCCGGTCATCGAAAGAAAGTTTCACCAATGGAGGAACATTGGGCAAGAAGCTTCAGATGCTGGCACTACCGATCGCGGCCGTCACGCTGGCCACCCTGGCAAGCGCTCCCGCCCAGGCGGCCGATGGCTACAACAGATGCCATGACGACCACTACTGCCTGTTCTCCGGCCTTGACGGCACGGGCGACATAATCGAGATCCAGAGTGATACGCCGGATCTCGCCGCACTCAACATGGCCGGCCGGGCCAAGTCGGACTGGAATCGCACAGATTCCTACATCCACCTTTACTCCGAAGCCGACTACGGCGGCTGCTCGGCCCTGACCACCCCCGGCGGGAAGGGCAATTTCTTCACCGCCTACCGCGACTTCTTCAATTCCGTCCGCATCGGCGGTCCGAACGGCCCGTCCTGCTACAACACCTTCTCGGGTTCGCGGGCCGACTCGCACGGCTGACGGAGACCCGGCGGGCGGGCATCGCACACAAACACACCGGCGATGCCCGGCCCGGTCCGCCACCGGTACGACTACATCCACGCCGCCGTCGACGACCACTCCCGCCTGGCCTACACCGAGATCCACACCGACGACAAAGACGCCACCTGCGCCGCGTTCCCGTACCGCGCCCCGCTTTCTTCGCCGTCCGCGGTATCGACCGGATCGAGCGGGTCCTCACCGGCAACACCGAGCGTGCCCAGGCGCTGGGCCCGTGGATGGACTACTACAACACCCGACGGCGTCACAGCGCACTCGACGGTCTTCCACCGATCAGCCGACTGTCACCAACCTCATGACCGAGTACATCCAGCTCTCAGACGGCGAACAGGAGGGCGGCGCTGATGAGCACGACCACGGCGGTGGCGAAGTGGATGCCGAAGGCGACCGCCTTGGTGCCGCCGTGGCGCAGGACGATGACGGTGTCGCCGAGCGGGACGAGGGCCACGACCAGCATGTACCAGGCCTCGGCGTGGGCGCCCGCGAAGGCGAGCAGGGCGAGGCCGAGGACGCCGTAGCTGGAGTCGCGCAGGCCCTTGATGGTCAGGTAGGCGGCGTCCCCTCCCTTCTTGGCGGGGACGCCGTAGCCGGCGGCCGCGGCCCGGGGCACCAGGAAGAACCGGACGCCGATGAAGATGATGAAGAGGTTGAGCAGGACAGCCAGTCCGTAGGCGAGGGCGGTGAGCATGATCTTCTCCTTGTGCTAGCAGCGCTAGAATCGAGAGCGAAACTAACATAGCCTCGACAGGAACGCTAGCGCGGCTAGAATCAGAGTCATGTCGATCCAGACGCGCCGAGAGCGCGAGCGAGCGGAGCGGGAGCGGTTGATCGTCACGGCCGCGCGGGAGCTGGCCGAATCGGAGGGCTGGGACGCGGTGACCACGCGGCGGCTCGCCGAGGAGATCGAATACAGCCAGCCGGTCCTTTACAGCCATTTCAAGGGCAAGGACGCCATCATGGCCGCGGTCGCGGTGGAAGGCTTCGCCGACCTCGCCGCCGAGCTGCGCACGGTCCGCACCTCGGCGACCGGCCCGCGGCAGGCCCTCACCGACGTCGGCGCGGCGTACGCCGCGTTCGCCGAGCGACGACCGGCGCTGTACGACGCGATGTTCACCCACGCCGTCGATCTGCCGTTCGCCAGTCCCCAGGCACCGGCCGCGCTGCACGAGGCCTTCGCCGAGCTGCGCGAGACCATGCGGCCGCTCGCCGGGGACGACGATCTGGAGATGCTCACCGAGACCTTCTGGAGCGGGCTGCACGGGCTCCTCACGCTCATGCGCAACGGCAGGCTCCGCCGCGAGGATCACCAGCGCCGGCTGATGATCCTGATCAGGCGTTTCTCGAGCTGATCATCGGAGGTGGAGGCATGGCGGGCGGCTCTCCCGCCGTCCTTCAACCCGGCATTGATCTGTCTGCTATCGGCGGCGGCCAGGCTGAGGACATGACCGGGGGCACTCTGAGGATCGTTTTCACCGCCGAGGACCTCGCCCGTGTCCGGATCGCCTCCCGGGCCGATCCGATGTGGGAGATGGTGATGAGCCTGTGCCGCCTGCAAGAACGCGGCGGCGGCACGGCGATGACCGGCTGGCGGCGGCGGGTCCGCGACGACCTGGCATCGGCGGGGCTGCTCTCCCGGGTGCGGGAGGTCCTCCTCCCGCTGGTCCCGAAGGGGGCCTACTTTCCCGACTTCCTGACACCGATCGAAGCCCAGACCGGGCTCCAGGCCGGGATCGAGGCCCTGACCGGCACTCCACGAGCGCGTGTCCGCGCGGAGCTGGACGTGCTGCGCGGCCACGCCGGCCTGCCCGCCACCCTGGAGGATCTGGCCCGCGGCGATCCGCGCTCGGTCCGCCGCCTCAGCCGCCTGGTGGACGGCTACTGCCGCACGGCCTTCGCCTCCCACCAGCAGATGATGGAGGCCGCCCTCGGCCATGAGCGCGGCAGCCTGGTCCGCCGTCTGGCCGACGACGGCGTGGACACCATGCTCGCGCGGCTGGCGCCGGTGCTGCGCTGGCGGCCCCCCGTCCTGGAGGCCGCCTACCCCGCGGGAGACCGGGAGATCCGCTTGCACGGACGGGGCCTGACCGTGATCCCCTCCTACTTCTGCCAGATCACCCCCGTCGCCCTGGTCGACCAGCGGCTCCCTCCCGTCCTGGTCTACCCCGCACCCCGCCGGCCCCGCCCCGCCCCCGGCCGCAAAGACCCCCTGGTCGATCTGCTGGGCGCCACCCGCGCCACCGTCCTGCACACCATCGCCGCCGACCAGGGCTGCAGCACCAGCGAGCTGGCCCGCCGCATCGGAGCGTCGCTGTCCAACACCAGCAAACACGCCCAGGTGCTCCATCACGCCGGCCTGATCACCAGCACCCGCCACGCCAACCTGGTGTTGCACCAGCTGAGCGACCTGGGCGCCGGCCTCCTGCGCCGCTACCGGACGCAGCACCCGCCCGGCTGACCCGCGGGTGAGCCGCGGCCCGGAGCCCAGGCCCCGGCCCGCGGCTCACGAGCAGGCGGTCGGCCGGTGACCTTCCTCAGCGCCATGCCGTGCAGTGCGTGGAGGAGGAGTTCTTCGCCCTGCCACAGGCGCGGAAGACGAGGTTGGGATCGGCGCTGCTGTAGTGGGCGCGGGTGTAGTTGTGCCCGCCGTTCACGAATGCGAAAGGACCGCACTGGTACCAGCCCTTGCCCTTGTCGTGGGACACGTCGAACCAGAACAGGTCCCCGGTCTCGTAGCCGCCGGCCAGGCGCGCCCACCCGGCCTGTTTGCCCCCGATATAGCCGAAGCGGAGTTCCGCCGCCTTCGTACCGACGCCCAGAGAGACTCTGGTCTCGGTCCAGCTGCCGGTGGCGTTGGTGGGCCATGGCCAGTCACCGCAGGTGGCGGCCGCGGTGACCGCGCCGGAGTCGTCGACCGGCGCTTCGACAGGATCGGCGGAGGCAGGGCCCGACAGCGCGGCGCCCGCGAGGGCGACGGCAGCGGCCACTGTGACGAACCGGCGGACTGATGTCGTGCTGACCATACGGATGGATCCTTCCGACTCTCCGGCGCCGGCCTTCTGCCCGGCCCCGATCTGGTGGTGTCATTTCACCGGCCCTCGCCTCGACCGGTCACCCTGTTCCATCCAGGCGGAAAACACCCACGTCAGAGCCTGTCCCGGGACGACGGCAAGACCGTCCCCGCGGTCGGGCCCACCTTCACCGGCCGAGCGCTCCGGCCGGGCTCAGGACCCGCCAGCACGCCGGCCGGAGCGCTCGGCCGCGGAGAGCACAGGAAAAAAGTTGTCGCCGGATGTCGAGGACCCGCCGGCGGCTCCGACTCCCCGGTGACAGCGCGCCCGAGGGCGTGAGAGATCCACAGAGACGGGACGCCATCATGGGCAGGCTCATCCACTTCGTGCACCAGTCCCTCGACGGTTTCATCGAGGGTCCTGACGGCGAGTTCGACTGGCCTCAGATGGGCCCGGAACTGTCGGCCTACTCCCGAGAACTGACCGGCGGCGACAAGGTGTTCCTCTACGGACGTGTGGTGTGGGACATGATGTCGGGCTTCTGGCCGCAGGCCGAGCAGCACTCGACGCATGAGCACGACCTGGCATTCGCCCCGATCTGGCGGGAGGCGCCCAAGGTCGTGGTCTCCCGCACGCTGGAGAAGGCCGCCTGGAACACCCGGGTGATCTGCGACAACGTCGTCGAGGAGCTGACCGCGCTCAAGGAGTCCGGCGCCACGCTGGTGCTGTTCGGCGGGTCCGCGCTGGCCGCCCATCTCACCGAGCACGGCGTGATCGACGAATACCGGATCTTCGTCCACCCCGTGATCCTGGGCGGCGGCAAGCCGGTCTTCCGGGAGCAGCGCCACCGGGTCGGCCTCGAACTCGTCGAGTCGCGGACCTTCGACTCCCAGGTCGTGCTGCTGCGGCAGCGGCGTGCCGCCGCGCAGGGGTGATCCTCGGTCGGCGCCCCGGACAGTCCCGCCTCCCTCACCGTGGCGGCCACGAGCACCGGTGACCCCACGCCGTCGGCCGCGTCCATGACGACGGGGGGATCCTCGTCCCGGTGCCCGGCCATCCCGTCACCGGTCCGGCGCAGTCCGGACGGCCGGCGGCGGTATGTCACCGACAACCCCCACCGCACCACCTGACGGGCCCCTGAGGGACAGCCCCTCAGCCGTTCTCCCCCCGGTCAGGGCCGGGCCCGGCGAACGCTCGCCGGCCGTGGACGAGCAGCTCGCGCACCGCGGGGTTGTGCGTGCCCTTCCAGACCAGCGCCAGCAGGGCGGGGATTTCGACGTCGTCGATGGTGAGGGCGGTGAGCCGGTCGCGGTAGTGCTCGGCCATCGAGTCGCTGAGGACGGCGACGGCGAGCCCGCGGGCGGCGAGGTCGGCGATGGCGTCGGCGGCGCTGGCCTGCAGCGCGATCACCGGTTGGAGACTCTGCGCCGCGCATGCCTGGTCGAACACCGCGCGCAGGCCGGTGCCGGGCGGCATGCACACGATCGGGTAGGCGGCCAGGTCGCGCAGGACGACCCGGCGCCGCCGCGCCAGGGGGTGTCCGTCCGGGACCGCCACGACGAGCCGCTCACTGATGATCGTCATCGCCTCCAGCCCGTCGGGGGCAGCGGCCGCGGCGCCGACGAGCGCCAGGTCGACGGTGTCGCCGCGCACCCCCTCCACGAGCCGGTCGGAGCTGTCCTCCAGCAGCGAGATCTCCACATCGGGATGCGCCCGGTGGAAGGCGGCGAGGGCGTCGAACAGCGGCGTGACGGTGCAGCCGATGACCATCCCGACCGTGATCCGGCCCCGGATCAGGCCCGTCACCTCACCCACCGCCCGGCCGACCGCCCCGGCGGCGGCGAGCGCGGCGCGGGCGTGTTCGAGCGCGGCCTTTCCCGCGACGGTAAGGGTGGTGGTGCGCGCCGACCGGTCGAAGAGCTCGGCACCGAGTTCGCGTTCCAGCCGGCGGATCTGGGCGCTGACACCGGACTGGCTGATGTGCACCCGCTCGGCCGCCCGGGTGAAGTTCTGCTCCTCGGCCACCGCGACGAAGTATTCCAGCTGCCTCAGCTCCATAACCAGAGATTCTAGCTATCAGCAGTTCAATCTGTTGGACTTCTAGTGGGTGGGCGGCGAGGCTAGGGAGTGCCGAAACCGATCTCAGGAGGATCCATGCCGGAGTACGAGAAGGCCATGCGGCCCGAAGACATCACCCGCCTGTTCGTCGAGCGGTCCAACGCCGGGGACGCGGCCGGAGTCGCCGCGCTCTACGAACAGGACGCGGTGCTGGCCTATCCGCCCGGCGGCCAGACGGTGGGCCGGGAGGCGATCCGCGCGCTGTGGGAGAAGGTGCTGGCCGGCCGTCCCCGCTTCGAGCCGGAGCAGCCGCTGCCGACGCTGGTGAGCGGGGACATCGCCCTCACCTCGACTCCGCCCAAGGACGGGTCCGGCGCCCGCGCGCAGGTCGTCCGGCGCCAGCCCGACGGGAGCTGGCTGCGCCTGCTCGACCAGCCCGAGTTCGCCCCTCCCACCCGCTGAACCCGCCGGTCCGGCTCCGCCTCCGGCGCCGTCGCGCCGGGCGGCCTCCGCACCGCCCGCGCGACGCGCGGCCCCGGGCACCGGACCCGCGGCACGGCCGGACGGCCGGGAAGCCCGCACCGGCCGGGTGAACCCAGCTTCGCCATAGGGCTCCATAGGGTTACTGTCCTCACCATGATCGAGGCCTCGTATCTGCACACCACCCGGGCGTCCTACGACACCGTCGCCGTCGACTACGCGAAACTCCTCAGCACGGAACTCGCGGGCAAGCCCCTGGACCGGGCGATGCTCGCCGCGTTCGCCGAACTCGTCCAGGCCGGCGGCGCCGTGGGGCCGGTCGCGGATCTCGGCTGCGGGCCCGGCCGCGTGACAGCGCACCTGAGCTCTCTCGGGCTGAGCGCCTTCGGCGTCGACCTGTCGCCGGGGATGGTCGCGGTGGCCCGTCAGACATACCCGGGCCTGCGCTTCGACGAGGGCTCGATGACGGCCCTGGACCTGGAGGACGGCGTGCTCGGCGGCATCCTCGCCTGGTACTCCACCGTCCACACCCCGCCGGAGGAGCTGCCGGCGGTGTTCGCCGAGTTCCACCGGGTCCTGGCCCCGGGCGGTCACCTGCTGCTCGCCTTCAAGGTCGGCGACGAGCGGGTGCGCCTGGAGCAGGCGTACGGCCACGCGGTGTCGCTCGACGTCTACAGGTTTCCGCCCGACCATGTCGCCGAGCTGTTGAGCCGGGCCGGGCTCGTCGAGGTCGCCCGGCTGGTGCGTGAGCCCGATGAGGCCGAGAAGACCCCGCAGGCTTTCCTCCTGGCCGGCAAGCCTGGGAGGCCGTAGCCGTCCGACGGCGGTCGCGTCCCTGCCGCCGGCAGGGGCGTGACCGTCCTCTCGCGGGGAATCCGGAGGCGGGTGGAGCGTCGAGTGTGATCGAATGCGTCCTTGTGGACGATGTGGCACTGGAGGCGCTTGCCCGGCGACTGACAGAGATCCCCGGGGTGGTCGCGGTGGCGCTCGGCGGCAGCCGGGCCCGTGGCACGCACCGTCCGGACTCGGACATCGATCTGGGGCTGTACTACCGGGGTGACCTGGACGTGACGGCGCTGCGCGCGCTGGCCGTACAGGAGACCGGCGAGCAGGTCGAAATGACCGCGCCGGGCGGCTGGGGGCCATGGGTCGACGGCGGCGGCTGGCTGACCATCGGCGGCCGGCGGGTCGACTGGATCTACCGCGACCTGGACCGGGTCCGCCGGGTCTGGGCCGGCTGCCAGGAGGGCCGCTACGAAGTCGGAGCCCAGGCCGGCCATCCGCTGGGTTTCCACTCCCACGCCTATGCCGGCGAGGTGGCGCTGTGCCGGGTGCTGGCCGATCCCGGCGGGGAGCTCACCGGGCTACGGGAGAGCACCCAGGCGTATCCCGCGGCGCTGGGCGCCGCGCTCGTGGACGGGCTGTGGGAGGCGGACTTCTCCGTGGAGCTGGCGCGGTACGGAGCGGCCGGCGTCGACCCCGCTTACGCGGCCGGCTGCCTGTTCCGCGCCGTCGGCGTCGCCTGTCAGGCACTGCACGGCCACGCAGGCCAGTGGCTGATCAACGAGAAGGGCATGGTGGCCTCGGCCGGCCGGCTGCCCCTGGCCCCGCGGGACTTCGCCGCACGGGCGCGGAGGCTGCTCGGCCATGTCGGCGAGTCGGCGCGGCAGATCGAGCGGACCGTGGCCGACGCGGCCACCCTGATGGGAGAGGTGCGGACGGCTGTCGGCCGCTGACCGCCCCGGCGCTCCGGAAGGACCCGTCCGGCGCGGAGGCCCCGCACGCCGTATTGCATCGACCGATGCAAAAAAGGTAGCGTGTCCGCATGGCTCGACCGCGGACATTCGACGAGGACCGGGTCTTGGACGCCGCGATGCACGCCTTCTGGGAGAACGGCTACGAGGCCACCTCGACCCGGGACCTGTGCGACGTCGTCGGCCTGGACCGCAGCAGCATCTACAACACCTTCAAGAGCAAGCACGGGCTGTTCATCCGCGCGCTGACCCGCTACATCGACACCACGACCGCCACCCAGCTGGAGATCCTGGAGAAGCAGGGGCGGCCGGCCGTCGAGCGGATCCGCGCGCTGTTCGCCGAGATCATCGAGGCCGAGTCCGCGAACCGGCGGGACGGCTACGGCCGCGGCTGCCTGACCGTCAACACCACGGTCGAACTCGCCGGACGCGACCCGGAGATCGCCCGGCTGCTGGACCGGGACATGGCCCGGCGGCTGGAGTCCCTCAAGGCCGTCATCGCGACCGGGCGGCGCGATGGCGACATCACCTCCCCACGGGACCCGGACTCGCTCTCCCGGTTCCTCAACGCGGTGATCGCGGGGATCCGGGTGGCCGCCCAGGGCGGCGCCGACCGCGTCACCCTGGAGGCCATCGCGGCAACGGCGGTAGACGCCCTGACCTGCTGACCTGCTGGCGTCTTGACGTCTTGACGTCTTGACGTCTTGACGCGCCGACGTCCCGACCTGCCACGTTCGCCGACGCACCGCGGGCCCTCCGCAGGCGCCTCCGCCTGCCCATATTTTACACCGATCGATGCAAAACCCGCCGACACAGGAGCACCTGTCATGCACCGTGCTGTATATCTGCTGGCCCTCGGCATCTTCGCCATGGTGACCAGCGAGTTCGCCGTCGCCGGTCTGATGCCGCAGATGGCCGACGGACTGGATGCCACCATCCCGCAGATCGGCTATCTCATCACCGCCTTCGCGGTCGCCATGGCCGCCGGTGGGCCGTTCCTCACCATCGCGGTGCTGAAAGCGCGCCCCCGGCCGGCGCTCATCGCGCTGTTCGCGATTTTCCTGGTGGGCAATCTGCTGGCCGCGACCGCTCCCTCCTACCCGGTCATGATGGCGGCGCGCGTCATCACCGGCATCGCCGCCCAGGCGTTCTTCGGAGTCGCCGTCTCGCTGGCGGTCCAGCTGACCTCTCCGCACGTACGCGGCCGGGCCATCGCGGTGGTCATGAACGGGCTGATGGTGGGCACCCTGCTGGGGCTGCCGCTGTCCACGCTGATCGGAGAACACCTGGGCTGGCGTGCCGCCTTCTGGGCCGTCAGCGCCCTGACCGTCCTGGCCGCGCTCGCCACGATGATCGGTATGCCCCGGCTGGAGCACGCCGGAGGCGGCGGCGGCGACCTCCGGGAGGAGCTGCGCGTCTTCACCCGTCCCAAGCTGTGGCTGGTGTTCGCGACCAGCACCCTCATCATCGGCGCGACCTTCTCCGCCTTCAGCTACCTCAGCCCGATCCTCACCCAGGTCACCGGGTTCAGCGCCGGGACCGTCCCGCTTCTGCTCATCGCCTACGGCGCCGCCACCGTGATCGGCAACAACATCGTCGGACGCCTCGCCGACCGGCACACCGTCAGCGTCCAGCTGTGGGGGCTGGCCCTGAACCTGGTCTTCCTGACCGGGTTCGCCCTGCTGGCCCACCTCAGCGTCCTCGCGGTGGTGTTCATGCTGGGCATCGGCCTGGTCGGCGTCACCATGAACCCGGCGATGGCGACCCGCGTCCAGCGCACCGGCAATGCCCGGCCTCTGGTCAACACCGTCCACTCCTCCTTCATCACCCTCGGCGTCATCATCGGCTCCTTCGCCGGAGGAGTGGCCATCGACGACTTCGGCCTGCGAGCCCCGCTGTGGCTGGGCGCCGCGCTGGCCGCGCTCGGCGTCCTGACCCTTCTGCCCGAGCTCACCCACCGCTCCAGCCCCCGGCCGGCACCCGCGCCCAACGCGCCCGGCACCCCTGGAGGGGCCGCCGCCGACACCGAGAAGCAGGTGGTCTAGCCGGTCGGCGAAGATCACGTGTGGGAGGGGGCCGGGTCACCGAGCGGCCGTGGTCCTCCGGGCAGGCCGGGCAGGTCGAGGATGCCAGATAGGTCAGGGGGGTCGAAGAACGTCCGCCTTGACAGCGTCCGGCGTGAGCGTCTGTAATGATCTGCATGTCGCGTGCCGCCGGCCGGGAGGACGGCGGCGGCATGGAGGCAACGTAGCAGGGGATAATGTCGTGAACTCATACTTCACAGGCCGCGCCTGACCGCATCGGCGCCCGCGCGTCGTCCCCGTGCACCATGGTGCTGAGCACCGCTCTCGCACGCGAGCTCCCGTTGGATCCGACCGATCAGTGACCGGCTGACGGTCCACCGCCCCGCGTGCTCATCGAGGTCTCCCCACCCTGCGGGGCCGGCATGCGACGGCTCCCCCTGCCCGTATCGCAGTCGTTCACCATCACCGCGCACACCCGCAGGTCTCCCCCATGCATGGAGCATGCCCGGCTGCCTGCCCAACAGAACGGATCACAGCTTGAACCTCACGCACATCCCCGCCACCCCCGACGACAGCGCCGCGGTCATGGCGGAGATGAGGGCCCTGCAGTCCAGTCCCCCCGTCCTGCCCGCCGACGCCGACCGCACGCCCGTCCTGCCGCACACCGGCGGCGTTCCCGGCGAGTGGGTCACCGCCTCCCGCCATGCGGCAGGCCGGACGGCGGTCGGGACGGGGGTGACGATCTACGTGCACGGGGGCGGATTCGAGTACACCAACCCTCACCTGGAGAGGATCATGGCCTACCGCCTCTCCCAGATGACCGGCCGCCCTGTCCTGGCGGTGGGCTATCGGCTCGCCCCCGCCCACCCGTATCCGGCCGCGCTCGAGGACGTGGTGGCCGCCTATCGGAGCCTGCTCGACCAGGGCGTGCCCGCCTCACGGATCGTTCTGGCCGGTGAGTCCGCCGGTGCCACGTTGGTGCTGTCGGCGCTGCTGGTGCTCAGGCAGGCGGGCGGCCCCCTCCCCGCGGCGGCGCTGGCCGTCTCTCCGCAGACCGACCTCACTCTGTCCAGCCCGTCCATCGACGCCAACGACGGCCAGGACGTCGTCAACCGGGCCGTACTCGACCACGTCCGCACCCAGTATCTGGCTGGGGCACGTCCGGACCGAGCGCCGCAGTCCCCCCTCCACGGCGAGTTTCACGGCCTGCCGCCGCTCCTGCTCATGGTGGGCTCGAAGGAGGTGCTTCTCGACGACGCGCGGCGGTTCGCCGGAGCCGTCTCGGCCGCCGGCGGAAGCGTCCACCTCGACATCTACGACGGCATGCCCCACGCCTTCCACGCGGCCGTACTGTCCGCCACCCCGCTGCCCGTCGCCGCCATTCTGCTCCGCCGCGTCTCGGAGTGGATCAGCCAAGTTCCCGTCGCGCAGGACCGGACCTGATGACCACCCCGGCTCCGGACCACGCGTCCGCGGTCCCCGCGGAGACACCTCCCGGCCCCGATGACCGCCTTACCGCGTTCGGCACCCAGCTGATCGACATTCACCTCTGGCTCCGCGAGGAGCTGGCCCGGCTCCGTGAGGACGTCGACTCCTACCTCGACGGCCGCGGCGGGCGGCCGCGGGAGCTGCGGGCGCACTGCCTGACGTTCTGCTCGGCACTGAGCCGGCATCACTCCGGCGAGGACGGCGGGGCGTTCCCCGTCCTGGCAGAGCAGTTCCCCGAACTACGCCCCGTGCTCGAGGAACTGGAGCGCGATCACCATCTGGTGGCGGAGATCCTGCGCAGTCTGGAAGGACTGCTCGACCGCCTTGAGGCGGATCGGGCCGGGGCCCAGCGGGTGCGAGCCGAGCTGGACGGCCTGGCCGCCCTGCTGGAGTCGCACTTCGGCTACGAGGAGAGGCGGATCGTCTCAGCCCTCAACTCGCTGAACACCCGATCCTGGACGGCCGGGGAGCTGCTGGGCATCTCGGTGAACACCGGCGGCTGAGGCCGGTCGCGCCCACGGCCGCGGGCCTCCGCACGGGCCGGTCACCCCGGTCGGCGGGCCGCGCCGGCGCGGGCGGCGAATTGTCGGTGGGGGGTGGCAGGGTGCCACGGACATCCCCGGCCGGCCCCGGCGACGGCGTTGGGGCGCCGTCCCCGCGGCCGGTCCCGGGGGCCGATGAGAAAACTGCGGAAGAGGTGCACGGTGCCCGATGCCGACCGGTTGAGCGTGGATGACTCGCAACGGATCGACAGCGGCCGGCCGGCAGGCAGCCGGCCCGGGACCGCCGCACCTCGTGCCCACTCCGCCGCGGACGCCGGCGGTGGTGCGTGAAGTCGTTCTCTGCGGTGGCCGCGCCCCTGGCGGAGCGGGATTTCCGCCACTACTACCTGGGGCAGACGGCCTCTGCTTTCGGGGACGCGCTGACCCCTCTGGCGATCGCGTTCGCCGTGCTGCACCTCACCGGATCCCCGGCGGATCTGGGGATCGTGGTGCTGAGCACCCGGCTACCCGTGATCGCACTGACCCTCCTGGGCGGTGCGCTCGGCGACCGGTTCTCGCGCCGCGGCGTCATGCTGCTCGCCGACATGACGCGTTTCCTGGCGCATGGCGCCACCGCGGCCCTTGTGATCACGGGTGCCGCGCACCTCTGGATGCTGGTGGCGCTGCAGCTCATCGCCGGCACGGGAGCCGCCTTCTTCAATCCAGCCGCCGTGGGCCTGGTGATGTCGCTGGCCGGTAGGGAGCGGCTGCAGGAGGCCAACTCCCTGCTCTCGATCTCGCGCAGCACGACCTCGATCCTGGCGCTGCCTGCCGCCACCTGGCACCTGGTGCTCGCGGCGATCGCGGCCGGTATGCAGCTGGTGGTCCACAACGTGATCCAGACCACCGCCATCCAGCAGAACCTTCCCGAGGAGCTCGTCGCGCGGGCAAGCTCCGTGGTCATGCTCGGCGCGCTGGTGGCGGCGCCGCTCGGCATGGGCCTGGCCGGCCCCGTGGCAGCCGTGTTCGGCACACGCGCCGTCCTCGGAGTCAGCGCGGCACTGGCCGTTCTCATCACCGTTGCGGCCCTGCTGGTGCCGTCGGTGTGGCGGGTGCGGAGCACGGGTTTTCGGAATACCTGATTATTTCGGCGGTCACGAAATTCGAAAAAGCATCACCCGACTCAAGGCCGCATGTTGTGGCTATTTTGAAGCCAAGTCAAGAGTGTCCCCATACGGGATACAGAGCTAAAGTTCTGATCGTTTAAGCCACGTTTCGTAAGGTTGCCGTCGCGCCTTTGAGGAGATGGCCATGACGCAGGACGACACCATTCAGGGCCCCACCGGGACCCTCGGCCGCGCAGGGGAACCTGCCCCGCAGGCGGCCACCTCCACTTTCGTCAACGGGCAGTTCCCGCGCAGACGGGGGCTGATCATCCTGATCAGCGGTCTCGTGGGTTTTCTGCTGACGATCGTCTGGTCGGCCGAGTTCGTCGACCAGACGATCGGCGACAACGTCGCCAACACGCTGCTCGGACACGACGCGAAGGAGACACCGATCGCCGGCATCGCCGCCGGTATCGCGTTCGCGTTCGTCAGCGGGCTCGCCGGCTCGTTCACCGCCTGCAACATCGCCGCGTTCGGCGCGGTGGCCCCCCTGCTGGGCAACGTCGGCAGCCGGTGGGGCCGGCTGGCCCACACGCTGAAGCCGCTGGGCTGGCTGTCGATCGGCATGATCACCGTGTCCGCCGTCTACGGCGCGATCGTCGGGGCCGTGGGAACGAGCATGCCGCAGTTCTCGACCGTGCAGAACACGCCCGGGACCCTCTCGCCGCGCGGCATCCAGTCGATGGTGGTCTATGGTCTGATCGGGTTGGCGATGCTCTATCTGGGGCTGGCCGCGCTCGGCGTCGTCCGTGATCCGTTCGCCCGCGTCTCCCGGCGTTTCCCCAACGCACCGATGGTGTTCATGGGCGCGCTGATCGGCGGGTTCCTGATCGGACGGCCTTTCGCGCTGTTCCGGCAGATGTTCCGGGAGGCGGCGGAGAGCGGCAACCCCCTGTACGGCGCGGCGGCCTTCGTCCTGCAGTCGGTCGGCAACATCGTCATCATGACGCTGCTGTTCTTGATCCTGTCGTTCGTCGCGGGCAGCCGGTTGCAGCGGTGGCTGATGGCCAAGCCGAGCCGGATCGCGGTCCTGACGGCGTCGTCGCTGATCGTCGCCGGGGTGTTCACCTTCCTGTACTGGGATGTGCGGATGCTGGCCCGCCGAGAGATCATCCCGTGGTATCCGACGGCGCCGTGGTCGTGACGCGCCCGCGCGCGGCGGTCCCGGCCCGGGCTCCGCGCTCCCCGCACGTTCCGGCGCCGCCCCCGACCAGGACGGCCGGAGCCGTCGCCGGGTAAGAAATCCGCACGGCGGATTTCCCCGCCTTCTTTATCGCCCGGTCCGTCTCCATGACAGAACCATGAATCAGAAAAGGCGTTGGTGCGGCGCCCCGTCCGACGGACGGGGCCGCCGTTGAAAGGCGTGTCACCAACCGTCCAATTCTGGGGCCCGCCGGAAAGGCTGCCCCTTGCCCTATTCCTCGGCCTCATCCGGCCCGCGCGCGGGCCGCCGCAGGGCGACGGCCAGCACCGAGTCCAGCTTCCGCTGGGACGCCTGGAGCTGGGTGATCGTCTCGGCGATGCGGGCGCGCTGCCGCTGCAGGTTGGAGATCACGGCCGGGCAGGCCGACGTCACCATCTGCCCGTCCTCGTCGTGGACGCAGTGCAGGAACCGGGCGATGACCGTGGTGGGCAGGCCGGCCGCGAGCAGGGTGCGGATGTGGCCCACCGCGGCGACGTCGGATTCGGAGTAGTCGCGGTAGCCGTTGGCCAGCCGTACCGGCCTGAGCAGGCCCTGCTCCTCGTAGTAACGCAGCAACCGCCGGTTCACCCCCGTCTCCTGGACAAGGTCGCCGATCCGCACGTGCTTCCTCCAGGATTGACCCTCACATTGATGTGACCCCTTAGCGTCCCCATTGTTACCGATCGCGGAGAACAGAGGAGACAGGGATGTCTGGAGCGGTGGTCATCGGGGCGGGCCCGGGGATCGGGCAGGCGGTCGCCCGGCGGTTCGCCGGGGAGGGATTGCCGATCGCTCTCATCGCACGCAGTGACCAGACGCTGGAGGCCGCGGCCAAGGCCGTCGCTCCCACCGGCGTACCGGTCGTCACCCTGACGGCCGACAGCACCGACGAGACCGCGCTGCGCGACGCCCTCGACGCGGCGGCCGGCGAACTCGGCCCGCCGGACGTCGTGGTGTACAACGCCGCGGTCATCCAGGCCGACGCGCCGGGCGAGCTGTCGGTCCGTGCCCATCTGGACGCCTGGGCGGTCAACGTGGTCGGCGCGCTCACCGCCGCCGCCCACGTCGCGCCCGCGATGGCGCGGCGCGGCGGCGGCTCGTTCCTCATCACCGGAGGCATGCCCGAGCCCAAAGTGGAGTATGTGAGCCTCTCGCTGGGCAAGGCCGGGGTCCGCACCCTGGTGACGCTGCTCGACCAGGCCTACGGGGCCTCCGGCGTGCACGTGGCCAGCGTCACCGTGGCCGGCCCCGTCGCCCCCGGCACCGACTTCGACCCCGACGACATCGCCGAACACTACTGGCGGCTGCACACCCAGCCGCGACACCGATGGGAGCACCAGGCCCTCCACAGCGGGCTGGACGGCCGGCGTTGACCGGCGTCACCGGCACCGATGTCGTCGCCGGGCTGCTGGGCGCCTGGCAGCGGGCCTTCGACGGCCACCGGGTGGCCGAGATCGCCTCGCTGTTCAGCCAGGACGCGCTCTTCCAGGGCATCAGCCCGCGCCTGCGCGTGGGCCGGGCGGAGATCGCCGAATACTACGCCGCTGTCGCCGAGGGCGCGACGGCGGAGGTCGAGGTGCTGGGCTGCGCCCGGCTGGGCGAGGGGCTCGTGGGCGGGTTCGCGGACGTGACCTTCACCGCCCGCACCGGTGAGGTCCACCCGGTACGCCTCTCCGTCGTCGCGGAGCGCGTCGAGGACGCGTGGCTCATCCGCCAGTATCACGCGGCCGATCACCGATCGATCCGCTGAAGGCGACGGGGAGGCCGGGCATGGTCGCCGGCCTGGCCGACACGCGGGACCGGCCGTATCTCGGCCCGCCCCACCCGGGAACGGGGTGTCTGAGGGGGAATCGCCGGTCTCGCGCCTGGCGGGTCAGGGGGCCTCCGGCAGAGGGGCCCGGCTCGGCTGCGACCGGGTTCTCCGTGGGAATTCCCCGCCGACTTCATCGCCCAGACTTCGCCCTGGGGCTTCGGCGACGCCTCCCGGCATCTCGACGGGCGGCCCTGACCAGGCGGGCGGCGCCGCAGACCCGTGCGACCGCCACCGCCGTACCGGCGGTCGCGGCCGTCACCAGCCAGATCATGAACGTCGGGTAGAGGTAGACCACCTGGATCCACATGATGTCGGCGCCCCGGGCGAGCACCCGGAAGACCGGGACGATCGCCGCGCACAGCGCGAGCGGCGCCAGGAAGGGCAGCAGCCGCCACCGCTGCCATCCCGTACGGCGGGCGGCCCACCGCCGGGAGCGGGCCACCCCGCGCGCCGCCAGCCCGATGGTCACCAGGGTCAGCAGCACGAAGACGACGTCGGTGAGGAGGACGGGCGGCCCGGAGGGGATCTCCGGCGCGCCTCCCTCGATCATGGCGACCAGGCCGTCCGTCAGGGCGCCGGCGTCGGCGAAGGCCGTACCGGTGTTCGCCATGACCGCGACGCCGTATCCGGACTCCGGCATCAGCAGCTGATGGGCCGTGGAGGTGAACAGGTCGCCGCCGTGCTCGACGACGGGTGTGCCACGCCTGGTCTCGCCGAGCGACCAGCCCAGGGCGTACTGCCCGTTCTGCTCGGAGGGGGTGCGCATCTCGGTGACGCTCCGGGGGGACAGGACGCCGTTGTTCTGCGCGATCAGCCACCGGGCCATGTCGTCGGCGGTGCTGAGGACCCCGCCGGAGCCGTTGCCGAACCCGGTCGGCTCCGGCAGGGCGACAGCCTGTCCGAGGATGTACAGATGGCCCCGCGCGCTGTCCGGCAGGTCCCGATCGGTGTCGATGGTCATGCTGTCGCGCATGCCGAGCGGCGTGAACACGTGCGCGTCGAGGTAGGCCGCGAACGGCTCGCCGCTCACCACCTCGACGAGCCGCGCGGCGACCTGGTAGTTGGTGTTGTGGTAGCTGAAGGCGGTCCCCGGGGCCGCGGCGAGCTCCGCCGTCCTGAGCCGTGCCACGGCGCCCTCCAACGTGCCGGGCTGGGGCAGGCTCTTCTCGTGGAAGGCCGGGTCGGCCATGCCCGACGTCTGGTTGAGCAGCTGCCGTACGGTGATCTCCGCTGCCCGGGGATCGGCCATCGTGAACTCGGGCAGGTAGGCGCGCACCGGTCTGTCGAGTCCGACCTGGCCCCGCTCCACCAGTTGCATGACGGCGAGGGAGGTGAAGGACTTGCTGACCGACGCGACGGCCATGGGGACGTCCGCTGTCACAGGATCGCCGGAGGCGGTCTCGCCGTACCCGGCGGCGTGGACGACCTCCGTCCCCTTGGTGATCGCCACCGCGACCCCGGGCAGCCCCGTCGCCTCGCGGTAGCGCTCGACGAACGCGTCCACTGCCGCAGGGGCGATGTCGTGTGCCTGGACGTGGCCGGGCAGGGGGAGCAGGGCGAGGGAGATCGCGGCAAGAGTGTTTCTGAGCACCCGTCGACGCTAGTTACGACCCGACTTCCGGGACCATTGCGAGATTCCTCTGCGTTTCTTGCGGAAAACCGCCATCCCGGCCCGGGCTCCGCCGGGCGGGACGCGCATCGGTGACCCCCGTTACTCACGGAACCTTCGTCTCATGCTCAACTCCCATACGCCCTCCGGCCGTGCCCGCCGCCGATTTTGGTCACGGTGGCCGGCCGCCCCTCAGGTTCCGGCCCTCCGCAGCACCCGCGAGGGGAAGGAACGGATGCCCGATGAACAGATGGCGCGCGATCACGGCGATCACGGTCCTCGGCACCGCCGTGGCGGCGCTGCCCGGGACGGCCGGGGCCGATGAGATCCACGGCGGGTCCCCTCGCGCCTTCGACCTCCAGGCCCACCGGGGCGGGCTGGGGCTGGTGGCAGAGGCCACGCTCCCCGCCTTCGCCAACGCGCTGGAGATCGGGGTCAGCACGCTCGAACTCGACGTTCAGATCACCGAGGACGGCCAGGCGGTCGTGACCCACGACCGGAAGGTCAGCGGCAGGAAGTGCGCGGACACCGCCCCCGCCGTCCCGGGTGACCCCGAGTTCCCCTACGTCGGCAAATACGTCAACACCCTGACCCTCGCACAGATCAGGACCATGGACTGCGGCACCCGGACCCTGCCGGAGTTCCCCGGGCAGCGGCCGGCCCCCGGCGCGGGGATGCCGCTGCTGCGCGAGGTCTTCGACCTGGTCAAGCGCTACCGCGCGCGCCGCGTCATGCTCAACGTCGAGACCAAGGTAGAGGCCGGCGCCCCGCAGGAGACGGCCCCCAGGGAGCAGTTCGTCCAGGTCACCCGGGAGGAGATCCGCAGGGCCGGCCTGCTGCGGCAGGTCACCGTCCAGAGCTTCGACTGGGGCTCCCTGATGCGGATGCGGGAGCTGGAACCGCGCCTGCCGATCGTGGCCCTGACCAACCGGGACTTCCTGCAGACCGGCCGGCCCGGGGCCTCGCCCTGGCTCGGCGGGATCGACATCGACGACTTCGGCGGGGACCCGCTCAAGGCGGTCAAGTCCTTCGGCGCCGACGCGTTCTCGCCCGTGCACGGCTTCCCGCAGAACGGGAAGGTGACCGACCCCGGCTACCAGCCCTACGTCACCGGGGAGATGGTCGACCAGGCGCACAGCCTGGGCATCAGGGTGATCCCGTGGACCGTCGACGACGTGCCGACGATGAACAAGCTCATCGACGACGGCGTCGACGGAATGATCACCGACTACCCCGACCGGCTGCGGCTGCTGCTGTCCGAGCGCGGGTTCAAGCTCCCCAGGCGGTACGCCCTCGGCCCGTCCGGCGACCGGCCGTGACGGCCTCTCGGGCCGCCCGCTCCGGGCCGCCGGCCCCGGGGCTCGGCCGCGGCCGCGCCTGCCTCCGGTGCCGGTCAGCGATCTCCCCCTCCCGCCGCGACTCCTGAAAGTGACCGCGACTCCGGAGAGTGATCGCGACTCCGGAGCCGGGCGGGAAGTACGATCGATCAATGACCGAAATGACCGAAGCCAGGCCCGGCTGGCTCTCCCCTGAAGAGCTGGAATCCACGCGCGCGCGCGGATGCCGATCCTCTATGTCGACGCCGTACCGGTGCGGGTCGACGACAAGGGAGTGGTCACGCATGTCGGCCTGTTGCTGCGCATCGGATCGGACGGGACGGTCAGCCGCGCCCTCGTCTCCGGCCGCGTGCTCCACCACGAACGCGTCCGCGACGCGCTCATGCGCCACCTGGAGAAGGATCTCGGCCCGGTGGCGCTCCCCCACGTCCCGGTCTCTCCGCAGCCGTTCACCATCGCCGAATACTTCCCGACGCTCGGCGTCACCCCGTACCACGACCCCCGCCAGCACGCGGTCTCCCTCGCCTACGTCGTCCCGGTCGCGGGCGACTGCCGGCCCCGGCAAGACGCCCTGGACCTCGTCTGGTTCACCCCGCAGGAGGCCGCGTCGCCGCTGGTGCAGCAGGAGATGTCCGGCGGCCACGGCGTCCTGCTGAAGCAGGCCCTCGCGCACGTCGGCTGCCTTCCCTGAGCTCTGCGGGAGCAGGAGCGCCGGGGCGTCCGGCGCGACGGACGCCGGCGGTGACGCCTCCCCCGCGGGGGCAGGGCACCGCCGGCACTCCCTCGGTCTCAGTCCACCTGCTCGGGCGCGAAGTAGTCACGCAGCTGGGCGATCTTCCCGTCGCGGAGGCGGAAGATCTGGACCAGTGACATGACCGTGGCCCCACCGGGCCCGTCGAGGGCGGTGTCGATCTCGGCGATGAACACCTCGGGGTCGGCGGTGGCGTGCAGCACGTACCGGGACCCCTCCACGTTCACCGAGCGCTCGGCGTCCGCCGACCGCTCGTAGTAGGCGGCCATCGCCTCGCGGATCTCCTCGCGTCCCTCCAGACGCCGGGGGAAGGCGCGGCCGGCCGGGACGAGCGGCGCCTCGAAGACACCGTCCACGGTGAACATCTCGGCCAGCGCGGCGGCGTTCCGGGTCATCCCGGACCAGACGTAACGCTCGAAGATCTCCTGCGGAGTCGCGGGCACGGTGAACTCCTTCGCTTGGGCGGGCGTAGAAAGTACATCACCCGGTCCGTACGGGCCACCCCCGCCAGGGTCGGGGAGCTGCCGGGGGCCGCCGCCGGGCGGCCCACAAATCGGTTGTCCCGCCGGGCGGCCGTCTGCTGTACTCCCGACAGCAGCACGGCGACAGTCGACCGACCGAGGAGACGGAAAACGCGGGAAACGTTCATGTCCCCCCAGCAGAGAACTTCCATCCCTCCAGAGGACATGACGCTCCGTGCAAACGTTGAACTTGGGGATTCTGGCGCATGTAGACGCCGGTAAGCCGAGCCTGACCGAGCGGCTGCTGTTCACCGCCGGTGTCATCGACGAGATCGGCAGCGTCGATGACGGCAGCACCCGGACCGACTCCCTGGCGCTGGAACGGCAGCGCGGCATCACGATCGAATCCGCCGTCGTGTCGTTCGTCATCGGTGACGTCACGGTCAACCTGATCGACACGCCCGGCCACCCGGACTTCGTCGCCGAGGTGGAACGGGTGCTGAGCGTGCTCGACGGCGCCGTACTGGTGATCTCCGCCGTCGAGGGCGTGCAGGCGCAGACCCGCGTGTTGATGCGGACGCTGCAGCGGCTGCGCATCCCCACCCTCATTTTCGTTAACAAGATCGACCGCGGTGGCGCGCAGTACGGAGGCGTGCTGCGGAGCATCCGCGAGAAGCTGACCCCGGCGGTCGTCCCGATGGGATCGGTACGCGACCTCGGTACGCGCGGCGCCGCCCTCACACCTCACGGCGCGGCCGACGGCGCTTTCACCGCCAGGCTGACGACACTGCTCGCCGACCACGACGACGCCTTCCTGGCCGCGTACCTCGATGACGAGGCCACGGTCACCCACAGCCGGCTCCGCGCCGAGCTCGCGGCGCAGACCGCGCGGGCGCTGGTACATCCGGTGTTCTTCGGATCGGCGATCACCGGTGCGGGCGTGGAGGCGCTGAGCGCGGGCGTCGAGGCGTTCCTGCCCGCGGCGGAGGGCGAGGCCGACGGCCCGGTCTCGGGCACCGTCTTCAAGGTCGAACGCGGCCCGGCCGGGGAGAAGATCGCCTACGTCCGCATGTTCTCGGGAACGGTCCGGACGCGGGACCGGCTGCCACGCGCCGGTGACGACGGGGCGAAGGTCACCGCGATCAGCGTCTTCGAGCGCGGCACGGCCGTCCGGCGCGCGTCGCTGTCCGCAGGGGAGATCGGAAAGAGGTCATCCAGGCGACGCTGGCGGACGCCTTCGACCTCGACGTCACGTTCCGCGAGACGACGACCAGCTGCGTCGAACGGCCGGTCGGCTCCGGTGCGGCCGTCGAGACGATGGGCAAGGAACCCAATCCGTTCCTCGCCGCCGTCGGGCTGCGCGTCGACCCGGCTCCGACCGGCGCCGGCGTCGAATTCCGGCCGGGGATCGAGCTCGGGGCACTGCCGCCCGCGTTCCTCAAGGTCGTCGAGGACACCGTGAAGGAGGCGCTGCGCCAGGGGATCCACGGATGGCAGGTCACCGACTGCACCGTCACCATGACGCACTCCGGCTACGCGCCACGGCAGAGCCACGCCCACGCCAGCTTCGACAAGAGCATGTCGAGCACCGGCTGGGACTTCCGCGGCCTGACGCCGCTGGTCGTGGCGGAGGCGCTCAAGCGGTCCGGCACCAGGGTGTACGAGCCGATGCACCGCTTCCGCCTCGAGATCCCGGTGGACACCTTCGGACAGATCATGCCCGTACTGACACGGCTGCGCGCCGTACCGCGGACGCCGGAGACGCGGGGCCCGTGGTGCGTGCTGGAAGATGAGATCCCGGCGGCCCGGGTGCACGGACTGCAGCGACAACTACCGGCGCTGGCTCGCGGCGAGGGCGTGCTGGAGAGCGCCTTCAACCGCTACCAGCCGGTCTCCGGCACGGTCCCGGCACGGCCGCGGACCGACCATAATCCGCTCGACCGCAAGGAATACCTGCTGCACGTCATGCGGAGGGTCTAGCCGACGCCCCCTCCCGCCCCGTCCGCCGCCCCGGTGCCGCGGCGGACGGTCCGCGGCAGCCGTCACCCCTCGGCGTCGTCAGTCTCCCGGACCCGTACACGTTCAGCCACTCGATCATTTTGGTGAACGGCATGCGCTCCTGCGACAGCGACCGGAGGCATGTCATCCGGCTCGACGGCGCCGTAGCTCCTCAAGCCATCGGCGCACCTGCTCGTCGTCATGCAGGAAGTCCTCATCCGGACCGTTGCGCAGGTCGATCCCGTGCAGAAGGCTCAATGCCCACCATGCCACGTCGTCCCGGACGTGATCATCATCGGCGATCCAGCGCCATGCCCAGCGGTCCGCCTCATCCCGGCTCATCCGTCCGTCGAGAACCGCGATGAAACACCGCTCGATCTCATCCAGACCCGGCTGCTCATCGCCGTTCATCGGCTGACCATACTCCAACAGGGCAAACGTTGCCTGATGCGGCACCAGTGCTGCTCCGCGCAAGTCCGTGGAGGGGTGTCGTAGGGGCTGCCGCCTCCAACCGACTGGGCACCCCGCGCAGAAACGGGCCCTCGTGGATCTGCCGGGTCGGTTCGAGACGGACACCGACATCACCGGCGCAACGGCCGGGGAGGTCGCCGCAGTGCGGGCAGATGTCGCCAAGGACATGGGCTGGTAAGGGGGTACCACCGCTCGGGGATCCACCACTACGGGCCGAGTCGCTGATCACGCCGGCCATCGTGGCTGGTCAGGCCACCTTGAGTGGCCTGCCGTCGCAGGTCCGGCGGTGGGGTTCGGCGGTCTCGTTGTGGGAAGCCGCAGTTGGGCGAGGCGATTGCTGTGGAATCGACCGGCGGCGCCCACAACAGTCGCGGTCGCACGCAGGCGGGGCCGATACTCGTCACCGTAGAGGTAGCGGGCGCGCTCCGTCGGGGTGTTGTGCGTGGCCTGGAGCGTGCGACGCCTTGCTTCGCCGGACAGATCAGGGGTTGATGCGGCCGAGGCGGCGGGCCATCTGTTCGACAGTGCCGGTGGGGGCCAGGGGAAGTCGGGGAGGTCGGCACGGAGGGTGACCTGGCCGTGGAGCTCAACACGGCCCTGCCCGCACTCGCCGAGGCACTGCCGGCCTCCACCGCCGACCTCCAGTGGATCAACAACGCCTACACCCTGGTGTTCGCCGCGATGCTGATCACCGCCCGCCTGCTCGCCCCCGGGCTGCCCCCCGGTCCGGCCGGCCAACTGGTCGCCGCCGCGAACGAGACGTTCACCGCCGCGATGAACCACGGGACGCAACTCTGCGCCCTGGTCGCCCTGCTCGGCACCGTGGCGGCCCTCGTCTGGCTGCACCGGCGACCGGTCGTTGAGCAGCCGGCCGCGAAGCCCGAGAAGACGCCGGTGTCATCCCACGGCGCATAGACACCTCGCCGACGCTGTCAGACCGCTGCACGCGGAGAGGGACAGTTCGATCTGGTTGAGCCAGGAGGCGGGCGGCGGGGTCCGGCGGACGTGCGGCGCGGGTGCGCGGCCGGCCAGGCCTTGGTGTGCTCAGCGGTGTGGGAGGAACCGTTGTCGAGCACGGCGTGGATCTCCTCGCCGGGTGCGATCGCCCGGCCGAGTCGGCCCAGGAAGGCGGTGAGGGTCACCACGTCGTTGCGGGTGATCACCTCGGTGAGCACCTCACCGCTGCGAACGTCGAGAGCCGCGATGAGGGAGGCGGTGCCGTGGCGCCGATACTCGAACTCCCGCCGGGCTCCCCGGGGCGCGCGGGACGGCCGGGGTTGCGGCGCGAGCGGGCGGCCATCGCGGTCTTCTCGTCGATCGAGAGCACCACCGCTCCCTCGGGCGGGTCAGGGGAGAGGGCACACACCGGCCCGCCGCCAGGAGTCGGGGGTGTCCCGGCGGGTGAGCCGGCTGCGGACCCTGCGCGGCCTGAAGTCCAGATCCGCCAGAATCCGGCCGGCCCGGGAAGCGGCGACCGGCGCGAAGCAGGTGCCGGCTACCCGCTGGGCGATGGTCCGGTGCGACCAGGTCACCTCCGGATGCGGCGGCGCGCTCGTCGCGGTGCCACTATCGCCACGCGCATGTCGGGCCCGTAAGCCTTCGGGCGTCCCGACCGTTCGGCGTCCCGCAGGCCGTCCGGGCCGTGAGCGGCGAACCGGCCCCACCACTTGCGCACCGTATTCACGCCGACCTCCGACTCCCGGGCGATCGCGCCGTTGGCGAGCCCGTCCGCCGCCGCGAGCACGATCCGAGCCCGCGACACCGCCCGCACCTCGGACTCGGCCGAAGCCACCGTCCTCATGAGTCGCTCGCGGTCCTGCCGATCGATCGCCACCGCAACCGCTGTCCCCGCCCGTCGCCCACCACGCACGGCCAACGATCATGGCGGGCCGCCGCCGCACCCGGCAACCCATCGGAGTCGATACAGCACCACCTGCGCCAACGCCCGAACCGCCACGCCCGCGAACGCTGGCCGCGCGTGGACGCCATCACGGTCCGCTTCCGCTCCGGATTCGCCTACCTGGCAGCCGAATCGCCCGGCGAGCAGACCGTCCCACTGTGCCGCCTGCGCTTCACCGGCGTGCTGCACACCTGGGGCTTCGCGCTCTACCTGACCGGCAGCGACAGCTACAAGGACAACATCCTGCCCAGCGGACCGCCCGCCGGCTCCCCGGAAGAAGCCCTCGACTGCACAGGCGACCGCTACCTCAGCGGATCGGCCATCTGATCAACACCCCTCCACGAACTTCTGCGGAGCAGCGCTAGGTAGGTGTCCCGCTCAGGGACGCCCCGAGAGCGGTCGTCATATACAGGACGTTGCGCCCGGATCGCTCGCGCGCGACCAATCCGCTCTCACGCAGCACGCCAAGGTGCTGCGACACCGCACTGGGCGTGACGCCGAGCGCACGAGCCAGGTCCGTCGTCGTTGCGGGCGAGCGCAGCGCCTCCAGCAGTTCGGCGCGCACCCGACCGAGCAACCGGACCGCGCTACCTGCCGGCGGCCGCGTTCCCGCGGTCCACAACGTGCCGACGCCTCGTGCCGGGTACCGCACGGTGGTCTGCGTGGATGTGCTCTTCTTGATCATTACGTGGGGCGGGCCGAGGACGACGGGCATGAGGACCAGACCACCCGGGCCGCGATCCACGACGCGGTCGGTCCGCCGGCACGCTTCCTCCAGCACCAGCCGGCCATCGCACCAGCGTAGATCCGGGTGCAGGTCGGCGAACAGCCTCTCGGCACCGCCCGCGGCCAACTGCTTGGCGCGATGGATGACGTCCGCATCGAGCACGGCTCGGATCCGTGGCCAGTGCGGCGCGATGAGCCGGTCGTGTGCCGCACGCAGTTCCGCGGAGATCGTACGCAGGCCTGCCGCCGGCTGTGCGGCGAGCGTGGCGGCGGCGTCAGGGAGTTCTCCGCCGAACACCCGCCGGAGGCTGCTCCGCACCTGACGAGGCGTCGTCCGTCGCAGCGCGGCCAGGTCGTCCTCTATCGACGCCACCGCGTCGAGCGGAGCGGGGACAAGGAACTCCGGCCAGCTCGGCTGGTCGCTCACGATCAGCGGCCAGGTACGCGACAGGCCGAGTGGATGCCCGGCGAGCTCGTCCACCGCCCATCGCAGCCACCGCAGGTTGAGCGGGTTTCGATCGCGGCCGCTCAACTGCTGGAGGCCGGCCACCGTCTCCGACAGCGGTGAGATCGCAAATCGCGTCGCCGCCAGCTCGGCCACACCGAGATCGACTCTCAAGGCCATCGATTGATTATGTAGCAATGGCCTAAATGGTGTCGGGGCCTTGTCCGCAGCCGGAAGATCCCGGCATGAAGCCGGACAGGACGCAGACCGACGCCGGGCCACGCTTGTCTCCGGCCTACTGGCGGTTGTGGTGGGCGACGGGTATCAACACCGTTGGTGACGGGGCGTTCGCCGCGGCCGTTCCGCTGCTGGCCGTCACGGTCACGCGCGACCCGCGGCTCGTGTCGGTCGTATCCGCGGCGACGTACCTACCATGGCTGCTGCTCTCGCTCCCCGCCGGCGCGCTTGTCGACCGGTACGACCGCATCGGCCTCATGTGGCGCTCGCGGGCGATCCAGGCAGTGATCGTCAGCGTCATCGCGGTCCTTGCCGCGTTCGGACACATCGGCATCCCGGCGCTCGCGATCATGGCCTTCGGGCTGGGAACGTGCGAGGTCGTCTCCGCCAACGCGGCGCAGGCGATCTTGCCGGATATCGTCGCGAAGCCCCTGCTGCACAAGGCGAACGGCAGTCAGCAGACGATCACAACGGTCGGCCACCAGTTCCTGGGAGCACCGATCGGCAGCCTGTTCTTCGCAGTCGCCGTGGCGTTGCCGTTCGGGATGGACGCCGGCTCGTTCGCCCTGTCCGCCGTGCTGCTGGCGACACTGCCCCGGCGGAGGCGTCCGCAGGTCGAGCACCCACCGATGCGCACGGCGATCGCGGACGGCCTGCGCCTGCTGGCCCGTCACCGGCTGCTGCGCACCCTCGCGGTCCTGCTCGGGGTCAACACCTTCTGCGGCCAACTCGGTAACGTCACACTCGTCCTGCTGGCCACCCGGACGCTGCACCTCGACGCGCGCGGTTACGGCCTGCTGCTCGCCTGCGCCGCGATCGGCAGCCTGCTCGGCGGCCTGGTCAGCGCGCGCGTCGTCGACAGGGTCGGCGCACTTCCCGCACTGCTCACCGCGCTCGCCACGAACGTCGTCGTCTTCGTCGGGATCGGGCTGAGCCCGAACGCGATCGTGCTCGGCGCCCTGCTGGCCGTCAACGGCTCCGTCATCACGCTCTGGAACATCGTGACCGTCAGCCTCCGGCAGCAGATCGTGCCGTCCGAGATGCTCGGCCGGGTGAACAGTGTCTACAAGATGCTCGGCTGGGGGTTGATCCCGCTCGGAGCACTGGCCGGCGGACTGGTGGCACACGCGTTCGGGCTGCGCGCGCCTTACCCCGTCGCGGGTGTGCTGCGAGGGATCGCGCTGCTGGCCGCGACGCCCGTACTGATCCGTGCCATGCGTGACCGATGATCACGCCTGTTGGTCCGTCAGGGGTTGTCGGTGCAAGGTGATGGCCGCTGAGACAGCGACCGCGGGCACAGCCGTGCTTCTCGCCGAACTCGCATTCGAGGCGGGACGTCCTCCCCGGCCCGCCGCTGGAAAGGCCGGGCCTGCGCCGGGGAGCGGGTCGGTCCATCCGCATGTCTCCGGGCCTGTTTCATGGATCGCCGAACGTCGAACCGATCGATGGCGCCCGGGAGCGCATCGCCCCGTTGCCATCCGCCGGTCCCGAACGCGGTGGCCGACGGCGCGATCACCGCCGGGCGCCAGGTCGTCGAGCGCCGCCTCAACCGGCTCAAGCACTTCAACGGCATCGCCACCCGCCATGACAAGCTCGCCAGTCGCCACCACTCAGCCATGATCATCGCCCGCCTGCCGCTACGGCTGCGCTGAGATCCACAGAACAGGAGCCGGCTCCGCACGCCGCATGGCATGGAGCCAAAAGCGACGGGCGTGCTGCGCGCCGTCCTCGGCGGACGCGGCCCGGCCTTCCTCCGGCGTCACCTGTTGCGCGATCACGGCCCATCTGGTTTCCATTATGGAAAGTCAAGTGTTGACAACCTGGAAAGTCTGAGCGACTGTTTCCGATATGGAAACAGATGAGGGCTTCGAGCGCCCCTCCCCCACTGAGGCCGCCGCCGCGTTGGAAACGGCCGGGCAGGCCCGTGCCGCCGGCTACCGCCCGGTCCCGGCATGGTTCTTCCCCGCCGTGGGCCTGCTGGTGGCCGGCGTCATGCTGTTCCAGATCGACGTCATCGCCCCTGAGCTGGCACTGCTGGCCGTGGCAGTGGTGACAGCCGGCTACGTGGTGACCGAGCGCGTCTACAACAGGCAGGTCAGCCGGTCCGGGATCGCGCCGCGGCACCTCACGCTCGGCCAGCAACTGGTTCTCACGACACCCCTGGCCGCGCTCTGGATCGCCGGCGAGATCCTCGACGCCAGGTGGGGCTGGGTCTGGGTGGTCGCGGCCGCGGTGGGCGGATGCTGGACGGCCGGATACGGCCTCCTCCACAACCGGCGGGCGCGGATCTCGGCGTGAAGGTCACCGACAGGGCCCAGGACGGTTTCGACGCCACGATCCACGCACCGAACCGGCTGCGGATATGCGCACTGCTGGAGCCGGCGGAGCAGGTCGAGTTCGGCCTGGTGCGGGAGCGGCTGGGGGTCAGCGACTCGGTGCTGAGCAAGCATGTCAGCGTGCTGATGGACGCCGGATACGTGCAGCAGGCCAAGGCCGTACGCGACACCCGGCAGCGCGTCTGGCTCTCGCTCACCAAGTCCGGCCGCGCGGCATACCACGCGCATGTCGCGGCCCTGCGCGCCATCGTCGGAGAACCGCAGGAGTGATGATCCACGCGGCGGCGCTGTCCGCCGTGCCGCCGGCCAGGGCGCTGAAGGGATGACCTCGCAGAGTGTGCGGCCTTCGGCGATCCTGAAACCACCGACCGGTCAAGACCCGCCTTCACCGTTCCTGGCCCCCCGCGACAGCCCTGCTCTGGAACCCCTGGTGGGCGGCCGGGCCGGCATCGGCCGGATGGGCGGGCCGCCCGTGGCCTGGCTCGCCGGCTCCACCGCCGCTACGGACGACGCGCCGACCACTTCCCGCCGTCGGCATCGCGGCCGCCCTCGCGGAGCGCGTACGGCAGGCACTCCGGCGCGGCGGCCGGCGGGGGAACGGGCATCACGATCCGGGAGCATCCAGACTCACCGGATCCGCCAGAGGCCCTCGTCCACGCGGACCCCGGGCAGGCCCGGCACCGGCGCCGTGGCCGGGTGCCCCACTCGCTCTTGGCCCATGGCCGACCCGGCAGTCACATTCTTGACTCTAGTGCCACGGACATCCCGGGCAACGCCGGCCCCACCTCGCTCAGACGGGCCCGGGCGGGCTCAGGCGGGCTCAGGCGAATGCGATGTCCCACGTGGAGGCGTCCGGCACGACGAAGGCGAGCAGATCCTCCGCCTCTCCCAGCACCGCCGTGGCATCCGCCGCCGACAGCGGCCGGAACGGGGAGATGAGCAGCGTCGAGTCCTTCATCGACCAGACGCCGCGGACGTAACCGTCGACGAGAAAGGTGGGCCGTACCATCGCGCCGCCGGGCATCACCCGCTTACGGTCCTCGTCGCCGATCACCCGGGTCCGGTCGGCGTGGCCGAGGAGGATGTTGTCGAAGGCGGGCAGGAAACGCACCGGGACGGGCATGTCCGCCTCGGCCAACGGCGCGCCGGGCAGGTCGAACAGCTCCCTGCCCCGCTCGTCACGGAAGACCCGCAGCCGGGACCGCATGCCGTCGATCACCTCGCGCAGACGGGTGAGCCCGGACCAGGCCTGGACGTCCATGACACCGGCCGGGCCGAACGCCGCCAGATAGCGGCCGATCGCCGTTTCGACGTGCGGTGACGCCTCCATGGGCCGGCCGAGCCACGTCTCCGCCAGGGTGACGGAGATGGCGGGACGGTTGCCCCAGCCGCCCCAGGCGCCGGTGCGCGGTGGGTGCACCAGCTCCACCTGGAGCTCCACCGCCCCGGCGAGCACCCGGCCGTCCCGGCCCGGGTAGCGCTCGGTGAGCAGCCGCGCGAGCTGCCGGCGGGAGAGCGTCCGGCCCGCCAGCAGTTCCCGTCCGGCGGCGGCGAGCTCGGCGAGGTCCAACCCCGCGGTCTCCCGGGCGAAGTACGCCGCCCGCGCCGTACGGTTCAGAACGGGCTGGACGGCCGGCCGCAGCCAACGGTAGTCGTCGCCGCCGATCAGGTGCTGGGTGCTGCGCAGCACCGTGGAGCGCACCACGCGGCGGTCGTGGAGCAGGGCCGTCAGGTCGTCGTGCCGGAAGGCGGCCAGCCGGGTCCACAGGCCCACATACGGCCAGTTGGGCTCCTGCCCCTGCATCGCGACCAGGTGCTCGACGGCCTGGAGCGCGGAAAGACAGGCGCGGCGCGTCAGCAGCTGGCGTTCCAGCAGGGTGCGGTTGAGGGTGCGCTGGGAGAGCACGGACGCGTCAGTCATTGTCGGTGGGCTCCCCCTCCGTGCGCCCGGCCGGCCGTACTTCCCGAGCCCTGGGCGGGCTCTTCGGGGTCATGCCGGTGTCCATCGTCCTCCTCCTGCCGATCGGCTCAGCGGAGCGCGGCCGGATCTTCGACCGGCTCCGAGAGCCAACCTATGACGGATATAGGTCAATTTCCGGCCTATATAAGGACACGAGCGGCAGGCCCGGACCCGCTCCCTCCCGTCACAGGGTCCCGGGGAAGCCGGGGAGCACGAGGTGGAAGAGGCCCTGAGCGGTGTAGGCGGCGAGCTTCCTGGCCTTGCCGGTGTCGACGTTCACCGCGTAGGCCGTGAAGGGGGCGTACGGAGGGTCGAAGCTCGGGGCAGGGGCGTTGACGTCGCTCCTCATGCACACAAAGGGCCCGCCGGGTGCGGTAGTCTCCGCGACCGGACCTCGGTCGGGCGACGGTCAGGGGCGGGCGATCAGGTTGGAGGCATGATGGGGGCCGTACGGTGCCGACGGTGACCACCCGGGATGGCACGGCCATCTCCTACCAGACCCGCGGCCGGGGCGAGCCTCTCGTCCTGCTCGCCGGCCAGGCCAACAGCCACCGTTGGTGGGACGGCGTCCGGCAGGACTTCGAAGCCGACTACCGCACGATCACCTTCGACTACCGCGGCACGGGCGCGAGCGACAGCCCCGACCTGCCTTACAGCACCCGGGGCTTCGCCGCCGACGTCATCGCGATCCTCGACGACCTGGGCGTCGGCCGGGCCCACGTCTACGGGACGTCGATGGGCGGACGGGTCGCCCAGTGGCTGGCGGCCGAGCACCCCGGCCGGGTCGGGTCGCTGATCCTGGGATGCAGCTCGCCGGGCGGGGCGCACGGCGTCGAACGCGACAACACCGTCAGGAAGTCGCTGGCCCAGCCCGACCGGCAGGCCGCCCGGCGGGCGCTGCTGGAGCTGATGTACACCCCTGCCTGGCTGGCCGCCCACCCCGGTCCCCACCACACCGTCGGAGACCCCGGCATGCCGGATCACGCGCGACGGCGCCACCTGGCCGCCAGCGCCGGCCACGACGCCTGGGACGCGCTGCCCCGCATCACCGCGCCCACGCTGGTCATCCACGGCACCGACGACCTCTTCAACCCGGCCGCCAACGCGCCCCTCCTCGCCGGCCGCATTCCGGGCGCCCTGATGCACCTCATACCGGGCGCCCGTCACGCCTACTTCGAAGAGTTCCGCCACCTCGCCGGCCCCGCCGTCCTGGCGTTCCTCGCGTCCCGGGACCACGCCGGCTGAGCCCGTCCGCCCGAGGCGGCGGAGCGGTCACCGGCTCCTCCCCCGGTGTCACCGGCCCCGCCTCTCACGCCGCGGGCAGGGCGCGCAGCCTGCTGACCGGGGAGAGGAGGAGTCCGACCACGACGGCGGAGCCGGCCGCGGCCACGGTCAGCGCGCCCCTGGCGCCGATCTGGCCGGTGAGGAGACCGGCGGTCAGGCCCCCGAGGGCGGCGCCGCCGAACAGCAGCGTCCGGAACACCGCGGTCATCCGCCCCATCATCGACTGCGGCGTGCCCGCCTGGCGCAGGCTGACGATGATGACCCCGGCGACGCCCAGGCCCAGGTAGGTGACGAAGAAGGACAGGACGAACATCCCGATCATCACCGGCCGGGGCCCGGCGGCCGTGACGATCAGCGTCGGGCCCAGCAGCAGGGCCGACTGGGCGACCAGGTAGACGCGTCCGAGCGGGAACCGTTCGATGACCCGTCCGGAGATCGTCGCGCCGATGAGGCCGCCCACGGAGGCCGTCGCGAAGATGCCGCCGAGGGTCGTCGAGCCGAGGTGGAGATCCCGCGTGCCGTAGAGCAGGAACATGGTCCACACCGTGACCATGGAGAAGTTGCAGCAGAACCCGATCAGCGCCAGCGCCCGCAGCACCCCGTCGCGCAGCACCCAGCCGAGCCCGTCGCGCGAGCTCCGTCAGCGCGTGCCGCCGCGCGGTCCGTAAGGTGGGCACGTAGGAGATCCAGCTCACGTCGAACAGCACCGACGCGACGCCGATCGCGCACGCGACGACCAGCAGCGTGACCAGGTTCAAGGCATGCCACCAGTGCAGCAGCACGAGGAGGGCCAGCAGGGACATCCTGACGAGGTTGGCGGCGAGCATGAGGGGTCTGCGCCGTACCCGGTCGGCCCACACCCCGATCAGCAGGGCGAGCCCGAGATAGGGGGCGAGCTGCAGGAACCGCAGGATCCCGACCTGCTCGTCGGTGGCGCCGAAGGCGAGGATGGCGGTCAGGGGCAGCGCGAGGTTCGTCACCTGTGCCCCGAGCAGCGACACGCTCTCCCCGAGCCAGAACTTCAGGAAGTCGCCGTCGCGCCACAGGCTCTCCGTAGGTGCACCAGCCGGTGCGGCCGGTGCGGCCGGTGCGGCCGGTGCGGCCGTCTCCGGCATCAGCGGGCACCCGCCCGGCGGCCGGCGAGATCGGCGACGGCGGCGGCGACCCCCTCGACCTCGTCCTCGGTGTTGTAGTAGTGCGGCGACAGGCGCAGGCACCAGTCGACGTCCTTGTCGCCGAAGTCGTACTGGGCGAACTCGCGGAAGCTGAGCGCCGAGTTGATGTTCCGCGCGTCCAGGGCCGCCTTGAACGGCTCCGGCCGCCAGCCTTCGACCGCGAAGGTGACCAGGGCGCCCAGCCGGGGTCCGCGGTCGAGCACGCGCACCCCGGGGACGGCGGCGAGCCGGTCGCGCAGCCGGGCGGCCAGCGCCGGGGAGCGGCGTGCGATGGCGTCCACGCCGACCTGGCGGGCGTAGCGCACGGCGGCCGCGCAGCCGAGCACGGTGGCGTAGGGGAGCTCCCACTCCTCGAACCGGGCGGCGGACTCGACGGGCTGGTAGCGGCCCGGCTCGACCCAGCGAGAGCCGTGCATGTCGATGAACAGCGGCTCGTAGCCGGCGCGCAGGACGCGGTCGGACACGTACAGGAAGCCCGAGCCCCGGGGGCCCCGCAGGAACTTGCGGCAGGTGGCGGTGAGCAGGTCGCAACCGATCTCGGCCACGTCGACGGGATACTGACCGACCGACTGACAGGCGTCGACCAGATACAGCAGGTCAAGCTCGCGGCAGTGCCGGCCGATCTCCGCGACCGGCTGGACCAGGCCGGAGTTGGTGGGGATGTGGGTGGCGGCCACCAGCCGAGGACGGTGCGAGCGCATCAGCGCGGCCATCGCCGCCACGTCCACCCCGCCGTCCGGCGTGTCGGGGGCGTGCACGACCCGCACGCCGTACCGCTTGCGCAGGGACAGGAAGGCGATCTGGTTGGAGATGAAGTCGTTGCGGGTGGTGAGGATGACGTCGCCGGCCTCGAACGGGATCGCCGACAGGGCGGTGGAGTAGGCGTGGGTGGCGCTGCCGGCGAAGGCGATGTTGTCCGGCGTGCAGCCGGTCAGCGCGGCGATCTCCGTGTAGAACCCGCGGACCTGCTCGGCGCGGGCGGCCGACGCCTCGTAGCCACCGATGCGCGCTTCCAGGTTCAGGTGGTCGAGCATCGTGGCCAGCACCGGTGCGGCCAGCAGGCCGCAGCCGGCGTTGTTGAAGTGCACCACCTCCCGGCAGCCGGGGGTGTCGGCCCGCAGGGCCGCGACGTCCAGTAGTGATTCTCGACTGTCACCAGTAGTGCTACTATCAATTCTCATGAATTACGGTAGCACTTCCGTTAATTGACGACCAGCCTGCCCGGTGCCCGCCCGGAAGATCCAAAGATGTCGCCGGAACACTAGAGTCCGTGACCATGGACTGGACACCACAGATCACGGCGCTCTGCGCACAGCTGGTCGAACACTACGTTTTCCCCGAGATCGGGGTGGAGATCGCGGACATCCTGCGGAAGCGGCTGGCCGCGGGCGCCTACGCCGGGATCTCGGAAGATGAGGCCTTCGCCGCGGCCGTGACCGAGGACCTCCAGTCGGTCAACGGCGACAAGCACCTGCGGCTGATCCACAGCATCGACGAGGTGCCGGTCGACGACCCGTTCGACGCCGCCCTGTACCGGGCGGAGATCTCGCTGTCCGGGTACGGCTTCGCCCGCGTGGAGCGGCTGCCCGGGAACATCGGATACATCGACACGACGGCGTTCCACTGGCCCGAAGTGGCCGGCGACCGGGCGGTGGCGGCGATGACGCTGGTGGCCGACGCCGACGCGCTCGTGTTCGACGTGCGCCGCAACCGGGGCGGCTCCCCCGGCATGGTGGCGCTGATCTGCAGCTACCTCTTCGGCTTCGACGAGCCCACCCACCTCAACTCCATCTACCGGCGCGAGACCGGCGGCACCCAGCAGTCCTGGACCCTGCCCTACGTCCCCGGCCCGCGCTTCGGCCCCGACCGGCCGGTCTACGTCCTGACCAGCTCGCTGACGTTCTCCGCAGCCGAGGAGTTCACCTACGACCTGCAGACCCGCGACCGCGCCGTGATCATCGGCGAACGCACCATGGGCGGCGCCAACCCCGGCACCCGCTACCGGGTCGGCCCGCACCTGAAGTCGGCCGTCCCCTCGGGCCGCGCCATCAACCCGGTCAGGGGCGACAACTGGGAGGGCGTCGGCGTGGCGCCGGACATCGAGGTGACGGCCGAGGAGGCGTTCGGCCGGGCCTACGGCCTGGCGCTGCGGCACGTCCTCACGCTGGGCGAGAACGGTGCCCGCCGCGCGGTGACCGCCGAGGCCCGCCAGGCCCTCGCCGCCCTCTGAGGCTCCGGCCGGGTGACGCCGGAAGCGCCGGCGCCGGCCGGTCGTGGGCGGGACCTCCGCTCACGACCGGCCGGCACGGGCGGCCGGCACGGGCGGCCGAGCCGCCGGTCCGCCCGCCCCCTCCGAGGTCCGCCCGCTCCTTCCGGGGGAGGCGGCGCTAGATCAGTTCCACCAGCCGGGCGAGGCCGTCGCCGCCGTGTCCCTCGGCCACCGCCCTGTCGATCAGCGCCTTGATGGGCAGCAACAGGTCGGGGCTGAGTCCCAGCGCCCTGTTGGCGTCGATGAAGTTGGGGAAGGCCGCCTGGTTCATGGCCAGGTTGGACACCTTGGTGGCGTACTCCCCCGCGTCGACCTCCGCCGCGGCCGCGGGCATGCTCGCGGCCATGGCCGCCAGCCAGGCCGTCACCATCGGCGTGAACTCCTCCGCCTTGATCCCCGCCGCCCTGACCATGGCCAGCGACTGGTAGAAACCGCCGAACATGCCGTACATCGCGGTCAGCAGCGCCAGATCGTACAGCGGGGCGGTGCCGGGGTCGCCGTCCAGATATCTGGCCTCGCCCAGGACCTCCAGCGCCTGCCGGTGGGTCTCGAAGGCGGTCCGCGCGCCGCTGTAGAGGATCAGCGCCCCGGGGCCGGCGATCATCTGCGGCACCGCCATGATCCCGCCGTCGACGTAGTCCGCGCCCAGCCCGGCGACGCGCGCGCCGGTCCGGCGGGCCTGTTCGGGCGTGCCGTTGGTGAGGTTGACCAGCACCCGGCCCGTCAGGCCGCCGCCCGCCGCGTCGAGGACGTCGTCCACCGCCTCATAGGTCACCACGCACACGACGGTCAGCGGGCTCGCCGCGACCGCCTCGGCCACCGTCGCCGCGCGCACCGCTCCCCTGGCGACCAGGTCGTCGGCCTTGCCCGCCGTACGGTTCCACACGGTCGTCGGGTATCCCGCCGCCAGGAACGCCGCGGCCAGCGCCTGTCCCATCAGCCCCAGCCCGACGACGGTGACGGGTGTCTTGTTATCCATGTCGTACTCCCATCTCGATGGGCTCCACGTTGCCCGAGGCCGCTCTCGTCCCCCTCTCGACGGGCTCTCGCACGGCTGCGTTAGCGTGATCGGCATGCGTTTCGGGGTGCTCGGTCCACTGTTGGTGGAGACCGCCGGAGGCGAGCCGGTCACCGTCCCCGAGACGAAGGTGCGCGCGCTCCTGGCCGACCTGCTCATCCACGGCGGCCGGCCGGTGTCCGCCGACCGGCTGACCGAGGACCTGTGGGGGCGCGAGCTGCCCGCCAACCCGGCGGCCGCCCTGCAGAACAAGGTGTGGCACCTGCGCAGGGCGCTGGAGTCGGCCGAGCCGGGCGGCCGCGACCTGGTGGTGTCCGGCCCGGCCGGCTACCTGCTGCGCGCCGTGCCCGACGACGTCGGACGCTTCACCGCCCTGACCGGGCAGGCCCGCGACCACGACGACCCGCACACCAGGGTCCGGCTGCTGGCCGACGCGCTCGGCCTGTGGCGCGGGCCCGCCTACGCCGACTTCGGCGACGAGGAGTTCGTCAGGGCGGCCGTCCAGCGGCTGGAGGAGTCGCGGCTGGCCGCTCTGGAGGAGCAGGCGGAGGCGCGGCTGGCGCTGGGTGAGCACGGGATGCTCATCGGCGAGCTCGGGGATCTGGTGGCCCGCCACCCGCTGCGCGAACGGCTGCGCGCGGCCCACCTTCTCGCCCTCTGCCGAGCGGGCCGGCAGGCCGACGCGCTGGCCGGCTACACCGAGTTCCGCTCGCGGCTGGCCGAGGAGCTGGGCCTCGACCCCGGACCCGAGCTCGCCGCCCTCCACCAGGCGATCCTGCGCCAGGACCGGTCCCTGACGTCCACGCCCGCGCGGCCCGCCCCCCGCACGAACCTGCCCGCGCCGCTCACCGAGCTGATCGGCAGGGACGGGGCCGTCGTCTCGGTGCGCACGCTGCTGGAGGGCAACAGGCTCGTGACGCTCACCGGGCCCGGCGGCGTCGGCAAGACCCGGCTGGCGATCGCGGCCGCCCACCAGGCCGCCGCCGCCTACCCGGACGGGGTGTGGCTCGCCGAACTGGCCGCCGGCGGAGACCCCGCCGAATCTCTCATGACCGTGCTCGGCATCCGCGAGGAGGGGCCGGCGTCCCCGCCGGCCGAGCGGCTCGCCGAGGCCCTGGGGACGAAACGGCTGCTGCTCGTCCTCGACAACTGCGAGCACGTCATCGACGCGGCCGCCGCGCTGAGCGAGCGTCTGCTGCGCGGCGCGCCCGGGCTGCGCATCCTGGCCACCAGCCAGGAACCGCTCGACATTCAGGGCGAGACCCTGTGGAGCGTCCCGCCCCTGGCCCTGCCGGTGTCCGGGTGGCGCTCCGACGCCGTCGACCTGTTCGTCGCCCGGGCCGCCGCGGCCGCCCCCGGCTTCGCCCTCGGCGACGACGACGCCGAGGCCGTGGCCCTGATCTGCCGCCGTCTGGACGGGATCCCACTGGCCCTGGAGCTGGCCGCCGCCCGGGTGCGGGCGCTGGGCGTCCACGAGCTGCTCGCCCGGCTCGACGACCGGTTCCGGCTGCTGACCTCCGGCAGGCGGGGGGCTCCGGCGCGCCAGCGGACCCTGCGGGCGATGATCGACTGGAGCTGGTCGCTGGCGGACGGGCCCGAACAGACGGTGCTGCGCCGGCTCGCCGTACACGCCGACGGGTGCACCCTCGAAGCCGCCGAGGCCGTCTGCGCGGACCCGGGGCTGGACGTCGTCGACCTGCTGGCCCGGCTTGTCGACCGGTCCCTGGTCCTGGTCACCGGCGACGGCCGCTACCGGTTGCTGGAGTCGGTGGCCGCCTACTGCCTGGAGCGCCTGGGCGAGGCGGGCGAGCTCGGCGCCGTCCGCGAGCGCCACGCCGCCTACTACCTCACGCTGGCCGAACGGGCCGCCCCGCACCTGCGCGGGCCCGGCCAGCGGGAGTGGCTGGCACGCCTCGACGCCGAGGGCGCCAACCTGCGCGCCGCTCTCAAGCACGCTCCGAGCGGGACCGCGCTGAGACTGGTCAACGCCCTGGCCTGGTACTGGCTGCTGCGCGGCCGCCTCACCGAGGCCCGGCGCTCCTTCGACACCGTCCTGGCCGAGGCCCCCGCCGGGGCCGAGCGGGTCAAGGCGGTCACCTGGCAGGCGGCGCTGGCGATGCTGGCGGGCGAGGGGAGCGACCTGATCGCCGCCGGGCGCGCGGCCCTGCGGCTCCACGACGACCTCGACGACCCGGCGGCGCTGGCCGAGGCGCAGTGGCTGCTCGCCCACGTCCAGCGCGGCATCGGCGACCCGGCCGCCGTCGAGGAACTGGCCGCCCGCGCTCTCGACGGTTTCCGCGACCTCGGCGACCGCTGGGGCGTCGCCGCCGCGCTCAGCACCCTGGCGTCCAAGGCCCTGACCAGAGGTGACCTTACGGCGCTGCGACAGCACGGCGAGCAGAGCATGGCGCTGTTCCGCGAGCTCGGCGACCGCTGGGGCCGGCTACGCGCGGGCGAGAGCCTCAGCGTGCTCGCCGAGATCACCGGCGACTACGGCCAGGCCGCCCGGCTGCGCCGCGAGGGCCTGCGGATGGCCGAGGAGCTGGGGCTGTGGGGCGAGGTCTCCTGGCGCCTCTCCGGTCTGGGCAGGCTCGCCCTGCTGTCCGGCGACCACGACGGCGCGCGGGAGTTCCACGAGCGCGCCCGGCGGCTGGCGGCCGAGCAGGCCAACCGGCCGGCCGAGGAGTTCGCCGAGATGGGTCTCGCCCTGGGAGCCAGACGGCAGGGCAGGCTCGACGCCGCCGAAGCCCATCTGCGCAGGTGGCTGGGCTGGATGCGGCGGCTGGAGGGCAACCCCGGCACCGCCCTGGCCCTGGCCGAGCTCGGTTTCGTCGCCGAGCAGCGCGGCGACGCCGGCACCGCCCTCGCCCTGCACTCGGAGGGGCACGCCATCGCCCGCGCCACCGGCGACCCCCGCGCGATCGCGCTCGCCCTGGAAGGGCTGGCCGGCGCGCACTCCCTGGCCGGCGACCACGAGCACGCCGCCAGGCTCTTGGACGACGCCGCCGCGGCCAGGCGCTCGGCCGGCGCCCCGCTGCCGCCGGCCGAACGCGGCGACGTCGACCGCATCGCCGCCAGGATCCACGCCGCCCTGGGGGAACGGCGCCGTGGTAGTCACTGAGCCGCCGCTGCCGGCGGTGCGATGAGGAACCCGATCGGACACCTGTCCTTCCCGCCGTGCCTCTGCGGCGGGCGGCGGATGGCGGGCGGCGGGCTGTAGGCGACGGCGGGCGGCGGGCGGCGGGCGGCGGGCGGCGAAAATGGATGGACGGGTCGCCCGGACGGTGGAATAGTCCCCAGCGTGATCGTGACTGCCGCTCCCCCGCCGATCTCGCTGGCTGACGGTCTCGTCCTGCGACAGGCGCGTCCGGCGGACCTTGACCAGATCGGTGCGCTCCTGGCCGAACGCGGTGAGCCCGCCGACGCCCTCGACCACCGGCTGGTCGTGACGGATCCCGACGCCGGGTGGCCGGCCTGCGCCGTGGTGGTCGACGGCGACCGGGTCGTCTCCACCGCGACGCTCCTCGACGAGGAGCTGCGCCTGGCCGATGTGCGGCTCCCCGCCGGCCAGATCGAGCTGGTGGCCACGGACCGGGAGTACGAGGGGCGTGGGCTCGTGCGGGCGCTGATGCGGTGGGCGCACGACCGTTCCGCCGCCCGGGGTCACCTTCTGCAGATAATGATCGGGATCCCCTACTTCTACCGGCTGTTCGGCTACGAGTACGCCGTCGACATCCCGCCCGCGCCGGTCGTGCGCACTCCACCGGCCGGTGACGGGACACCCGTGCTACGGGCCGCCCGGCCCTCGGACATCCCGGCGATGGCGGCGCTGCAGGACATGGCGCAGAGCCGGTCCGACGTGGCCGTGTCGCATCCGGCGGCGCGCTGGCGATGGCTGCTGGACCACGAGGCGAGCACGGTCTGGGTGGTGGAGCGCGGCGCCGACACCGTCGCCACCGGGCGCACCACACCGCCGGACGACGACGAGGTGCTCCTGGCCGAGGCCGCCGCGCTCGATCGGGCGGCGGCGCTGGATCTGCTCCGCGGCGTGGCCGCTCTCGTCCCCGGCGGGCAGGTGCGGGTCGTCGAGCGGGCGGGCACGGTGGCCGCGGCGGCCTGGAGCGACCTCCTCCCCCTCCCCGATGAGCGGCGGACGGAGGCGGAGCAGTACTACATCCGCGTCCCGGACGTGGCGGCACTGCTGGAGCGGCTGCGGCCGGTGCTGTGGCGCCGCCTCGTCGCGGCCGGGATCGACCGCACCGGCCGTGACATCGTCATCTCCACTTTCGGCGCCCACTACCGGATACCGGTCCGGGCCGACGGCCTGGGCGCGGTCACCGCCGGCGGTGCGATGCAGGGGCCCGGAGCCGTGGGCGGCGCCGGGGTGGCACCCGACTACCTGCCGGCGCTGCTGTTCGGCCCGCACGGGATCGACGGGCTGTCCCGGATCCGGCCCGATGTCTACCCCGGCCCCGACAAGCAGCTGTTCCACGCGCTGTTCCCGCCGCTCACCGCCGACGTGCTCAGTTACTACCTGCCGTACTGACGCCGGGATCCGGCGCGTCAGGAGCACGCGCGCATGGCCTCCACCAGTTCGTCGGGCCGCAACGGCGGCTCCGGCAGCGGGTGCGCCGCCGGCGCGCCGGAATCCCGTGCCCGCTCGATGATCTGTTTCATCAGCTCGTAGCCGCGCACGTGTTCTTCGGTCGGGGAGCCTGCGGGACGCGGCGGGAGACGAGGTCGTTGTAGCCGCGGTCGGCGGCCTATAGCTCGCAGACCCGTTCCACGAAGTGGACCAGGCACGCCCACGGGTCTTCCATCGCCAGGGCGTGTTCGGCGATCCGCACCACGGTCGCGGACCGGTCGGCGAAGACGGCCTCGATCAGGTCGGCGCGGTCGGGGAAGTGGTTGTACAGCGTGCCGCTGCTCACCCCCGCCGTACGGGCGATCTCATCCAGGGAGACGTCCAGTCCGCGCGAGGCGTACAGCTCCCGGGCCGCCTTGATCAGGTCGCGCTCGTCGCCCGTACCGCCGAGAACCTCGACCGTCTCGTCGCCGAGCTCGCCGGAGACGGCGTCGAGGCCGTGCCGGACGTCGACCCCGAGAGCCTGCAACTGATCCTCGACCGCTTCCTGCTCTCGGGGGTCGCCCTGGTCCGAGCCGTGCTGCCGGGCATGGTCGAGCGCGGCGACGGCGCGATCCTGATCACCGCGGGACAGTCCGGCCTCCACCCGACGCCCTCCCTCGGCAACATCGGCATGGCGCAGGCCGCGCTGCGTAACTACTTCTACAACCTCAACAGCACGCTCGCGGGCAAGGGCGTCTACGTCGGCGCCGTGAACATCGGCGCGCTGATCGAGGGCAGCGTGCCGCACCAGGCGGTCAGATCGTCCGCCGAGCCGCTCGGGTTCGAGCCGGAGGTGATCCCCCCCGACGTGTTCGCCGGGAGCTTCTGGGACCTGTACGCCGGGCGCGACCGTGTGGAGGCCCTGGTCGGCGCTTTCGGCGGGTGAGTCCGCCGGCGCCGCTCAGCAGGTGCGGCGGTAGGGAATCTCCGGAATGTGGGTCTTCCAGTCCGCCGCGGAGAGCGGGCCGAAAAGATCACAAAGTGTACGCTTGACCTTGTCGAGGGCGACGAGGTGGGTGCGGAGGCGGCCGTCGTCGTCAACGGCCGCCAGCACCGCGCCGTCGGCCGAGAAGGCCATGGTCCTGATCCTGTCCGGGCCCGCATCGGCCTTCGACGTCAGGAAACCGGAGAGCGGAAGGCCGAGGGCGCGTCGGTTCGGAACGTCCCACAGGCGGATCCGGCCCGTCGTGTCGGCCAGCGCGAGCACTCTCCCGTCGGGAGCGAAGGCGACGGCCCTGCCCAACTCCGCGCCGGGGAGCACGTCATACCTGTGCCGGAGGGTCCGCGCGTCCCAGAACCCGACCTTGTCCCCGTCGACCACGGCGACGAGCCCGTCCCGGCTGCGGGCCATGGCGGGGCCCAGTTCGAGGTTGGGGGCGAGGACTCTCTTGCCGGTGGCGACGTCGACGACCCCCTGGTCCGGCCCGGAGATCACGGTCCGTCCGTCGGGACTGAAGAGGACACGCGGTTCGCCGCCGACGGACTGGCCGGGCTCCACCTGGACCCCGGCGGACTTGACCCGCAGGGTTCCCGAGGCCACGTCCCACAGTTCGAGCGAGGTCAAGCCGGGAGGGGTGGTGAACACCGCGAGCGTCCTGCCGTCAGGCGAGAACCTGAGGGGCAGCCGGTCGTTGATCGCGTGCCCGGTCTGCAGGGTGATCTTCTTGGTCGCCGAGGCGACGTCCCAGATCTCGACCTTCCCGCTGCGGCGGAAGCTGCTCGCCAGGAGCTTTCCGTCCGCCGACAGCGCGAACAGCGATTCGCTGGTGCCCTTGACACCGTTGAGCGGCAGCGCTCCCCGTCTGACCCGCCTGACCGGATCCCAGATCTCCAGGTCACGGCGGGATTCGATGGCGAGGGTCGAGCCGTCCTCGCTGAGGACCGCCGTGGAGCCGACGAAGGCGTCGGTGAGCTTGACCGAGTCCGCGATGGGAGCGAGGGACAGGACGGTGATGATGTTCGTGGCGCGATCCGTGCAGCGCAGGGTGCGGTCTCCCGGGCCGAAGACCGGGTTGACGCAGCCGCCGGGGTTCCTGAAGACGGGCTCGTCGCGTTCGCCCACCAGGTCCCACGACTGGTCGTGGACGCCCTCGGTGCCCCAGACGGTGCCGCCGACCGCGACGAACCTGCCGTCGTGGCTGAAGGCGATCCCGGTGTTGTCGTCGTTCTTCGGGAGCTGCCGCCAGCTCACGTCCTCCTTGTCCAGGCGGACGACCCACAGCCGGTCGCCCCTGATCACACCGAGGCGTCTGCCGTCCGGGCTGACCTCCATGCCGCTGATCCTCTCGGAGTCCTCACCGAGCCGGGGCAGGGGCCTCTTCGTGCCCCGGCCGACGTCCCAGTACTCGAACTCTCCTCCCCGGAGGCTGACCAGCGACCGCCCGTCCGGGGTGAAGGTCGCGGCCAGGAGTTGGTGCGGGATCGTGAGAAGGGGCCTGCCCGATCCGATGTCCCAGACGATCGCCTGCGTCGCCGAGAAGCTCAGGAGGCGGGTGCCCGTGGGATCGAGCGCCGCGTACGGCTCGGGAATGCGGATCTTCACCGGCCGCGGCCGGCCGGTCGCCGTGTCCCAGATGCCGACCGTGCCGTCCTTCCTGACCAGCGAGAGGGTCTTGCCGTCCGCCGTGAAGGACAGGACGTGACCGAGCGTACGGTCGTTGACCGGTTCTCCGGTCAGGGTGATCGTCCGTATCACCCGGCGCGAGTCGACGTCGGCGAGCTTCACCTCGTGGCCGCGCGCGTACGCCGTCAGGCGGTGGGTGCCGTCTCCGTTCATCCACCAGTCGCCGTCGACGCCGGGTGGCCGGTAGGTGTACTGCTCCCACTGGCTGTAGAGCGTGGCCAGCGCGTTTCTGGCCGGCTGGCCGTCGGGCGCCAGGGTCGCGGCGGCGACGGCGAGCTGCTTGGCGGTGGCGGGATCGAGGCGCCGCATCGTGGTGGCGAGGTTGGCGACCCGGTCGCCGATGGCCGCGTCCCGCTGCCGGGAGATGGTCTCGTTCGTGGCCGCCAGCTCGATGCCCTGGACGATCGCGGTGGCCGCCGTCGCGGTGGACACGACGAGCAGGACCGCCAGGACGGCGCTCAGCACCGTACGGTAGCGCCGCCTGCGCTGCGCGGCACGCACCGACTGATCGAGGAACGAGCGTTCGACCAGGTTGAGGGTGAGGTGCCGGCGACTGGCCGCGACACGGGTGAGCGCCTCGTCGAGCGAGCTGCCCTGCAGCAGGTCACCGCTCTTACGGCCGTGACTCTGCCAGCGCCGCGCGGCGTCGGCGAGCTCGTGGTGGGCGTCGAGGACCTCACGTTCGTCGGCGACCCAGGCGCGCAGCCGAGGCCAGGCCCGCACCAGCGCCGGGGTGGCGAGCGTGAAGAAGTCGCCGTCGCGGACCACCAGCCCCGCCTCGCCCAGCCGGTCGAGGATGCGCCAGACGCTCTGCTCGGCCGTCTCGATGTCCAGGAACTCGGCGGCGGCGACCTTGCGCAGCGTGTGCCGGGCCTCCGGCTCCGCGGCGACCATCCGCAGCAGGATGCGCGGAACGGTGGCCTGCTCGTGCGGGGTGAGCTCGGCGTAGACCTGCTCGGCCACCTGTGCCAGCGACGGGGGGAGCGCCGTGGTCGAAAGAGCCCCGGCGACCGCGGTGGCCTCCTCGATCGCGCCCCGGCCGCCGATCAGGCCTTCCAGCAGCTCCCGCGATGTGGGGCGGCGGGCCGGGTCGCGGGACAGCGCCCGCGCCACCAGGGACCGCAGCGGCTCCTGCACCGCGTCGAGCTCGGGCTGGTGATGAAGGACCTGGTAGATCAGCGCGGGCATGCTGTCGCCGTCGAAGGGCGACCTGCCCGTGGCGGCGAACAGGACGACGGCGCCCCACGCCCAGATGTCGACGGCCGGTGAGGCGCGGTGGCCGCCGAACAGCTCGGGAGCCATCCACCGCGGGGTGCCTTTCAGCTGCCCGGTCGCGCTCTGGGACATCTCCTCGGTGCGCGCGATGCCGAAGTCGATGACCCGAGGACCGTCCGGGCCGATCAGGACGTTCGCCGGCTTCAGGTCCCGGTGCATCACGCCGGCCTGGTGGATGGACGACAGCGCGGTGGCGATGCCGACCGCGAGACGGTGCAGGTCGTCCGGGAGGTAGGGGCCGTCCTTGTCCACCCGGTTCTGCAGATCGGGCCCGGGGACATACTCGCTGACCAGATACGGTGGGACGTGGTCGAGGTCGGCCTCGATGATCCGCGCGGTACAGAAGGAGGCCACCCGGCTGAGCGCCGCGACCTCCCTGCGTAGCTGGTCGCGGTAGGCGTCGGTGATGAAGTCCTCGCGCAGCGCCTTGACCGCCACCCGGCCGCCCAGGCTGTCGTAGGCCTCGTAGACCACGCCCTGACCTCCCGCCCCGAGCCGTCGGGCCAGCCAGTAGGGACCGAGCTGCCGAGGGTCACTGGGCAGGAGCGGCGTAACCATGGCATCAGATATACAAGATTGTTTGTTTGTGGTGCCACCTCCATGCCTTCATCCGCAATAAGGGTGCGGCCGGAACACGCCGGAAGGACATCCCCGCCGAGCGGCCCGACCGGGTTCACGGGAGGGACCGCGGAGGGGTTCACGGCGCGGGCGCACTCCAACGCCGGACGGCCCGGCCACCGTGATCACGGCCCGGCGGATCCGCCGGCGACCGGGCCCGCCCGCTAGTTCGCCTCACGAATTGTGAGGCTCGTGAATGTAGCATGGCCGGGTGGTTAGAGATGATGATGGCCGGATCGGGGTTGTGGCCGCGCTGGTGCGGTCGACGTTCCTGGTGAATGCCGTGTACGCCGATTCCGCCCGGGAGTACGGCCTCACCTCGCAGCAGGGCCAGCTGCTGTGTGTGCTGATGGCACGGCCGTACGGGATGAGCGAGCTGGGTGCGACGCTGGGGCTGGCGAAGTCGAGCCTGACCGGCCTGGTGGACCGCACCGAGCGCAACGGCCTGGTCGAGCGCGGGCCCGACCCGCAGGACTCGCGTGCGGTACGGGTCTCGCTCACCCGGCGGGGCAGCGGGCTCGCGGAGGAGTTCTACGTCGAGACCTGCCGGCGCGTCGAGCGACTGACGGCGGAGCTCCCCGCCGCCGAACGCGACACGCTCGCCGGGCTGCTCGGCCGGGTCGTGCTGGACAACAAGGTTCCGGCGGTTTTTCTGGAGCCCGACGAGGGGGACCCCGCCGATCGCAAGCGCTGAGACCGTCCGCTCCCGAGGCGAGGGTTGCAGTTCGTGCCACGAACTAATATTGTTCGTAGCACGAACTGCAACTCTTTCTGTCGGTAAGGACGTGAAATCATGAGTCGTACGGTCGCGGTCGTCGGCGGAGGTTACGGGGGTTCGGCGCTCGCCAAGGCGCTGGACGCCGAGGCCGACGTCATCCTCATCGACCCCCGGGACGCGTTCGTCAACTCGGCGGGGTCCCTCCGGGCGCTGACCCAGCCCGACTGGGGAGGCAACATGTTCTTCCCCTACGACAGGTGGCTGACGCGGGGCACGGTGATCCGCGACCGCGCGGTCTCGGTGGACCCCGGCGGCGTCACCCTGGCCTCAGGCCGGCGCGTCGAGGCCGACTACCTGGTCCTGGCCACCGGCTCCAGCTACACCTACCCGGCCAAGCCCAACGCCGACTCCACCGGTGAGGTCCTGGAGGACCTCCGCCGCACCCACAAGGAACTGGCCGGCGCCGAGCGGGTGCTGATCCTCGGCGCCGGGCCGGTCGGCCTGGAACTGGCCGGGGAGATCAAGGAGGTCTGGCCGCACAAGCACGTGACCATCGTCGACCCGACCGAGCAGCACCTGGCCGACTTCCGGCCGGAGCTGCGCGAGGACCTGTACCGCCAGCTCGACGGACTGGACGTCCGGCTACGGCTGGGCACCGGCCTGGCCGCGCCGCCGCCGACCGAGCCCGGCCACGCGCACACCTTCACCGTCACCACCACCGGTGGGGAGGAGATCACCGCCGACATCTGGTTCCGCGCCTACGGCGGGCGCGTCAACAGCGACTACCTCGCCGACGGCCGCCTCACCCCCCGAACCCCGCAGGGACGCGTCCCCGTCACCGAGACCCTCAACGTCCGCGGCTACGACCACGTCTACGCGATCGGCGACATCACCGACGTGCCCGAGGCCAAGATGGCCGGATACGCGATGCAGCACGCCGAGGTGGTGGCGCGCAACATCGCCGCCCACCTGAACGGTGAGCGGCCCACGGCCGGCTACCGGCCCCTGCCCCACCCCATGATCCTGCTCCCGCTCGGACCGCGTGGCGGCGTCGGCCAGCTGCCCACCCCCGACGGCCCGGCCGTCGTCACGGCCGAGACGGTCTCCCAGTACAAGGGCGCCGACCTGTTCACCGGCCGCTTCACCGAACAGTTCGGCGCCGACTGAAGCGCTGGGACACACGGAATACCCCCACCTCGGCCGCAGCGGACCGAATGGTGAACCATACCCCTGGAAAGAAAGGCAGAGACCATTGTCTGTTCAAGAAGTCGTCTTCGGTTTCGGCGCGCACAGCGGCGTCGACCAGGCGCCGGAGTTGCTGCGCATGGTCCAGCAGGCCGACCGTGACGGGCTCGACCACTTCTCGCTGTCGGACCATCCCTACATCGGCGACCGTCTGGACGCCTACGCCTCCCTCGCGTTCATCCTCGGGCGTACGCAGCGCATCTCCGGCTTCGCCAACGTCACCAACCTGCCGACCCGGCCCGCCCCCATGCTGGCGCGGACGGTGACGTCGCTGTCGGCGCTGTCCGGCGGCCGCGTCGTGCTCGGCATGGGCGCGGGGGGGCTGTGGGACCGGATCTCCGACATGGGAGTGCCGCGGCTGTCACCGAGCGATGCGGTGGACGCCTTCGAGGAGGCGATCGTCCTGGTCAAGGCGCTGTCGGGCGGCGGCCCGCCGGTCACCTACCAGGGCCGTCACTACCGGGTGGAGCAGATCGAGCCGGCTCCGGTGGCCGCGCCTCCCGTGTGGACCGGATCGGTCGGCCCGAAGTCCCTGGCCGCCACCGGCCGCGTGGCCGACGGCTGGATCCCCGGCCACGCGGCGGATTGGCTCAGCGAGCGGTACCGGACGTCACGGCCGGTCATCGACGGAGCGGCGGCCGCCGTGGGCCGCGACCCACGCGAGATCCGCACGGTCTTCAATCTCCCCGGACGCGTCACCGACCGGCCGCTGCCCGCCACGCGCGACCGCGACGGCCGCTGGATCGGCGGCTCCGTCGATCAGTGGGTCGAGGAGTTGACCGGTGCCGTGCTGGAGCACGGCGCGTCGGGCTTCACGCTCTTCTCCGCCGGTCACGGCGCGCCGGACCCCGTCCTCCTCGGCCGGTGGGCCGGCGAGATCGCCCCGGCCGTACGCGGCGCGATCGCGGAGGAGACCGGCTGAACCGCACTCCGGCTCCTTGCGGACGGCGTCGGCTCCTTCAGGACGGCCTCGGCTTCGGCCTCGGTGCGGATGCCGGCCCAGACGGCCGCCTTGAGCCGTCGGCCCGGGCGATCCGGCCTCGGCGGCTCCCATGGGGTCACCGGCTGCCCGGGAGTGCTCCGGAGGGGAGGCGCGGATGGCATCCTGGAAGGACCGCGATCACGAGGAGCCCAGTTATGACCCACCCCTTCGGCACGCAGCCCGCGACCCGGCACACCCCTCTCAGCGCGGAGGAGAGGGTCCGGGCCGAGGCGAACTTCGTCCCCCTTGTCGCCCAGCGACTCGTCGCCGACGGACGGTTCAGGGTGAGCGCCGACACGCCGGAGATGGCGGAGCTGTTCCAGGCGGTCGCCCGCAGGGTGGGTGACCAGCTCGGACGGCCTGTGGTCAGCTACGCCAACGGCAGATACATCGTGATCGCCTTCGGCCAGGAGGAGACCCCCGGCCTCGCCGGCTGAGGCGCCCGCTCAACGCGGGGGTGACCGCCAGGCGTCATCCGTTCAGACCTTCTGCGGCACGCACGCGGAGACCATGCGGAAGCCGATGTTGCCGGCGCTGCTGTCGGGGGTGTTACGGGTGCGGGCGGCCACCCGGTAGCGGTTGCAGTAGGAGTCGTGACACATGTGGGAGCCGCCCCGCATCACCTTGGCCCCCTCCCCCGCGGCCCAGGAGTCGGCGCACCACTCCCACACGTTGCCCACGCAGTTGTGCAGGCCGTACCCGTTGGGGGCGTAGGCGTCGACCGGCGCCGTCCCCCGGTGGCCGTCCTCGGCGGTGTTGCGGGTCGGGAAGTGGCCCTGCCAGATGTTGCAGCGGTGCTCGCCGTCCGGGGTCAGCTCATCCCCCCAGGGGTAGCGCCGCTGCTCCAGGCCGCCGCGGGCGGCGTACTCCCACTCCGCCTCAGCCGGCAGGCGCCCGCCGGCCCAGGCGCAGAACGCCACCGCGTCGCTCCAGGACACGTGCACCACCGGATGGTCCCAGCGCCCCTCCAGGTCCGAGTCCGGCCCTTCCGGATGGCGCCAGTCCGCTCCGCTCACCCCGCACCACCACGGTGTCTGCGGCGGGCGCGGTGACACCCGCCGCAGGGTGCCCGGCAGGAACCCCGCGAACACGTACGACCAGCCGAAGCGCTCGGCCTCCGTGAGATGGCCGGTGGCCTCGACGAACCCGGCGAACCGGGCATTGGTCACCGCGTACCGGTCCACCGCGAACGGCTCCACCGCCACCGGGCGCACCGGCCCCTCGGCGTCCTCGGGGAAACCGTCGGCGTCCTCGGCGCCCATCAGGAACCGGCCGCCGTCCAGCGCCACCGCCTCCCGGTGCCATCCCGGTACGGTCACCCCGTCCGGCGTCTGCGGCCGGCCGATCGGCGCCACGGCCGGGGCCGGCAGGTCGCCGCGGCCACCGCCACAGCATGAGGGCATCGCTCAGTCCTTTCCGATGTGCCCGGGCACGTCCACGGGTGTCCCCGTGGGCGGGGACGCCCCGCCGCCCCGCCGCTCCGCGCGGCCCCGGCCGGCGGGCCGGGCCGCGGAGGCCCCCGGCCGACCGTGGCCGGCCGGGGCCGCCCGGCCTCATCCGGAGGCGGCCGAGCGGTACAGGTCGGCGGTGTAGTAGGTGGCTGGATCGGGGGATTCGGTCAGCTTACCCATGGTGACGAAGATGTCGGCCAGGCCCTTGTACCAGCCGGCGACCGATCCGTCCTCGGTCAGCCTGACCAGCTCGGCGGTAGGAAGGATCTTGGTGACGGCGGAGGCGCCCTTGAACTGCTCGGCGGGGGCCTTGACGAACGCCGCGGTGAGCTGCTCGGCCTCGGCGGTGTGGGCCGCGACCCAGTCGTTGGCCTCCTGGATGACCTTGAGCACCTTGGTGACCGTCGCCGGGCCGTCCTTGACCAGTTCGTTGCGGGCGACGAAGGAGCTGGGGAAGCTGAGCTCGGGGTAGTAGTCCTCGCTCTTGGTCAGCTCGACCAGGTCGGGGGCGTTCTTCTTGATGGTGTCGATCAGCGGGTACCAGATGGCCGCGGCGTCGATCTGCCCGGAGGAGAAGGCGGTGACCACCGTGCTCGGGTCCATGTTGACCTTCTCGACGTCCTTGCCGGTCAGCCCCGCCTTCTTGAGCGCGAGCTCCAGGATCATGTCGCCGGAGGTCCCCTCGGGCACGCCGATCCGCCTGCCCTTCAGCCCCGCGACGGAGGTGATGCCGGAATCGGCGTGGGTGATGACGCGGTCGGCCTGGCCGAGCATGTTGGGTGCGATGATGCGGGCTCTGCCGCTGGCCGGCAGCCAGGCCGCGCCGGAGCCGATGTAGCCGAAGTCGATGTCGCCGGAGCCGAGGGCCTGGATCTGCAGGGGGCCGTTGGTGAAGACCTTCAGCTCGGGCTCCAGGCCGTGCTTGGCCCACAGTCCCTGCTTGTCGGCCGCGGCGAGTACGGCGGCGCCGGAGAAGTCGGCGATGTAGCCGAAACGCACCTTCTCCGCCCCCGCTCCGCCGGCGGACGAGCCGCAGGCGGCGACGGGGAGCACAAGGGCCAGCACCGCGGTGAGGACCGCGGCCAGCCTGCGGGGACGCCTCATGGTGAGGTCCTTTCCAGGGGGGTGGGCTGGTGGTAGACGGAGTGCCAGACCTGCCCGCGGAGCTCGGCGAACTCCGCCGACAGCCGGATCTCCTCCGTACGCGGGTAGGGGAGGTCCACCTCGATGACACGGTGGACGCGGCCGGGTCGGGCGGCCATGACGATCACCCGGTTGGCCAGGTAGACCGCCTCGTCCACGTCGTGGGTGATGAACAGCACCGTGCGCCGTTCCCGGCTCCAGGTGTCCAGGAGCCGGTCCTGGAGCTGCACCCGGGTGAGCGCGTCCAGGGCGCCGAAGGGCTCGTCCATCAGCAGGACGGTGGGGTCGACCGCGTAGGCGCGGGCGATGGCGCAGCGCTGCTTCATGCCGCCCGACAGCGTCTTGGGGAGCGCGTCGGCGAAGTCGGTGAGCCCGACCACGTCGATGAAGTACTGTGCTCTGGCGCGCCGCTCGGCCGCGCCGACTCCGGCGATCTTCAGGCCGAACTCGACGTTCTTGCGGACGCTCATCCAGGGGAAGAGCGCGTACTGCTGGAAGATCACTCCGCGCTGCGGGCTCGGTCCCCGCACGGGGACCCCGTCGACCAGCACCGAGCCCTCGGCGGGCTCCAGCAGGCCGGCCGCGACGTTCATCAGCGTGCTCTTGCCGCAGCCCGAAGGCCCGACGACGGTGACGAACTCGCCGTCGGCGATGTCCAGATCGACGTGGTCGAGCGCGGCGAAGTCGCTTCCGCCGAGGTCGAACCGGTGCGAGATCCCGCGGAACTCGATCTTGGGAGCCACCGCGTTCACCTCCGTTCCTGCCAGCTCGTCAGGCGACGTTCCGCGAGCAGCAGGGCGCGGTCCATGACGAGCCCGACGAGGCCGATGACGATCAGTTGGACGAAGATCGTGGGAAGGTCGTAGTAGAGCTGGGCCTGCTGCATCCGGTAGCCCAGCCCCTCCTGCGCGGCGATCAGCTCGGCGGCGACCACCGTGGCCCAGGAGGCGCCCAGGCCGATGCGCATGCCCACGAGGATGAACGGGGTGGAGGCCGGCACCACGACCCCGGTGAAGACCGTGCGGTCCCTGGCGCCGAGCACCCGGGCGGCGTTGATCAGGGTGGAGTCGACCGAGACCACCCCCTGGAAGGTGGAGACCACCGACGACAGGAACGAGGCCAGGAAGATCACGAAGATCTTGGGGGTCTCCCCGATGCCCATGAGCACGATGGCGAGCGGGATGATCGCCAGTGGCGGCACCATGCGGAAGAACTGCAGCCAGGGCTCGACCAGCCCGCGCACGGGCCGGTACCAGCCCATCAGGAACCCGACCGGTACGGCCAGCGCCACGCCGAGCACGAAACCGGTCAGGACCCGGCGCAGGCTGGCCAGCAGATCACCGGGCAGCGTGCCGTCGCCGATCGACTGCACGGCGCGCTCGACGACCGCGACCGGACCGGGGAAGCCCTGGATCCCGCTGCCCGCCAGGACCACCCACACCAGCAGCCCCAGGATGCCCGACCCCGCGGTGAGCGCCAGCGTCGAGCGTGTCCCGCCTCCCCCCCGCCCCGCCCCGGGCGAGGTCCGCGCGGCGGACCGCTTCTGCACGACGGTCATCTCAGGCCACCTCGTCGGCGACGCCGTCGACGTCGGGGGCGCGCTCCCCGCCGATGTCGGCCATGTAGCTCATCCAGGTGTAGGCGGGGTCGCCGCGGCGCAGCAGCTCCCGATAGAGCCGCGCCGTCAGGTCGCGCCGCACTTCGGCGTAGGCGGGGGCCTCGTAGACGTTGTGCAGCTCGTGCGGGTCGGCCTCCAGGTCGTAGAGCTCGTGCACGCTCTCGGGGTTGAACACCAGCTTGTGGCCGCGGTCCCTGAGCATGCGCTGGGAGTAGGGGAAGTGGTGGCCGTGGAACTCGGCGACCACCTGTGAGCGCCCGTCCACCCGCTCCCCGTTGACCAGCGGGAGCAGGCTCCGGCCGTCGCAGGGCTCCTGCGGGGGCAGCCCGGCCAGGTCGAGGACCGTCGGGTTGAGGTCGATCAGCGTGGCGAACTCGTCGACGGCCCGCGGCGGCGCGCCGGGGACGCGGACGATGCCGGGGATGCGATAGATGTCCTCATACATCGCCGGGCCCTTGTCGTTGAGCCGGTGGGCGCCGGTGAACTCGCCGTGGTCGGCGGTGAACACCACCGCGGTCTCCTCCCACAGCCCCAGCTCTCGCAGCGCGCCGAGCAGGCGGCCGACCTGGTCGTCGATCATCGTGACGTAGCCCCAGTAGACCGCGATCAGCTTGCGCCAGGCGTCGGCGTCGAAGTGGTCGGCCGACCAGTATTCGGCGTAGCGGCGCTGCACGTCCGGCTTGCCGGCGAAGGTCTCGGCCATCGAGGCGGGCAGCGGCACCAGCTCGGGGTCGTACATGTCGTAGTACTCGTCGGGGATCAGGTACGGCAGGTGCGGGCCGTACCAGTGGCAGGAGAGCACGAAGCGGCGGCCGCCGTCGTGGAAGTCGCGGGCGTAGCGTTCCAGCAGCTCCAGCGTGCGGTCGGTGAGGAACGCCTCGACGGTCGCCTCGGCCGGCTGCCGGAGCCGGCCGGCGATCAGGTGGCCGCGCCCGGAGTCGTTGGGCGCCCGGCCGAAGACGGCCTCGCGCACCGCGAACGGCGGGTGGCCGTGCTCCTTGAGCCAGCGCTCGTAGGAGGGGTGGTGGAAGGGGTTGAGCGCGCCCGGCAGGTGTTCGCCGTCCATGTCGTAGAACTCGGGGCCGCGCTCACGGCCGATGTGCCATTTGCCGACGTGGCCCAGGTTGTAGCCCGCGGCCAGCAGCGGCGCCGACAGGACGGGGTGGCCGTCGGCGACCTCGTCGCGGGCGCCGCCGTTGCGCTCGGGGTTGACCAGCAGGCCGTGCCTGAAGGGGTGCAGGCCGGTGAACAGCGACGCCCGCGCGGGGGTGCAGATCGCCGTCGGCGTGTAGAAACGGTCGAAGCGGGCGCCCTCCGCGGCCAGACCGTCCAGTGCCGGCGTGCGCGCCACGGGGTTGCCATAGCAGCCGAGGGTGTCGACCCGATGCTGGTCTGTCATCAGGAAGAGGACGTTGCGTGGGGTGGTCACACTCTCTCCGATCATCATTTATTCCCGAGGCTTTACATTAATGACCGCGAAAGAGTGCGGCAAGAGGCAGGACATGATCCTTTGCAGCGACCGCCCGTCCGGATGGTGCCTGCTCAGCCCCGGGTGGACCCGTCCGAAGGGACGCGTGGCGGCCCGGGACGGGAGCGTGGATCTTCCGGAGGGCGGCGGAAATCAGCCGCTGGCGGGGCGCAGGTGCGCGGGGATCGTGGGCTCCTCGTGGAGCAGGAGGGCGATGGCGCCCATGGCCGAGGCGTTCACGCCGAGATCGGCGGGGGTCACCTCGATGGCGCGGGGGGAGTTCGGCAGGGAGAGCCGGGCGATCGCGGCGCGGATCGGCTCCAGGACCAGGCTGCCGAGCGAGGCGAGCTCACCGCCCACCACCACGCGCTCGGGATCGAGCTGGACCACGGTGTCGGCCAGGATCCGTCCCAGGTCGGCGGCGGCCGCGGAGATCAGCTCGCACACCTCGGGGACCCGGTCCTGCGCCGCGCCGACCAGTGCGTCGAGGTCGGCGAGGCGGACGCCCCGCGCCGCGCAGGACTCCAGCAGCGCCCGGCCGCCGATACGCCGCTCCAGGCAGCCCCGGCTGCCGCAGTGGCAGGCGGGGCCGTCGGGATCCAGCGAGACGTGGCCGATCTCCCCCGCCGCGCCGTGCGCGCCCCGCACGAGCCGGCCGCCCACGATGAACCCGCCCCCCACCCCGACCGACCAGCGCACGTAGACCATGTCGTCGACCGACCGGGCCGCGCCCCAGGTGTTCTCGGCCAGCGCCGCCAGCCTGGCGTTGTTGTCGACCGCGACGCGCACGCCGAACTCCCGCTCCAGGCGCTCGGTGACCGGCGTGTAGCGCGCGGGCACGATGCCCGCGGGCAGGGCCGGGTCGTCCATGACCCCGACGAGGCCCAGCCCGATCGCCTCCAGCGCGCCGAGGCGCACCCCCCGCTCCCCGATCACCCGCCGGATCAGCCGCACCGCGGCCTCCGCCTGCTCGGTGACGCCGGCGTCCTCGGGGACGTCCTCCATGCCGGTGGCGATGATCTGGTGCGAGACGTTGGCCACGGCCAGGTGGACCCGGTGGCGGGCCAGGTCGAGACCGACGAGCTGGCCCGCCTCCGGGCTGAGCGCCACAAGCGTCGCGGGACGGCCGCGCCCGCGCGCGCCGGAGACGGGCGCCTCGATCTCGACGACCGCGCCCCGCTCGACCATCTCGGAGATGATCGCGAACAGCGTGGTGCGGGACAGGCCGGTACGATTGATCAGCTCGGTACGGCTCAGCGCCCCCGATGAGCGCAGCGCGTCGAGCACCGCCTCCTCGTGCACCCGGCGGAGTCGCTGCAGCGCGTCGGTGGGCCTGGTCATGGAGCCATGATGACGCCCCCTGACCAATATAGTCAACTCTTCGGAATAAATGGCGTCCAGATGGCACCTCCAGCCCGGGGCGCCGGGCCGGGGCCCCTGCTCCCTCGATATTTTCCGATCCCTTGATGGAAAAACAGTCACGCTGACAGAAGACCGCCTACCGGGCAGGCCGCGTCCCAGAAAGTGGACCACCACCCTGGCTATTTATGTCCCAAGCATTGACGTAATAGGGCGCGGCGCCCACACTCTGGCGTTACCGAGTGCCACATCGGAAGCACGCCCGGCCGGTACCGGGCGGATGCCGCGAAGGAGCCCCCATGCCGGATGCCCCGTCCCGTCCCCCCTTGCGACCACGACGCCGCCCGATCTCCGCCGCCCTGCCGGCCCTGCTCACGGCGGCCCTGCCGGCCCTGCTCGCCGCGGCGCTGCTGGCGCCACCGGGCGCCGCGCAGGCGTCCGCCACCTCCTCCCCCACCCCGGTCAACCTGGCCCTGGCCGGCACGGCCACCGCCTCCAGCGTCGAACTCGACCGCGGCGACTTCGTCGCGGCGCACGTCAACGACGGCGCCCCGGGCACCCGCTGGTCGTCGAAGTACCAGGACGACAACTGGGTGCAGGTCGCGCTGGCCAGGCCGGCCACGGTCGACCATGTCAAGATCTCCTGGCCCAACGCCTGTGCCCGTGAGTTCGTCCTGCAGACCTCGGCCGACGGCGCCACCTGGACCGACGTCGCCGACCTGCGGCGCGACACCTGTCCCCGGACCGACGTCATAGAGGTGAGGTCCAAGGACCCGGTGTCCTTCGTCCGGATGCAGGGACGCCAGCGCTGGGCAAGCTACGGATACTCGGTCTCGGAGTTCGAGATCTGGGACCTCCCGGCCGCGCCGCCCGAGCCGACGCTCGGCCTGCTGCCGGAGCCGGTGTCGGTCCAGGAGCACGGCGGCACGCCGTTCACCCTGCACGCCAACACCCGCATCGTCGCCCTCGGCGACGGCGCGAAGGCACCGGCGGATTATCTGGCCGGTGTGCTCCGCCGCTCGACCGGGCACCGCCTGCCCGTCGTCGGCCGGGGATGGGGGCCCGCGCCGATCGTCGTCGACGTCGGGCCGGGGAAGGGGCCCGCCGGTCACGAGGCCGAGGGGTACACGCTCACCGCCTCCGCCGACCGCGTCAGGATCGGCGCCGCCACGCCCAACGGCGCGCTCAACGGCGTGCAGACGCTGCGCCAGCTGCTGCCCCAGTGGGTGGAGTCCGACACCGTCGTCGCCGCCGACTGGACGGTGCCCGCGGTGACGATCACCGACTACCCACGCTTCGAGCACCGCGGCGTGATGCTCGACGTCGCCCGCAGCTTCTACCCCGTGGGGGAGGTCAAGGCCACCATCGACGCCGCGGCGCAGTTCAAGATCAACCGCCTCCACTTGCACCTGACCGACGACCAGGGGTGGCGCATCGCGATCGACGACCCGCGGGACAACCCGTCCGGCATCGACTACGGCCTGCTCACCGGGGTGAGCGGCGCCACCGCGATGACGTACAACGCCAGTGGCCAGCTGATGGGCACCGAGCTGGGCATCACCGGCCACTACACGAAGGCCGACTACGCCGAGATCATCCGTTACGCCGGCGAGAACGGCGTGACGGTGATCCCCGAGATCGACATGCCCGGCCACACCAACGCCGCGCTGCACGCGATCCCGCAGCTCAACACCCCCGGTGCCCGGCCACGGCCGCAACCGGGGCAGGCGACCGTGCCGCACAACGGCACCGGCTCGGTCGGCTACTCGTCGTTCGACGCCGGCAGCGACGTGACGTACGAGTTCGTCAGGCACGTCCTCGCCGAGATCGCCGAGATGACCCCGGGGCCGTATCTGCACATCGGCGGCGACGAGGCGCATGTCACCGACCACGCCGACTACACGACGATGGTCGACGCGTTCACGCGGGACGTCGCCTCCCTCGGCAAGACCGTCGTCGGCTGGAACGAATACGCCGGGACCGCGCTCCCGCAGGGCAAGGCCGTCGTCCAGTTCTGGAACGGCAACCGCAACGCCGTGGCCGCGGCGGTGAACAACCGTGGCGCCAAGGTGATCCTCTCCCCCGCGGCCAACACCTACGTGCCGCAGAAGCAGGACTCCCGCCAGCCTCAGGGCGGCACATGGGCGTGCGGCGGGCCGTGCGGGCTGGACCGCCACTACAACTGGGATCCCGGCACGTTCATCCCCGGCATCCAGGAGAGCAGCGTGCTGGGCGTCGAGTCGGCCCTGTGGGGGGAGTTCATCCGGCGCGTCGGGCAGGCGCAGTACTACAGCTTCCCGCGGGTCATCGCCACGGCCGAGGTCGGCTGGAGCCCGCAGTCGCGGCGCGATCACGGCGACTTCACCACGCGCCTGTCCAAGGTCGGCGGCCGGCTGACGGTCCAGGGGACGAACTTCTTCCCCACCGCCGACGTCGCCTGGCGGATGGACGTGCTCGGCGCGCCGACGACCGCCAGGAGCGGCGAGCCGGCCCGGGCCACCTGGACCGTCACCGCTCCGGGACACGCGTCCGGCGACCTCACGGCCACCGTCACCTGGAGCGACGGGGTGGAGGAGGACGTCGCGTTGACGACCGCGCGCCCGGCGAGCATCCCCGGCATGCAGGTCAACGACGCGTTCACCGCGGAGTCCGGACGCGTCTTCGACCGGCCGGGGAAGTACACCGGGACGCTCTCGGTCCGCGTGCCCGGCCGATCAGCGGTCGAAGGGCGGCTGACCGTCACCGTCGGCGACCACGACTGACGTCGATCAGTCCCGTACGGCCCGGCCGGCGGCGGCAGCGGTCAGCACCATGAGGACCGCGATCGCGCCGCCGAGCACCATGACGGCCGACGGGGAGGCGGCGTCCACCACGACACCTCCGAGCAGGGCACCGATGGCGATGGTGGCCTGGAAGGACGAGGTGAACAGGATGGAGGCCGCCTCCGTGGCGTGCGGCGCCGAGGTGGAGAACCAGATCTGCGAGCAGACCGGGACGGCGCCGTAGGCCAGTCCCCACACGACGAGCAGCACGACCGCACCGATGTCTCCCGTGCCGAGGACCGGGAGCAGCAGGGTCGCGCCGGCGAGCATGCAGCCGCTGGTGATGAAGGTGGCCCGCAGGCGGCGGGTCACCGTCACGCCCGCGATGAAGTTGCCGACGATGCCGGCGACGCCGTACACGAGCAGGAACGCGGTGATCAGGTCGGGGCTCACCCCGGTGACCTGCCGCAGGAAGGGGGTCACATAGGTGTAGGTGCCGAAATGGGCCGTCACTACGAGAAACGTCAGAACGAGCCCGACCCGGACGCCGGGACTGCGGAACAGGCCGCCGAGGACCTTCAGCCGCGTCACCTGGACGGCGGGCAGCGGCGGCACCAGCACGATCAGCGCGAGGAGCACCCCCAGCGCCAGCACCCCCATGACGACGAAGGCCGTCCGCCAGCCCGCGAGGTGCCCGATGAAGGTGCCCGCGGGCACCCCGAGCACGGATCCCAGCGGGACGGCGGAGAAGATCACCGCGGTCGCGGTGCCGACCCGCTCCGCCCGCACCAGCCGTCCGGCGAGACCGGCGCCGATCGACCAGAAGCCGCCGATGACCAGCCCGACCAGGACCCGGGAGACCACCATGACCCAGTAGGCCGGCGCGGCGGCCGCGAGGAAGTCGGCGACGGCCAGCAGGAGCATCAGGGCGCACAGCATCAGGCGCCGGTCGAGCCGTCCGGTCGCGACGGTGACCACCGGGGCGGCGACCGCGGCCAGGACGCCGGGGACCGTCATCATCAGGCCCGCCGCGCCGTCGGAGACGTCGAAGCTGGACCCGATGGGCGTCAGCAGGCCGATCGGCAGGATCTCGGCGGTGACGATCGAGAAGATCCCCAACATCACTGAGACGACGGCCAGCCAGCCGATCAGCGGTGATCGCGTCGGAGCGGCGGCAGGGGCGGTAGGGGAGGTGATCGTGGACATGCGCCCAGTCCAGCAGCCGTCGCGGCCGTCGGCTGGCGGATTTGAGACCTCACCACCGGGGCCGGGCGGCCCGGCCCACGCCTCCGTCGCCGTCTCGTTTCCGTCTTGTTTCCGGCTCCGGCTCCGGCTCGGACCGGCGCGGCTCCGGCGACGGTCACGGCCGTCATGGGCCGCAGACGCCCACCCCGCGGCGTGCCCGGCGCGTCGGCGGCACGCTCAGCCCTTGCGCATCCGGTAGGCGCGCTGCCGGCAGGCGCGGGAGCAGTAGTCCCGCGGCCGGCCGGTGGCCGCGGGGGCAACCGGCTTACCGCACACCGCACACCGTGTTTCGTCACGACTTTCGTCACTGGTTCCGTCATGGATGAGCGCCTCGATCCCGTCGAGCACCCGCTGCAGGCCGAACTCGAACGGGTCCAGCGGCGCGTCGTATCCCCCCTCCCGGTAGATGCGGCTCAGCGTCGGATACCGGTCCAGGTGCTGGAAGAGCGAGGCGCGGGCCCCCCACCACTCCTCCTCGCCGACACCGGTGCGCCGCTCGGTCCGCTCGGTCCGCACCACCTGCCGGGCGGCGCTCTCGACGAACCCGCCGACGAGGGTCACCACCGCCACCACCTGCGCTGGCGGCAGCCCGGCCCGCGACGCCGCCGCCAGCGCCCGCTCGAAGCCGGCCACGGCGTTGGGCCCGGGCACCTGCCGCGGCTCCGACGACTCGACCAGCCACGGATGCCGCAGGCAGCGCGCCAGCCCTTCCCTCGCCCACACCTCCAACTCCGCCCGCCAGCCTCCCGCGTGATCGGCACCGGAGTCCTCCGGCCCGCCCAGCACCTCGTCGCGCATGAGGGCGACCAGCTCCGACTTGCCCGGCACATGGCGGTAGAGCGACATGGTGGTGAAGCCGAGCCGCTCGGCGACCCGCCGCATGGAGACCGCGGCCAGGCCCTCCGCGTCGGCCAGCTCGATCGCGGCCCGCACGATCCGCTCCAGGCTGAGTCCGCGCCTGGAGCCCGTCCCCCACAGCAGTTCGGTGCTGCGCTCCGGATCCCCCATCTTGACTCCCCTCCCTGTATATGCTGTATACCAGATGTGTACGCCATACACATGAGAGGACACTCAATGTTCTTTGTTGACCCGTCGGGTGACGACTCCGGCCCGGGCACCCCGGAGCGGCCGTTCGCCACACTGGAGCGGGCCCGCGCGGCGGCGGTGCCGGGCACCGTGGTCACCCTCAGAGCCGGCACCTACCGCCTCACCGAGCCGTTCCGGCTGGCCGCCGCCGACTCCGGCGTCGTCTACCAGGCCCACGGCTACGGCACCGCCGCCCAGGAGGAGGTCGTGGTCAGTGGTGGCCGGAAGATCAGCGGCTGGCGCGAGGGCGCCGGCGGCGTCCGCCTGGCCGAGGTCCCCGGCCTGGCCACCCGCCAGCTCTACGTCTCCGGGCGCCGTGCCGTACGGGCCGCCGTCCCCCTGGAGCACGGCCTGACCAGGACCGAGACCGGTTACGTCACCGACGACCCCGCGCCCGGCTCCTGGCAGGGCGAGGTGGAGTTCGTCTACCGGGGCGCCTACCCCTGGTCCGAGGCCCGCTGCCAGGTGGCGCGGATCTCCGGGGACGGGCGCTCGACCACCGTCACCATGGCGCAGCCCGCCTTCGGCTGGGCCGCGCGGCTCTACCGGTCGGTCATCACCTGGGACGGCCCGGGCGCCGGGGAGTTCAACGGCGTCGACGCCCCGACCTTCGCCGAGAACAGCCCCGCGTTCCTGACCGAGGGCACCTTCGCACTGAGCGGCGGCGTCCTGCACTACCTGCCGCTCCCCGGCGAGGACCTCGACGACGTGGTGGCGCCGGTGCTGGAGACGCTGCTGCACGCCCGGGACGTGCACGATGTCGCCTTCCGCGGCATCACCTTCGCCGAGGCGACCTGGCTGCGGCCCAGCGCGCCGGAGGGATTCCTGCACTACCACGGCAACGGCTACCACGACGGCGGCCCGCTGCGGACGGTCACCTTCGCCGAGGGCCAGGGGCAGGTCACGATCCCCGGCGACAGTGTGGCCATGCCCGGCAACGTCATCTTCGAGAACGCCTCGCGGGTCACGCTGGAGGGATGCCGGTTCACCCGGCTGGGCGCGGTCGCGCTGGAGTTCCGCGGCGACGGCACGGGCAACGTGCTGCGCGACAGCGTGGTCGACGAGGTGTCCGGCGGAGGCGTGGTGATCGGCTCGGGGGCGCGCCGCCACCGGGTCGAGAACAACCACATCCACCACGTCGGCCGCGACTACCACGGCTCACCGGCCGTCCTGCTGAGCGGCACCCGCGACACCGTCGTGGCGCACAACCAGGTCAACGACGTGCCGCACGCCGGCATCGTGGTCTACGAGGGGCGCGGCGCCCAGGTGCTGAACAACCTGGTGCACGACACGATGCAGGTGCTGGCCGACGGCGGCGGCATCTACCTGTCCGGCAGCCAGGGCACCTCGCACGCCAGCGGCGCGCTGGTCCGCGGCAACGTCGTCCGCGACACGATCACCCCCTACAACTTCGGCCTCTACACCGACTACGGCGCCGCCTGGGTCACGGTCCAGGGCAACCTCGTCCACCGGGCCGACGCCCCGGTGGCGCTGAACGTCTCGCCGCCGCTGGAGCAGGTGGCGTTCCTCGGCAACTTCTGGGACGCCGATCCCGGTGATCCCCCCGCGGGCGTGACGCTGGCCGGCAACACGACGCTGCCGGACGGGGCGCTCGGCGACGATCCGGCGGTCGCCGACATCGTGGCCGGTGCGGGGCCGAGCGGGCCCCTCCGTTCCGTCATTCCGTAGCGGCCCGGTCGGCACGCGTCCGGGCCGCGGAAGCGGCGGGCGGTGACGGTCCGCGGAGGCGGCGGGCGTCCGGGACGCGGTGACGGCGGGCGGTGACGGCGGGCGGTGACGGCGGGCGGTGATGACGGGCGTCCGGGACGCGGAGGCGGCGGGCGGCGGCGGTCCGCGGAGCGCCGGCCAGGTCGGATCGCCACTGGACGCGACAAGGGTGGATATCGCTACTCTTACCAGAAGTTTTGTCTGTGGCGACCATTCTGGAGAAGCCCATGTCTCTTGCCGGAGCATCGGAACAGGCGGATGTCGCGCTTGCCCGTCGTCAATCGCTGGCCGACCTGCTCCGCCGGTCCGCCCGGCGCCACCCCGACCGGCTCGCCGTGTCGGACGGCGTGAGCAGCCGGACCTACGCCCAGCTCGACGAGGACGCCTGCCGGATCGCCAACGCGCTTGTCGAAAGGGGCGTGGGCGCCGGCGACCGGGTGGCGGTGCTGTCGCGCAACAGCGTCGAGTACGTCCAGACGATCTTCGCCGTCGCCCGGGCGGGGGCCGTGCTGGTGCCGATCAACTTCATGCTCCGGGGTGAGGAGGTCGGATACGTCGTCCGTCATTCCTCGGCTGTCGCCCTGCTCGTGCAGGAGTCGCTCCTGCCGGTCGCCGAAGCGGCGATCGAGGCGACGGAGGGCCCGCGGACCCGGATCGTGTACGGCGCGGCGGCGGAGGGGTGGGAGCCGTTCTCGGCGCTGCTGGAGCACGCCGACTCCCGTGAGCCCGCGGTGCCCATCGCGCCGGACGCGCCGGCCCAGATCCTCTACACCTCGGGCACCGAGTCACGCCCCAAGGGCGCGGTCCTGTCCCACGCCGCGTTGATCGCCCAGTACGGCAGCTGCATTATCGACGGCGGCATGGACCGCGATGACGTGGAGCTGCACTCGATGCCGCTGTTCCACTGCGCGCAGCAGCACTGCTTCCTGGTGCCCGACATACAGCTCGGAGCCTCCAGCGTCATCCTGCCCGGCCCCGACCCGGCCGCGGTGCTCGCCGCCATCGAAAGCCACCGGGTGACCAAGTTCTTCGCGCCGCCGACGGTGTGGATCGGCCTGCTGCGCCATCCGGACTTCGACAAGCGCGACCTCTCCTCCCTGCGCAAGGGCTACTACGGAGCGGCGATCATGCCCGTGGAGGTGCTCCGGGAGATCGGCGAGCGGCTGCCCGGCGTGCGCCTGTGGAACTTCTACGGCCAGACGGAGATGGCGCCCGTCGCCGTCATGCTCCAACCCGAGGACCAGATCCGCAAGGCCGGATCCGCCGGTCAGGCCGCCCTGAACGTGGAGACCCGCGTCGTGGACGCGGAGGGCCGGGACGTGCCCGCCGGTGAGATCGGGGAGATCGTCCATCGGAGCCCGCACGCCATCCTCGAATACCTCGACGACCCCGGCAAGACCGCCGAAGCGTTCCGCGGCGGCTGGTTCCACTCCGGCGACCTGGGGACGATGGACGAGGAGGGCTACCTCACGGTCGTCGACCGGATCAAAGACATGATCAAGACCGGCGGGGAGAACGTCGCCAGCCGCGAGGTCGAGGAGACGCTCTACCTGCACCCCGCCGTCGCCGAGGTGGCGGTCGTCGGAGTCAGCCATCCGAGCTGGATCGAGGCGGTCGTCGCGATCGTGGTGACCAGGGCCGGTGCGGCCCTCACCGAGGAGGAGCTGCGGGCGCACGCCCGTGAACGGCTGGCGCCGTTCAAGGTTCCCAAGGCGTTCGCGTTCGTCGACGCGCTCCCGAAGAACCCCAGCGGCAAGATCCTCAAGCGCGAGCTCCGGGAGCTGCACGGCGGGCTCGCGGACCGGATCGCCGGCGCGGGCGCCGGACGCTGAGCGGCCGTCGCTCGAGCCTCCGGAGCCTTCTCGGGGATCACGCCGCCGCGTGGGAGGAGACCGTGGCGGAGCGGGCGGATCGACGTCGGCCGGGTCGCGGCGGCCTGCCGCCGCGCCGGTCACGTGCTGACGCCCGCCCCTGTCCGACGGGCGGTCCGCCACGCGGCGGACTCACGCGGCTCTCCACGGGATGCGGGCCCTGAGCCGGTATCCGCCGCCCGTGCCGCGGGTGGCGTCCAGGGTTCCGCCGTAGAGGGCGAGCCGCTCGCGCAGTCCGATCAGCCCGCGGCCGTCGCCGCTCCGTGACCGGGCGGTCTGCGTGCCTCCGGTGTCGGTGACCTCGATCTCCAGGAAGTCGCCGTGGTGGCCGATCGCGACGGACGCCGCCGCGCCGGCGGCGTGCTTCATCGTGTTGGTCAGGGCCTCCTGCACGACGCGGTAGACCGCCAGGTCGACTCCGGGAGGAAGGGGGCCGCGCGGCGGCGAGACCTTGACGTCCACGGCCACCCCGGCGGCGCGGACCCGCTCGATGAGGCCGTCGAGCTGGTCGAGACCGGGCTGCGGTTCGAGTCCGTCACCCGAGCCGTCGGAGCGCCCGCTTTCCGGGCCGGCGAGCAGGCCCATGACGTTGCGCAGTTCGGCCATGGCCGCCCGGCCGCTGGCCTCGATCGCGATCAGGGCCTCCTTGGACTGCTCCGGCCGCATGTCCATCACCTTGCGCGCGGCACCGGCCTGGATCACCATCACGCTGACGTTGTGGGTCACCACGTCGTGGAGTTCGCCCGCGATCCGGGAACGCTCGGCCTGGACCGCCTTGCGCATGGCGTCCTCCTGGGCCTGCTGCAGTTCGGCGAGCCGGCTCCGGCTGCGCTGCCAGAACCGGACAAAGCTCGCTAAAGCCCCGGCGCTGAGCAGGATCACGTAGGGCCCCAGCCAGCTGGGGAGGCTGGGGACGATGTCCCGGTCCACCGCGCCGGCCAGTACGGCGGCGAGCAGGATGCCCGCCACCGCGAGCACCCGGTTGCGGCTGTGGGCGACGGCGCTGTAGGCGGCGATCGCACAGGTCAACACGGTGATCCACGTCTCGCCCCCGTTCGTGGCCAGCGTCGCGGACAGCACCACCCAGAAGGTGGTGAGGGGATACCGGCGCCGGACCGCCAGCGGCGACGCGGTGAGCACCACCAGGGGCAGAGGCGGGCCGTACCCGTCGAGACCGGCCTCCGCGGGCGGAACAAGCGGACCGGGCGGAGCGGGCGGAACGGGCTGAGTGGGCCGGACCGGCTCGGGCGGCCGCGTGCCGGTGCTCGCGCCCGGGGGCGGCAGGGCCGGCAAGGGTGGCGGCAGGGGAGGTGAGGGAGGTGAGGCCCGGAGATCGGACGGGAGCTGCAGCAGCTCGAACACCGGGTGCGGCCCCTCGCCGACGTGACGGTCAGGGCTCTGGAAGCCCGTCGCCGCGAAAACCGCGGCGACGGTCAGGACGGCCGCGAGCAGCGCGTCGGCGACGAGTGCTCCGCGAGACGGCCGGGCGGTCCGCGCCTCCGGTCGCAGCATGTCGAGCGTGTACCGCCGCCGGAGCCGTCGTTCATCTGCTGTCACCGGCGACATTGTCGCGTCCGCGTGATCAGCCGCGCATCGTCCCGAGTGACCAAGGCGGTGCCCGTCGGGAGTACATCCCAGGGATGACGTCGGGGCGGGTCGTTCCCGGGAAGTATCCGATGTCGGCGCGGCGGCCGATGCGCGTGAAGATCGGCTGCGCCTAGCTTCGTTCCCGCCACCAGGCCGCCGCGGGGCTTCCCCGTCGAGGCGGCCCTCCCGACCGGAAGAACGGATATCCCATGCGTCGTGTGACAGAGCCGGAAGGCGCGGCCAGGCGGTACGACGGAGGCGTGCCGACGCTCCCCGCCGGAGAAGGCGAGGCCGCCGCCGTGACGGGGCCCTCCGGCCGCGGAGAGCCGAGGTGGCGGAATCCGGTCCTGCGTGGCGGCGTGGTCGCCGTCGCCGGGCTGCTCGCCTTCGCGGGGTCGGCGTCCCTCGCGCCCGCGCCTGCCTCCTCGGCGTCCGGATCCGCCGCCGCGCCCGCCTCCGCCGCCTCCTCCGCGTCCGCGCCCGCGCCGGCCTCCGCCGCCTCCTCGGCCGCGCCGAGCCGCACGCCGTCCCTGCCCGAGCCGACCGGCTCCCATCCGGTCGGCACCACGTCCCTGTACCTGAAGGACACCTCCCGCCCCGATCCCTGGGTCCCCACCGTGAAGGCCCGGGAGCTCATGGTCTCCCTGTGGTACCCGGCGAAGTCACCGGGCCGCCGGCGGGCGCAGTACATGACGCCGAAGGAGTCGGAGCTCCTCCTCAAAGAGGGCAAGATAACCGGTGTGCCGCTCGATGTGCTCAGCAGGACGCGCACCAACGCCTTCACCGACGTGAAACCGGCGGGGCGCAGGCGCGGCCTGCCCCTCGTGGTGCTCTCCCCCGGTTTCACCAAGCCCCGCAGCACGCTGACCGCGCTCGCCGAGGATCTGGCGAGCAGGGGCTACGTGGTGGCCGGGATCGATCACACCTACGAGAACGTGGCCACGACCTTCCCCGACGGACGGGTCACCACCTGTGTCCCCTGCGAGGGCGACCACGACCAGTCGCTCTTCACGAAGCTGTCGAAGGGCCGGGCGGCCGACGTCTCCTTCGTGATCGATCAGCTGACCGGGCCGCGCCCCAGGTGGAAGGGCGCTTCACTGATCGACCCGTCCCGGATCGCGATGGCGGGCCACTCCGCGGGCGGCGCGAGCACCATCGCCGCGATGGTCAAGGACTCCCGGCTCCGCGCCGGGATCGACATCGACGGCACCACGCCCACCGGGATCCTCGACAGCGGGCTGTCGCGGCCGTTCATGTTCCTGGGCAAGCCCGCCACCTACACCCCGGGGGCCGGCGGCCCGGCCGACACCTGGGAGCGCGACTGGAAGCTCCTGACCGGATGGAAGCGCTGGCTTCTGCTGACCGGCGCGGCGCACGAGTCCTTCACCGACATCATGCCGCTGGCGGACCAATTCGGCATCGACGGCGGCGCCGAGCTGTCCGGGGCCCGCTCCTTGGAGATCACCCGCAGGTACGTCCGCGCCTTCTTCGACCTGCACCTGCTGAAGAAGGCGCAGCCCCTGCTGGACAGGCCGTCGGCACGCTACCCCGAGGTCAAGCTCTGCGCTCCGGAGACGAAGACCTGCGAGTAGGGCATCGCCCGGTGCGCCCCGTCCCCGCCTCCCCTGCCGCCCTTCAGCCGGCCGGAGAGGAGGGGTGTTCCATCCACCACTCGGTGAACTCGCGGCAGCGGCCCTCGGGGTCGAGGCGGATCACCCACAGGTTGCTGTAGGCGCGGTCCGGGTAGGCGGTGGTCCCCTGGATGATCGCCACCTCGTCGGTGACGGTCACCGGACGCCAGTCGAACGTGGTCTCGCCAGGCTCGTCCCTGGCCTCCAGCCAGCGCTCGACGATCTGCCCGCGACCGCGCCAGGGCGGCTGGAAGGGTGCGGTGTAGTACGTGGCGTCCTCGGTGAACAGGGCGCCGATGTGAGCCGGATCGTTGGAGTTCCATGCCTGGACGTAGCCGTCGATCCACGTGGTGACACGGCTGAGATCTGTCATGGAGCCGTTCTACTTCACCGGCCGGCGGGCCGGGGCCCGCGACCCGTCCGGTGGGAGGTGTTTGGGAACTCCTGGTCAACGGACTGCCCTCCGCCCACGCGGCGGCGCCTCAGCCGTTCCGCGGCGTCCTCGTGGCACCGCCCAGGCGATGACCTGGCCAGGCACGGCGGTGAGCCGGTCCGCCGGGTGGGCGTCGGTCTCCCACCCGGCGGCTCCGGGCCAGGCGTGTCCGGAATCTGCAAGACGCCCCGCCGGCGCCGTCGGGAGGATGGTGACAGACGGGCGGGGATCGGATCACCACCGGCGGCGACCGTCCATGACGCCCGCCGGCGTCCGGCGACGGCCGGGGCCCGCGGACCCGCACCTCCACGACTGGGACAGGATGGACGCATGAACGGGCCAGGACACGAACGCACGGACATCGACCTCTCGGCGGCCGCCTCATTCATGGCCGGCCACGCGCGCGTCCTGGACCGCCGCCGCTTCCAGCTGCTGACGGGCGGCGGGGACCCCGCACCGGCGCTGACCGCGCTGGACGGCTACCGCAACCCCGACGGCGGCTACGGCTGGGGGCTGGAGCCCGACCTGCGCTCCCCCGAGAGCCAGCCGGGGGCCGCGCTGCACGCCTTCGAGGTGTTCGAGGACATCGCCCCGGCCACCGCCCCGCAGGCCACCGCCCTGTGCGACTGGCTGGAATCGGTCTCCCTGCCCGACGGCGGCCTGCCGTTCGCGCTGCCCCTCACCACCGGCGCCGGCACCGCCCCCTGGTGGAGCAGCGCCGACCCCACGGTCTCCTCGTTGCAGATCAGCGCCGTGACCGCGGCCGCCGCCCGCCGCGTCGCCGCCCACGATCCGGCCGTCGCCGCCCATCCCTGGCTCGACTGGGTCACCCGCTACTGCCTGGCCGCCATCGAGGCGATCGACCGGACGCCCCACGCGTACGTGCTGGCCTTCGCGGTGCGCTTCCTCGACAGCGTGCACGACGTCCACCCCGAGGCGGCCGGCCTGCTGAGCCGTCTCGGCGGGCACATCCCCGCCGACGGGCGGCTGCACGTCGAGGGCGGCACCGAGGAGGAGACGCTGCACCCGCTCGACTTCGCGCCGTTCCCCGGCCGCCCGGCGCGGGCGCTGTTCGCCCCGGAGGTGATCTCCGCCGACCTGGACCGCCTGGCGGCCCTGCAACAGGACGACGGCGGATGGACGGTCGACTACGCCGAGATCTCACCGGGCGGCGCCCTCGACTGGCGCGGCCACGTCACCGTGCGCGCCATCGACATCCTGCGCCGCAACGCCAGAGGCTGACGGCCGCCGATACGGCCTCCCATCGTGCAACGCGTGACCGGCATGTCGATCGGCGCCGCTCAGGGGGATCCCGGCGACCGCCGGCCCGTGGCGACGTCACCGTGCGGCCTTCGAGAAGGCTGAGTGCGGAGATCAGCGGTGGGCGGTGGCTCAGTATCTGTGGCCGGGCCAGTGCGGGTCCTCCCAGCGGGCGGGGCCGGTGAGGCCGAGCAGCCGTATCCGGTGGAGCAGTTCCGCGGGGGCGTTCTGAGTGTGGAGCCGGGCAGGAGCATGACGGATCAGCCAGGCCGTCAACTCGGTACGCGTCTCTTCCTGGTCCCCCCAGTTCCGGGCCTCCCAAGGGAGTTGATCTCCCAGCAGGTCGTACTCCCAGTGCGCCGCCGCTGCGACCAGATGCCGGTCAGCCACGGTGTGCGGCTGCGCTTCCCAGGCGTGCAGCCATGGGCTGAGCGTGGCGGAGGCTTCGGCACACAGGGCGAGGACCTCGTGCGCGGGCACGGCGGGATCCGGGTCGGTGAGAGTGTGGGCCCACCAGGCGTGCAGGAACTCCCGTACCGCCGCGGCCTGCTCGGCAGGCCACTGCTGCCAGTGACCGCGAGCGAGTGAATGTCCGACCTCATCCATGCCGAAGAGAGGCTCGACGAGGCCGTGGACGAGGGCCCTGGAGAACTGAGGCAGGATGCGGCGCAGCACGGATGCATGGTCATCCCAGTCGACGGCCTCCCAGGTGCGACGCAGCAGGTCGGGGTCCAACTCCACATCCGGCACCTTCAGCTGCGCGAGCTCTTCCGCGCTGCCCCAGTGGCACTCGCAGTTGCGCTCGTCGGGACGGGCGGTCATGCCGTGGAAGGTGACGGCCACGCGGTTCAGCGCGGCGTCGAGACGGATTCGTGTGGGCGTCTGGTCGAAGCTCATCATGGGCGTTCGCCTTCATGGACTCCGGGGGCTCGTGCCAGCCGAAGATCGCTACTTTACCGGACCCGTGGGTGCGCATGAAGGTGTCCGGTCCTGAACCTCCGTGGCGAGCCGTGCTCCCCCCGGTGGGCACCCTTGCCACCGCGCAACTCAACGCCCGCGCCCACCCTGGGTCTGGGGGCGACCACCGCCACAGCCCCGAACCCTACGCCGCAAGTTCGTCTACCTGCTATGAGGAACGCAGCACAACGAGGGCCACGACCACGCGAAAACTGCTGCCGCGTCCGCCTGACCCTCTCCTGACCTGCGACGGGATACCCCAGCGCTAATGGCCGTTCCGCTATTTCGCAACCCCGGGTCCGGCTCCGCCCATCGCCCGCCGAGAACCTTCCTCAGACCGGCCGCGCCCCGCGGCAAAGATTGATCGGAACGCTGGACAACAGCCGATGCGGACAATAGCTTGTCCATATGTAAGGACATATCGCACAAGGATGTGCGTACACCCCGGGTCCGTGTCTCTGGTCGAGGAGAACGTACATGCTGGTCGATGAGGTCCGTCGCATTACCCCCAAGGTCCTGACGGAAGAGCAGCGGGAGTGCTACTTCAGCAACGGCTATCTGCTCCTGGAGGAGGTGATCTCCAGCGAATGGCTCACCCGCCTCCGGGCGGCGACCGACGAGATGGTCGAGCACAGCCGGACGATCGACCGCTCCGACGCGGTGTTCGACATCGAGCCGGGGCACTCTGCCGAAACCCCCCGGCTACGGCGCGTGACCAGCCCGGTCGACCAGCACCCGGATTACTGGCGCTTCGCGCGGGACTCGGTGCTCGCCGACATCGCGGCCGACCTGGTGGGCCCGGACGTGAAATTCCATCATTCCAAGCTGAATTTCAAGTGGGCCCGGGGCGGCGCCGAGGTGAAGTGGCACCAGGATGTGCAGTTCTGGCCGCACACCAACTACAGTTCGCTGACCTTCGGCACCTATTTGTACGACTGTTCCCCGGACCAGGCGCCGCTCGGCGTGATTCCGGGCAGCCATGAAGGCGAACTCTACGACCTCTACGGCTCCGACGGCGTCTGGACGGGGGCGCTGAACGATTCCGACGCCGCCGCGCTGCCCGCCGACCGCGCGGTCTATCTCCCGGGGCGGGCCGGATCGGTGACCATTCACAACTGCCGGACCCTGCACTGCTCGGCCAAGAACGAGTCGGACCTCGGCCGGCCGCTGTTGCTCAACGTGTACAGCGCGGCCAATTCCATGCCCTATACCGCGAATCCGCTGCCCAGCAGCCATGCGGGTGAGATCGTACGCGGTGAGCCGGCCCGGTGGGCGGTGCACGACCCTCGCCCTTGTCTCCTGCCGCCGGACTGGTCCGGCGGTGATTACACCAGCCTGTTCGTGACCCAGCAGCGGGAGACCACGCGGCGCTAGAGGCGCGGCGTATCTCGCAGGAAACGGGAGCCGCGCTGCCGCTCAGTGCTGCCCGGAATTCCGCCGTTGGCCGTACCTCCGCGCACGAAGAGGACGACATGAAGCTGGGAATCATCGGGGGCGGCGGTGCGGCCGTCGCATTGCTGGCCGCACTCACCCGCGACCGCCTGCCGGACCTCGACATCACGGTTTTCGAGCCGGCGAAGAACGTCGGGCCCGGCCGGGCCTATCTCCCTGACTCCGACATCGCGCTGTTGAACGTCTCGGCCGAGCGCATGTCCGTACTGCCGGACGCACCCGGGCACTTCCTGGAATGGGTCAAGGAACGGGGCGGCCTGAACGGACGCCCTGTCTCCCCGGCGGCGTTTCTTCCCCGTCGGCTGTTCGGCGAGTATCTCGCCGACGTGGCGGCCGAGATCACCGATCGGCTGGCCGGACGCGGGAAAAGCGTGCGCACGGTGGGATCGCCGGTGATACGGCTGCGTCAGGGGCCGGTCGGCTTTCACGCGCTCACCGAGGACGGGCGGCGTTTCGACGGCCTGGACCGCGTCGTGCTGTGCGTGGGCACCGGAGGGCCGGTCGATGTGTACCGGCTGGCCCGGGCGCCGGGATATATCAACGACTCCTATCCGCTGAGCGCACAATTGGCCGCCATACAGCATGAAGCCCATGTCCTGGTGCTGGGAACGGGTCTGACCGCCGTCGACACCGTGCTGTTCCTGCTGGAGAACGGCCATCGGGGCGGCATCACCATGGCGTCGAGGAACGGGCTGCTGCCGACCGTGCGCACCAGCGCCCCCACGCCTGAATTGCGGCACCTCTCCCATGCCGCCGTTCGCGCCGCCCTGGCGGTCGACCCGGTCATGACCGGGGAACGGCTGCTGGCGCTGCTCGACCGCGAATTGCAGGGGGCGGGGACGGGCCTGAACCGCGCGTGCGCCGAGACCGTACCGGGCGAGCCAGTCGCCCGCCGGCTGCGCCGCCAGCTCCAGCAGGCCCGCGACGGCGGCGCACTCTGGCAGCCCGTCATCATCGAGGCGATGCACGAGTCGGTCGAGCTCATCTGGCACGCCATGCCCGACGCTGAACGGCGCCGGTTTCTCACTCGCTGGCATCGGAAATTCGTCAGCCTGCTGAGCCCGATGCCTCAGCAGACGGCCGTCCGGCTGCAGACGGCCGCCGACGCGGGACAACTGCGGGTCGTGCGCGGTGTCCGCGGGATAAGGCCCGGCGAATTCCCGCTTCCCGCCTTTCTCGCCTCGACCGGTGCGGGCGACATCGCGGCCGACATCGTGGTCAACACGACGCGCCCGGCCGCCGCGGCCATTCCTGAAGCGGCGGTTCCGCTGGTCGAGAGCCTGGTGAAAGCCGGCGTGGCGCGGCGGCATCCCCTGGGAGGCGTGGACGTGGCCCGGTACACCAACAGGGTCCTGGCAGCGGACGGGAGCGAGAACCGGGACCTGTTCGCTCTGGGGCATCTGACAGCAGGCACCCATTACTACACCAGTTCGATGCTCATCATCGGACGGCAGGCCCGCATCGTCGCCGACCAGCTCCTGCGCCACTACTAGATCCGCCCCCACCCGCACGCCTTCCCTTGAGCGAAAGGTGCCATTCCATGAGCCTTGGCGCGCGCAATTTCGCGGCCAAAATCAAGACCACCGACTCCGAGAGCGTCATCACCCGCTATTACAACGGCGTGCGGGAGGCCTCCCGGCGCTGCGCACCGGCCCGGTCCACCGGCTTCGCCCCGGAATTCTCCTACCCAGTGCTGACCGACGCGTGGGAGGAGTATTTCGCCGTCGCCGGCGCCTCGCTGAGTCCGCTGGGCAGTTACGCCGGCCGGAATCTGGTCCTGCTGGACCTGATGAAGAATCCGGGAACCCGTACGACCAAGACCACGGCGTCCCTTCTGATGGTGGCCCGGGCGGTGCAGCACATCGATCGGACCGGCGAATCGGTCCTCCTGTTCACCCCGTCCTCGGGAAACAAGGCCGTCGCCCTGCGCGACGCCGTGGCCCGTGCTCTGGAGTTGAAGCTGGCCACCCCCGACGAACTGCGCATCGTCACGCTGACGCCGGCGGCCACGCTGTACAAGTTCCGGCGCAACGTCCTGACCGAGTCCGACGAACTGCGGGCCCGCAATCCGATCCTCGTCTACTCCGGGCCCGAGGCCGGCGCCGTCAAGACCATCGGCCGGACGTTCGCCGAAGCTGCGGCCGGGATGGATGAAAGGGTCTGGTACTCCCTCGACATCGCCAACTACAAGGTGGCCGACGCCTGCCGCGCCTTTTACGAGCACGAATTCGGCGACGACCGGCCCGGCCACCGGCTCCTGCACGCGCACGCCGTCTCCAGCGCGTACGGCCTGCTCGGCTATCAGCACGGCATCGACACCATGGCCGCGCTGGGCATCACGCACCCGCAGCCGGGATTCCTCCTGGTCCAGCATCTGGCGACCAGTGACATGGTCCGCCACTACCTGACCGAGACGAAAGACCACGACCCGCAGCCGAACTGGAAGCGCCGCGACGCCGACGAGGTGTACGAGCAGCAAGACTCCCCGCACTTCCCCCAGGTGACGTGGGATCCGCGGGAGAATCTCGAGCCCACCTTCTACACCTGCAATCCGCCCACCGCGCCGGAGATGACCGCGCTGATCGCCGAGCACGGAGGATCGGCCGTCGTGGTGTCGCTGCTGGAGTGCGTTCAGCGCTACGGCACCGTACGACACCACTTCCAAGCCAGCGACCGGCCGTTGCCCGCCGATCCCCGCCACCTGGCCGAATGGTCGCTGGTCATGGGGCTCACCGGCGTGCTCAACAGCCTGGACCGGGGCCTGGTCTGCGGCTTCGACGGCGTGGTGCTGCACGGCTCCGGCATGTACGTCGCCGAACCGGACCAGATGCCGGAACGGTCTCAGGTCATCGAGGTCCGCTCGGCCGAAGACGTCGCCAAGGCCGTGCTGTAAACGCGCGGCGGAACAGAAAGAAGGCCGACATGAGCAGTACCGGGCATGGCCCCCTGTCACCCACGGCACGCAGCACCGTACGCCGCTACCACGAGCGCGCCGCGACCGGCCGTCAGGCTCTGTACGAGGTGCTGGACGCCGGGCTCGTCTGCCACCTGGGCTTCGTCGCGGACGGCGGACCTGTCGTGCTGCCCAGCGTGTACGGCCGCGAGGGCGACACGCTGTACCTGCACGCATCGGCCGGCGCCCGCAGCGCGCGCGTCCTCGCCGCCGGAGCGCCGATATGCGTGACGGTGACCCATCTCGATGCCATCGTCTACGCGCGCTCGGTCTACCACAACTCGGTGAACTACCGCTCGGCCATCGTCCACGGAACCGGCCGGCTCCTGCGCGAGGAGGAGGAGAAGCGGCACGGCATGTGGGTCGTGGCCGAGCATCTCGCGCCGAGCGCGTGGGACTACGGGCACGGACCGGACCGCAAGGTGCTGGCCCGGGTCGCCGTCATGACCCTGGACCTGACCGAGGCGTCGGTGAAGATCCGCGACGCGCCACCCAATGATCACGGCGACCAGGTCGACCTGGACAAGTGGGCCGGTCTGCTGCCGGTACGCACGTCCTTCGGCGTCCCCCAGCCTGAGGCGCGGGTGCCCGACGGGCTGCCGGTGCCGGAGCACATCCGCTCCCGCCGGATGTGACGGAGCGTGCCCGCCCCCGGCCGTCTCAGCAGCGTTCCAGAAAGCGCAGGTGAGTGACCATGTCGTTCCCCGAAACACCACCGGCCGTGGCCGGGGCCGGGTGTCCGTCGGCGCCCGCGCACGCGCCTGCCGGCGGCGCGCGAGACTCGCGCCGCGCGTGGCTGGCGGCGGCGGGCGCGACGCTCGCCGCATCCGTGGTCTACGGGCTGGCGTACAGCTACGGGCAGTTCTTCGGGCCCATGGCCCAGGCCTTTGGTGCCGGTGACGGCGCGGCATCCGTGGTCTTCTCGATCACGACCTTGCTGGGATTCGGCCTGAGCGCCGTCACCGGCCCTGTCGCGGACCGCGCCGGGCCCCGCGTGATGCTGCTCGTCGGCGCCGTCTGCCTGGGGCTCGGCCTCCACCTCACCGCGATCTCGGACGCGCTGTGGCAGGCTTACCTGGCCTACGGGCTCGGTATTGGGCTGGGAGTCGGGTGCGTGTACGTCCCGGTGGTCACCGCCACCGGCCGCTGGTTCGACCGCTACCGAGCGGTCGCCACCGGCAGCGTGGTCACCGGCGTGGGGATCGGCACGGTCGTCAGCTCGCCGCTGTCGGCCTGGATGGTGAGCCATTTCGGCTGGCGGCACGCCTACGAGTACTACGCCGTCGGGGGAGCCGCTCTGCTGCTGCTGGCCGCCGCCCTCGTCGGCCGGCCGCCACAGGCGCCGGACTTCCCCATTGCCGCGCAACGGCCGCCGGCCCGTGGATTCCGCACCCTCTACGCGGCGTCGCTGCTGGTCTGCATGGCCAACTACGTTCCGTTCGCGCACCTCGTTCCCTCGGCGCAGCGCCTGGGCATCGGCGCCCTGGCCGCCGCGGCCCTGATCTCCGCCATCGGCATCAGCAGCATCGCGGGCCGCCTGGTGATCAGCGCCCTCGCCGACCGGTTCGGGTCACTCGCCCTCTTCAAGGCCTGTCATGCGGGGGTCGGCCTGGGCCTGGTGGTGTGGACGACCGCACGGGGTTACGGGGGGTTGCTGACGTTCGCGATCATCCACGGCGCCATGTACGGCGGCTACAGCGCCCTCCTCCCCGTCGTGCTGGCCGACCAGTTCGGCCTGGCACGCCTCGGAAGGCTGCTCGGCCTGCTGTTCACCGCGCTCGGCGCGGGCTCCGCCCTCGGCCCCGCGCTGGTCGGCTACCTCGTCCAGAGCACCGGCGGGTACGGGACGGCCTTGACGGCTCTGACCGTACTCGGGCTCCTGGGCGCCGGCATCGTCATGAGCTACCGGGAGCGGAGCACCCCGTGGTCTCCGCCGCGACACAGTCGGAAGGTGATGTGATGACCGAGTGCGGCATCGTGATTCTGGGCAGCGGCTCGCTGGCCCGATCGATCTGTTACTCCCTGGCGGCCGTCTGCGCCGAGGAATGCGTCGTGACCGTCGTGTCGACGACGCCGTCGAGTTCAGCGGAAGTGTGTTACGTCGCGGATGTCCGGGCGGCGTTGAGCGGCACCCCGGTGCGGTTCCGTGCCCTGTCGGTGGACCGGTACGCGGCCGAGTCCATCTCCTCGATCCTGCGGCAGGTCCGTCCGCGGATCGTCCTGAACTGTGCCTCTTACCAGTCTCCCTGGGAGAAGACCCGCGCGCCTTCGGCGTGGACCGCGCTGATGAACAGATCCGGTTTCGGGCTCACCCTCCCCCTCCAGGCGGCCGTCGCCATCGAAGCGGCCTCGGCGATCGCCGCCCTGGACCTACCTGCCCTCTTCCTCAACGCCTGCTTTCCCGACGCGGTGAATCCGCTGCTCAAAACGCTCGAACTGCCGATCTTCTGCGGCGTGGGGAACGTGGCGCTGCTCGCCGCCTCGCTGCGAGAATCACTCCGCCCGGCCCGCGGGGGACGCCTTCAGGTCCTGGGGCATCACTGGCACCTGCACACCCCCGACGCCGCCGGTGAGGCGCTGGCCTGGCTGGATGGGACGCCGGTCCGCGAGGTCGGCCCGCTGCTCCGGCGTCAGCGCGCCGCGGCCCGATCCGAGTTGAACGCCGTGACCGGCCACGTCACCGCGCTGCTGCTGGCGGACCTCGTCACCGGGCGCGAAGTGCGGACCAGCCTGCCGGGCCCGCTCGGGCTGCCCGGTGGGTATCCCGTCCGCATCTACGGGCGGAGCCTCGCATTGGATCTGCCCGCGAGCATGCCGCCGGCGCAGGCCGTCGCCTTGAACAGCGCGTGGGCGGAGCGGGACGGGGTCAGCGTCGAGGAGAACGGGGAGATCAGGTTCTCCGCGTGGGCCTCGCTCGCGATCAGGTCCGAGCTTCCAGATTTCCCGAGCACGGTGCACGCGAGGGACATCCCGGAGCTCTGCTCACGCCTGCTGGATCTGAGAGGCCGCCTGCGGCGGATCCAAGCCGCCTCAGCCGACCACCATTGAATGATCCGCCCTGCCGCCGCCCCGCCCGAGGGGGCCTTCCCCGGACGGTCCGCCTTGAACGGTCCGCCACCCCGTCCAAGGCGACCTTCATGCGCCGGGCGCAGAGCTGGATCACAGCAGGCTGACGGCCCTGTCCACGGCACCGGCCACGTCTCCATCGGCCGGATACAGCAGCGTCCGGCCAGGCACCAGTCCCAGCGCGGTGGGCATCTTCAGCGCGCGTTCCCACCTGGCGAACACCTGCTCCGGGTCGGTGCCGTCGCCCCCGAGCAGCAACACGGGCAAGGTCGATGCCGCCAGAACCTCGGTCATGTCCTCGATCACGGGGAGCTTCAGCCAGGTGTAGGCGGTGTGCCGCCCCAGCGCACAGGCGATCGTGATCGACCGGATCACGGCCTCCGGCGACAGGTCATTGTAGATCTTGCCGTTGTCCCATCGGGAAATGAACGGTTCGACCATCGCGATCAGCTTGCGGTCGTTGAGTTCGTTCACGGCCCGGGCCGTGTTCTCCAGCACAGAAGGCGTCGCCGCGTCCTCCAACGCGATCCGGGTCAGCGTCTTGCCCCCGTCGAAGCCCATGGCGGCGATGGTCTCCGCGTCGTAGCCGGTGAAGCGGTCGTCGATCTCGAACGTCGAGCCGGCCAGGCCGGTCCGGTTCATCGAACCGAACACCGATTTGCCATCCAGCACCTCGAGCAGCAGCAGGTCTTCCAGGATGTCGGCGGTGCCCATCACCCCGGTCACCCCAGGGCGTTCGAGCGCCCTGCAGAGCCGGTCCAGAAGCTCACCCCGATCGGCCATGGCCATCGGATCACCGCCGGCGCCGAGCGCGCCGCGCGCCGGATGGTCCGCAGCGATGATCATCGCCCGGCCATGCTCCCCCACCACGGAAGACGCCGGCACACGTCGCTTCGCCGCCTCGGCAATCGCCTCGGGGTTGTGCACCCGCGTGCGCACGATCTTACCCACCGTGGCAGCCATGACAGTCCTCCGCAGGTAGAGTTTGTAAAGACATATTATTTGTCCTGACAAAATTACCAACCAGGGATGTAGGAGTCAACGACCACCCTGGGGATCGCAGCGGAACGGCTGTGGGTGCCGCAGATCGCCCGCGAGCTCGGTTGTGCGGACAAGACGGTGCGCTACCGGCTGGCACGCTTCAACGCCGAAGGTCTGGACGGGCTGGGAGATCGGCCCGGCGCCGGCCGTGAACGGCGGATCCGCGGATGACGGGCCGGCCACTGGCGAACTCGCCAGCTGAAATGGCTGGACAGATTGTCGGTGATGACGACGATCAGGCCGCGCCGGTTGGCGGTGGCGAGGAGCACCGCCCTTACCATGCGGTGGCCCCCGCCGGCGAACGGCTCACGCGTGCTCGACGGCCCGTTCGTCGGCGACGGAGGGGACTACCTCGGGGACGGGAGCCGGGCGGAGCAGGATGAGCGCCGCACAGACCAGAGCCGTCAGGGCGATCAGGGCGTACATGATGCGGTAGTCGACGATTCCGGCCAGCGCCGCTCCGGCGGCGATGGAGACCGACTGGGCCACGGTGGAGAGCATGCCGATGGCCGCGCCCACGCGGCCCTGGAGCCGGGCGGGGACGTACAGGTGCTGCGCGGTGCCGAGGGCGATGTCGAACAGGGGGATGGCCAGGCCGTAGATCGCCGCTCCGGTGAGGAAGAGCACGGGCGAGGGCACCAGGAAGGTCCCGGCGCCCAGGGCGAAGACCGCGTAGCCGACGCTCGACCCGCGCGCCTCGCCGAGGCGCCGGACCAGCGTCCCGGCCAGCAGACCGCCGGCGACGGAGCCCGCGCCCTGGACCGTGGTGAGGACGCCGAAGAAGGCGGCGGGCTGCCCCAGGCCACGCTCGATGGCGATGAACACGGCCGTGTCCATCAGGCCCACGGTCGCCATGAAGATCGTCGAGGCGAGGGCCAGCCGGACCAGGAGCGGCACGCGCCACAGGTAGCGGAATCCGGCGGTGACGGCCGGGAGGAAGAGCTGGCCGACAGGTTCCGGCTCGGATTCGACGATCTTGAGCGAGGCCAGGACGAGGATCGCGACCACGAACGTCACGGCGTCGACGACCGCGAGCGTCCCGCCGCCGAAGGCCAGGTAGATGCCGGCTCCGGCGACGGGCGAGGCGATCCGCACCCCCTGCCGTACCGTGATCAGGGCCGCACGGGCGCTCACCGCCGCCGCGGAGGGCAGGATGTCCTTCAGCAGCGCGCCGTGCGCGGGGACGGAGAAGGTGACCCCGTAGGCGAGGGCGACGGCGTAGAGGATCCAGATCTGGTCGGCGGAGCGGACCAGGGTCAGGGCCAGGACGACGAGCGCCATCGTGCCGTACATCGCGACGAGCAGCGGCCTGCGGCGGACGCGGTCCACGACGTGGCCGTAGAGCGGGGAGATCAGCCCGGGCAGGGCGAGGAAGAGGAAGACCAGTCCGGCGGCGGCGTCGGAGCCGGTGAGGTCCTTGGCCCAGATGCCCAGGGAGAGGTACAGCGCGCTGTCTCCGAAACTGGAGACGGCCTCGCCGACCAGGAGCCGGCGGAAGAGGGGGTTGCGCAGGGCGGTCACTGTCGACCTTTCGCGGGCGGGGGGAAGGGGAAGGCGGCGGAGTGGGCCCGGGGCCGGTCACCCCGGGACGGCGGAGTGCCAGGGGGCGGTCCGGGGTGGCGCTCCGGAGCGGTCAGTCCGGGACGGGCGGGGAGGCGGGGCCGGGCGGGGAGTCCGGGAGCGGTGTCCCGGAGAGCAGGATCCGGACGTATCTGGCGTCCTGCGGGACGGCGGCGCGGCCGGTCGCCCGCTCGATGTAGGGGGCCAGCACCGCGGCGAGCTGCTCGCCCAGTCCGTCGAGCTCCTGCGCGGTCATCGGCGCGGTGACACCGTTGAGGAAGGCGGCCGTGCGCCACTCCTCAGGAGTGTGCGGGCGGGCCTGGGTCCAGTCGAGGAGCCGCGTGGCCTCGCGCTCGACGAAGACCCGCTCCAGCTCGGCGGCCGCGACGCCGCCCGCGCTCGACGACCAGCTCTGTTCCATGTCGGCGACCCGCCAGGGCCGCTCCCGCTGGTCCTCGCTCTCGGCCTCGACGACGTAGCCGTACTTGGCGAGCTGGCGCAGGTGGAAGGAGCAGGATGCCTGGGTCGTGCCCAGGTGCCGGGCGCAGACCGCCGCTGTGGCGGGGCCGATCCGGCCCAGCAGGTCTATCAGCTCCAGCCGGAGGGGGTGGGCCAGCGCACGCATGGCGCGCGGATCGGTGATCTTCATATGCCAAAGATATCTTTGGCATATGCCAAGTGTCAAACAACTCTTTGGCTTTTGGCGCGACCGAAGCCGGCCGTCCCGGGAAGCCGGCGGCGCGGGGCCGCCGGGACGAGCTCCAGCGACCCGGGAGGCGGCCGGTCCGACCCGGGAAGGCCTGGCCGAGAATTATGGAATAGATGATTCCGTTCTGCTATGATGAAGACATGACGGACCGCCCCGGAGGGCGGCGGTTCCGACCGGATCGAGAGACGGGGAAGCGATGAGCGACAACACCGTGACCGGGTGGACCGTGCTGAACGACGCGCATGAGGCGCTGCGCACGGCCGTCCGCGGCGTGGCCGCCGAAGACTGGGACCGCCCCACCCCCTGCGCGGGGTGGACCGTGACCCAGGTGCTCCAGCACGCCGCGGGCGACCAGATCGGCTTCGCCTCCTTCATCACGGGAGGCCCGGGGCCGTCCGAGAACCCGTTCGCGCCCTCCGGCAAGCTGGACGGCTCCCCCCTGGACACGGCGGAGGAGGCGATGAAGGCCGCCGCCGACGCCTGGGCGACCGTCGGCGAGGACGTCCAGGAGGTCTCGGTCCCGGTGCCGCCCGGCAAGATGCCCGCCCCGCTCGGGGCCGGCGCCTGCGCCCTCGACGCCGCGGTCCACGCCTGGGACATCGCCGTCGCCACCGGCCGGCCCTCACCGCTCACCCCGGAGCTCGCCCGGGAGCTGATGCCCGTCGCCACCGCCATCGTCGAGCCGCTCAGGGCGTTCGGCGCCTACGCGCCGGCGCTCGGAGCCGAGGACGGGGACGACGAGGTCGCCGCACTGCTGCGCTACCTCGGCCGCCGTCCCGACTGGACCGCCTGACCGGCGATCCGCCTCACCCTCGGCGGTCGTCCGGAGGGGACCGCGGGTCCGGCCGGAGCCGGACCCGCCCCACCTCCAGGCGAGGGGCACTCACCCGGCCGGCGCATGAGGCGTATGAGGCGTATGGACGAGACGCCCGCGCGGGGATCCGTTCCGCCGTGGTGGATCAGTGGTAGTAACCCTCGATCGGGACGCGCGCCTCGTCGAGCAGTGCGGGCCCCTCCTGGGGCACGTGCGGCCAGCCGCCGCCCGGCTTGAGGGCGGCGAGCTGCTCGTTGGAGAGCGCGAACACGACACGGCCGAGGCCGGACCGTTCGATGGCGCCCGCGCACATGCCGCAGGGCTGGCAGCTGGTGTACATGGTGGTGGCGGCCGCGGTGCCGGGGTCGAGTTCCCGGGCCGCCCATCTGGCCAGCTTCAGCTCGGGGTGGGCGGAGATGTCGGCGTCGCTGAGAACCGTGTTGTGGTCCTCGGCGAGCACCGTGCCGTCCGGTCCCACCAGCAGCGATCCGAACGGCGCGTCCCCGGTGGCCCGTGACGTCGCGGCGAGCTCGATGGCCCTGCGGAGGAAGCGTTCGTCGTCGTGTGTCACGGCTGCTCCGTCTGTGTGTGGTGGGCGCCCCGGTCCCGGTGGGCGGCCAGGGTCGCGAGCGCCTGCCACGCCACCTGCGGGCGGCAGGTCTCGTACGGGTCGCCGTTGAACGGGTCGAGCACGACGGTGTCGGCTCCGAGGAGGCGTAGCTGTTCGAGGTCGTCGAGGACCTGGTCGATCGTGCCCTCACCGGCGAGCCGCCCGGGGTCGGTGATCGGCGCGTCGGTGAGCCGCAGGGCGATGCGGGGGATCAGGGCGGGCACCGGCCGCCGCTGCTCGTCCGCGGCGGCCTTCATCCGCGCCGGCGCCTCGCGCAGCCAGGCGAGGGTGGACCGGAGCGGATGCCACGGCTCGCCGAGCCGTACCGCCCGGCGCAGGCCGGCGTCGCTGTTGCCGCCGATCCAGATCGGTATCCGCCCGCTGCGGTAGTCCTCGTCATCGTCCCAGGCGGCACGTATCGCCCGGAGGTGGTCGTCGGTCAGCTTCCCGCGCTGCTGGAACGGGACCCCGAGCGCGTCGAACTCCTGCCGCGCCCAGCCGACGCCCACGCCGAGGACCAGCCGTCCCCCGCTGAGCTGGTTGAGATTGGCCGCCATGCGGGCGACGAGCAGCGGATGCCGGTACGGCACGATGAGCACCGTGGTCCCGAGCCGGATCCGGTCGGTGATGCCGGCCAGCCAGGCGAGAGTGGTGAAGGGTTCGTAGAACGGCCCCGGATACTGCTCGGCGACATCGGGTGTCACCACGATGTGGTCTGAGACCATCAGCAGGTCGAAGCCGAGACCCTCCGCCGTCTGCGCCCAGCGCCGTAGCACGCCGGGATCGGTGCCAGGCCCGAAATTCGGGACGTTAACTCCTATTTGCACTATTTCAGGCTATCCAGTGATCGTATCCGGCCGGAAGAGATTCTTCCCGGCGCAGCGGCTGATCGGCCGTGGATCTGCCGGTATCTTTGCCAGATGGCCGAGAATCTTGACGCGACCGACTGGTCCATCCTGGTCGAACTCCAGCGAGAGGGCCGCATCCCGCTCACCGAGCTGGGACGGCGGGTGAACCTCAGCGCCTCCGCGACGACCGAGCGGGTCAAGCGGCTGGAGGCGACGGGCGTCATCACCGGCTACCAGGCCACCGTCGACCTGGTGAAGGCCGGTTTCGCGGTGCTCGCCGTGGTGCGCCTCAAATATCCCGGCAGCCGGCACCAGCCCCTGCACCAGCTTCTCGGCGAGCGCTTCGAGATCCTGGAATGCCTGCGGACCACCGGCGACGACTGCTACACGCTCAAGGTGGCCGCGGCCTCCATGGCCCACCTCGAACAGCTCATCAACGAACTGGCCCAGTTCGGCAGCACCACCACCAACATCGTCTACAGCCAGACCCTGCCCTACCGCGGCCCCCAGGGGCCCTGACCGGGGCCGGGAGCAGGGGGCCGGCCGGATATATGACGGTCACCGATCCGACCTGGCCTTCGGATGGTCCGGGGCCGCCAACCCACCGGTTTTTCGCAGGTCAGCGAAATCCAGCCAAAATTTCCCTGAGCTACCGGGAAGCCGCCCGCCAGGCGGGCAGGCTTGTCACCAGCCCCGAAAGGGTGAGAAGGGGCAGATCGGCGGCTTGCGCCTGAACACCATGGTGATTCCGGCGAGCCGACGCCTGTGCGGAGGACGCCGTCTCCCATTCCGCCTCCGCGCTCCCATCCGGGGCGGGGCGCAGCAGAAGAGGAAAGCCACCATGAAATCCGTCGAGCCGGCCACACCGTACGTCCTGTCGGTGTTCCGCATCGTCGTCGCGCTGCTCTTCGCCTGCCACGGCGCGGCCAAGATCTTCGGCGCGTTCGGCGCCGAGGCGGTCAGCGTCGGCTCCTGGCCGCACTGGTACGCGGGCGTCATCGAGCTCTTCGGCGGCATCCTGCTCGTTCTCGGCCTCGGCACGCGGATCACGGCGCTGATCTGCTCGGGCGAGATGGCCTACGCGTACTTCGTCGTCCACCAGCCGAAGGCCCTGTGGCCGCTGGAGAACGACGGCGAGCTGGCCGCCGTCTACTCCTGGGCCTTCCTGCTGATCGCGGTGGCCGGTCCCGGAGCGTGGGCGCTCGACACATGGCTGGGCCGTACCCGCGGGCGGGCGTCCGCCACACCGGTCGGGGCGGCCTGACCCGGCGGCAGCCACCTCGCCGGCCCCGCGACCACGTCCTGGCCCTGCCTGCCTCCGGCTGGGCCACCCCGCGGCCGGATCTGCGGCCGCCCGCGGCTCCCCGCGTCCGCGGCGGTACGGCCCGGCATGGCGTGGAGGCGTTCCGGCGCGCCGTTCCTCTTGATATTCTCGACCTCCAGGCCGAGAGGCGCTGCGACGGGCTCAGGCCCGCCACGCTCGGTCTGGGCTGTTACCCAAGGGCGCCTCCGGCAGCGGAGGTGCTCAGGTGAGGTCGTCTTCAAACCACAGTGACGGGCACGGGCGTGACACCGTCCGGCACGCACCCGGCATCGGGGCGGACCGAGCGCGGCAGGCGAGCCCCACGGCGGGGACGGGCAGCCGGACGCAGGCCCTGAAGGAGCTTCTGGACCGGCGGGTCGCGGTGCTCGACGGAGCCTGGGGCACGATGCTGCAGGGCGCCGCGCTCACCCCGGCCGACTACCGCGGACAGCTGCTGCCGGACCACCCGTGTGACGTGACCGGCGACCCGGACCTGCTGAACCTGACCCGCCCGGATGTCATCCTCGACATTCACCGGCAGTATCTGGCGGCGGGCGCGGACATCACCACGACGAACACGTTCACCGCGACGAGCATCGGCCAGTCGGACTACCTGCTGCAGCCGCTGGTGCGCGAGATGAACCTGCGGGGAGCCCAGCTGGCGCGCCAGGCCGCCGACGAGGCGGGCGGCCGTTTCGTCGCCGGTTCGATCGGCCCGCTGAACGTCACGCTCTCGCTGTCCCCGCGCGTGGAGGACCCCGCGTTCCGCGCGGTGTCGTTCGACGAGGTCCACGCCGCCTACGCCGAGCAGATCCAGGCGCTGGCCGACGGCGGGGTCGACCTGCTGCTGATCGAGACGATCTTCGACACGCTCAACGCGAAGGCCGCGCTCGCGGCCGCCCGAGACGTCGCGCCGGACCTGCCGCTGTGGATCTCGGTGACGATCGTCGACCTGAGCGGGCGCACGCTGTCGGGGCAGACCGTCGAGGCGTTCTGGAACTCGATCGAGCACGCCGATCCGCTGGTGGTCGGCGTGAACTGCTCGCTGGGCGCCGAGGAGATGCGTCCCCACGTCGCCGAGCTGTCGCGGCTCGCCGGCGTCTACACGGCCTGCCATCCCAACGCCGGTCTGCCCAACGCGTTCGGCGGCTACGACCAGACGCCGCAGGAGACCGCGGGGATGCTCGGCGAGTTCGCCGCGTCGGGAATGGTCAACATCGTCGGCGGCTGCTGCGGGACGACGCCGGCGCACATCACGCAGATCGCCTCCGCCGTGTCCGCCCTCCCGCCGCGTCCGGTCCCGGCGCCGCCGGCGCGCACCCGCTTCAGCGGTCTGGAGCCCTTCGAGATCGGCGCGGACACCGGGTTCGTCATGATCGGCGAGCGCACCAACGTCACGGGTTCGGCGCGCTTCCGGCGCCTGATCGAGGCGGACGACCACCAGGCCGCCGTCGACGTCGCGCTGGAGCAGGTGCGCGGCGGGGCCAACCTGCTCGACGTCAACATGGACGCCGACCTGCTCGACAGCGAGCGGGCCATGACCACGTTCCTGAACCTGATCGCGACCGAGCCCGAGGTGGCCCGCATCCCGGTCATGATCGACAGCTCGCGGTGGAGCGTGCTGGAGGCCGGGCTCAAGTGCGTGCAGGGCAAGGGCGTCGTCAACTCGATCAGCCTCAAGGAGGGCGAGGGCCCGTTCCTGGAGCAGGCCCGGCGCATCCGGGACTACGGCGCCGGCGTGGTCGTCATGGCCTTCGACGAGCAGGGGCAGGCCGACACCGCCGAGCGCAAGGTGTCGATCTGCGCCCGCGCCTACGACCTGCTCACACAGCAGGCCGGCTTCCCGGCCGAGGACATCGTGTTCGACCCCAACGTGCTCGCGGTCGCCACCGGCATCGCCGAGCACAACGGCTACGCGAAGGCGTTCATCGACGCGCTGCCGCTCATCAAACAGCGGTGCCCGGGGGCACGGACCAGCGGCGGCATCTCCAACCTGTCGTTCTCCTTCCGCGGCAACGACGTCGTGCGTGAGGCGATGCACTCGGCCTTCCTGCTGCACGCCGTGCGCGCCGGGCTGGACATGGGCATCGTCAACGCGGGACAGCTCGCGGTCTACGAGGACATCCCCGCGGACCTGCTCGAACTCGTCGAGGACGTGATCTTCGACCGGCGGGCCGACGCCACCGACCGGCTCGTCGCGTTCGCCGAGACGGTGAGCGGGGCCGGCACCCGCCGGAGCGTGGACCTGTCCTGGCGCGACGCTCCGGTGGAGGAGCGGCTGGCGTACGCGCTCGTGCACGGCATCGTCGACTTCATCGAGGCCGACACCGAGGAGGCCCGGCAGCGGGCGGCCCGCCCCCTCGACGTGATCGAGGGACCGCTCATGGACGGCATGAAGACCGTGGGCGACCTGTTCGGCTCCGGGAAGATGTTCCTGCCGCAGGTGGTCAAGAGCGCGCGGGTGATGAAGCGCTCGGTCGCCTACCTCGAGCCCTACATGGAGGCCGAGAAGGAGCAGGCGCGGCTGGCCGGACGCGCCGACACCGGTCGCGGCAGCGGGAAGGTGGTGCTCGCGACCGTCAAGGGCGACGTGCACGACATCGGCAAGAACATCGTGGGCGTCGTCCTCGGCTGCAACAACTACGAGGTCATCGACCTCGGTGTCATGGTCCCCGCCGCCCGCGTCCTCGACACCGCGGTCACCGAAGGCGCCGACGCCATCGGGCTCTCCGGGCTGATCACCCCGTCGCTGGACGAGATGGTCGCCGTCGCCGCGGAGATGCAGCGCCGCGGGCTGAAGCTGCCCCTGCTGATCGGCGGCGCCACGACGTCACGCCAGCACACCGCGGTCCGTATCGCCCCCGCCTACGACGGCACCACGGTTCACGTGCTCGACGCCTCCCGCGTCGTCGGCGTGGTCGCGGATCTGCTGGACCCCCAGCGTGCCGAGGAACTGGCCGTCGCCAACCGCGCCGAGCAGGAGCGCCTGCGCGAGCAGCACGCCACCAAGGAGCGGCGTCCCCTGCTGACCCTCGCGCAGGCCCGCGCGAACCGGGAGCGGGTCCCGTTCGACGACCTGCCCGTCCCCCCCTTCACCGGTGTCCGCACCGTCCAGCCGGACCTGACCACCCTCCGCGGGATGATCGACTGGCAGTTCCTCTTCCTCGCCTGGCAGCTGAAGGGGAAGTATCCGGCGATCCTCGACCAGCCGGTGGCCCGTGAGCTCTACGACGACGCGAACGCCCTGCTCGACCAGATCATCGCGGACGGCTCGTTCCACGTCCGAGGCGCCTACGGCTTCTGGCCGGCCCGGTCCGAGGGCGACGACATCCTGATCGAGGCCGGGGCACCGGGAACGGGTGAGCGCGGCGGTCTCCGTCTGCCGATGTTGCGCCAGCAGACGGCCAAGCCCGAGGGACGGCCCAACCGGTGCCTGGCCGACTACGTGGCCCCGGCCGGGGACCACATCGGCGGGTTCGCCGTGGCCGTCCACGGAGCCGGAGCCCTGGCCGCCGACTTCGAGGCCCGCCACGACGACTACCGCGCGATCATGGTGAAGGCCCTCGCCGACCGGCTCGCCGAGGCGTTCGCCGAGCACATCCATCTCCAGGCGCGGCGTGACTGGTACGAGCCGGATGCCGATCCCTCGCTGGCGGATCTGCACGCCGAGCGCTTCCGCGGCATCCGTCCCGCGCTCGGCTATCCGGCGTGCCCCGACCACAGCCAGAAGCAGGTCCTGTTCGACCTGCTCGACGCGGGGCAGCTCGGCATGACCCTGACCGAGTCCTTCGCGATGGCCCCGGCCGCCAGCGTCAGCGGGCTGCTGTTCGCCCACCCGTCGTCGCGATACTTCACCGTGGGACGCGTCGGCAAGGACCAGACCGAGGACTACGCCCTCCGGCGGGGGCTCGACCTTTCCGTGGTCGAACGCTGGCTGCGCCCGAACCTCGCCTACGACCCCCAGTGACCCGGGCGGCCGGCGCCGTCCGCGGTGCCGGCCGCGTCCGGGGCACGCCCGCGGAGATCTTCGATCGGGGAGAGAGCCGGGCGCGGTCGTGGAGAGCCGGGTGGAGGAGGCTCCGGCGGCACGGGGCCGTCCACCTCGGGCCCGGATCGGAGATCGTCGCGCCGGCGGCGGGTGACCGGCCGGGGGCTGTGGTGTGACCGGTGGCCGGCGCCGTGGTGCGGCGGGTCTCCGGGGGCCGGCGGCCGTCGTCTGGAGGGGATCCGCGGTCGTCGTCACGCGGGTCTGTGCGGTGGGGGCGTCCCCGTCGGTGTGCGTCCGGATGAGGCTGTCCGCGGCGGCTGTCGTGAGCTCTTATGCCGCGGTCCGGGCGGGCGGGTTACTGCCCGCACTCCGCCGATCGGTGAATTCACGCGGTGTTTCCGATGCGGCCTGCCGCCGGTACGGCCCGGCCGGCGTTTTTCTGTTCTCTTTTTCCGTTCTCTGAATTGTTTTACCGGAGTGGTTCACAGCGTGCCGGCGGAGTCCCAGGTGGTGCCGTCCGTGCTGTCCCAGGTGGTGCCGTCCGTGCTGTCCCAGGTGGTGCCGTCCGTGCTGTCCCAGGTGGTGCCGTCCGTGGAGTCCCAGGTGGTGCCCGCCACGACCGCCGACGCCGAGTCCCACGTGGTGCCCGCCGCGCCCGTGACGGAGTAGCCGCCGATGACGGCGGTGCAGGCGATGACCCCGGTGACGATCGCGGTCGACAGCTTGGCGGCGAAAGCGTTCTTGACCGGGTAGGCGGCGGAGTTCTGCATTTCTTTTTCTCATTTCTTGAGTGGTTGTCCTGTCCTCGCACAACCAACTCTGCGCTCCGGCGGGCCCGTGAACCAGGTGAAACGGAGTCAGCAAGTTCCCCGCCCCTGGCAGCTTCCTGCCATCGGGTCAGGACATACCGAACAGCCGGAGTGTCGCCGTGGTCGCGGCGCCGGTCCTCGTAGTCACCTTGGCCATGGAAGACGTAAACGGCCGGCACCGTGTCGGCTTCTCCGTCGATGAGCGGGCGCGGGTGGTGTCGGCCAGGCCGGCTCGACGCCACCGCGACCGCCTCCGCGGCACCCCGGAAGATCAGTTCAGCAGCGGTACGAGCTGCTCCTCCTCATAGTCCAGGTGGGCCTCCAGCTCCTGGGTGAGCCGGTTCACCTCGCTCAGCAGCGTCTCAGGGGCGACATCGTCGGCGGCCAGCAGCGTCTTGAGCTTGTCGAGCAGTTGCGCGATCACTCCGTGCTCGGCCCGCAGCCGTGCCATCACCGCGGCCAGTTCCGGATGGCGGCTCTCCAGGTCCGGGAACATGAACGCGTCCTCCTTCGAGTGGTGACCGTGCAGACCCTGGCACATGGTCAGGCAGTTGACCCGCAGCTGCGCGACCACGCGGGGCCCCGACCGGGCCACCTCCGCGCGGATGAGGGCCAGCTCGCGGCGGAAGCCGTCGTGCATGGTGATCAGCACGTCGCCGAAAGTGTCGGCGATCGGCCGGTATTCGATCGGCATCAGCGCCACCACCGGCAGGACGCGGCCCGACTGTTCCTGGTACGTGCCCCAACCCGGGTCCGCCTCGACGGCGCGGGCGAACACGCGCTCTCGTTCCTCCCCCTCGAGCACGACCGCCTTGGCCTGGTACGTCCAGACGCCGTCCTCCACGGTGACCTGCGGGTTGGCGAGCAGGTTGTGATACCAGGCCGGATGCCGGGGCGCGCCGCCGGCCGAGGCGATGATGAGCATGCGGTCGCCGTCGGGCAGGCAGCCGAGCGGCGTGGTGTGCTCGGCGCCGGTCCTGGCGCCCACGGTGGTCAGCAGGAGCAGCCGGGCTCCTTCGAAGGGGCCGCCGACCTGGCCCTTGTTGGCGCGGTATTCGTCGATGATCTGCTGGTTGAAGTCCATGGGCATGCTGAGTTCTGGCTCCTTGCGGCGGGTGTCGATGACATGGGAAACCCGCACGGGCATGCCGGCGCAAGCGGGTTCTACGACACCGCAAGAGGCATGGGACGACGCGCGGGCGCGGTGTGCTCAGGCACGACCGACGGTGTGAGTGGCCACGGTGTCATCCCCTTTGATTCGGCGCCTCCATGCCTCCGTCCGTCCTCCTGGCGGCGACACGCGACGCGGCAGCTATTACGCCCACATTCCCAAAGAAGTGTCAAGCCGTACGGACTCCGCAGCGGAACCCCTTTCAGTGGAGACTCGGGCGAGAGTCGAACTCGCACGGACGGGCTGTGCAGGCCTGCTCCCGGCACCCGCGAACTGGGTCCTGCCTGACACAGGCCGGGGAGCCGGCGGCATGGCTGCCGCAGGACAGAAGCAGCGGGGGTCAGGGGGTGACGGAGAGGACGATCTTGCCGGTGGTGCGGCCGGCCTCACCCAGCGTGTGGGCCCGGGCGGCTTCTTCGAGGGGGAAGACCTCATCGACGATCACGCCCAGGCGGCCGCCCTCGACCAGGGAGGTGACCTCGCGCAGCAGCTCGTGCTCGGCGGCGCCGGCCGTACCGATGGCGTACGCGCCGCGAGCCTTGACGATCTGCACGGCCAGGTGGCCGACGCCTTCCTAAGTGCCCGTGTACAAACTGATCGTCAGGTCGTTTCGGCCAGTCGTCGTCCCATGGGGATGATCATTGCCCACAGGACCATGGCCTCGTGATGCTCGGACAACCGCTCATGGTCCCGCACGCACCGCCTGCGCTGGGAGATCCACGACAGCGTCCTCTCTACCACCCACCTGCGGGGCAGGATCACGAAGCCGCTGACATCATCACTGCGCTTTACGATCTCCAAGGTGAGCTGGACGTGCTTCTTGGCCCAGGTCACGAGCTTGCCCGCGGAGGCGCTGTCGGCCCAGACCAGGCGGACCCTCTCGTACCAGTCGCGCGCCGAGCCGGTGCTGGGCACCGCGGTCGGGCGGTTCCATCGGGCGGACAGCCATCTGGTCTTCTCTCTGCTCGGCCCCGCCGCCGTCCTGGCCGCCCCCGGGCTGGCCATGGGGCTGGCCCACGCTCTGAACACCGGTGAGATCGGCCGTGAGCTGCCGCGGATTCCGGCCGGTGCGATGGTGCAGTTGCCCGCGGTCTGGGTTCTGGCCGCGATCACGATCGCGTTTTTCGGCCTGCTGCCCCGGCTCGCGGCCGTCAGCTGGGGCGCGCTGGCGATCTGCCTGCTGGTCGCCTTGGTCGGCTCCGCTTCGGGGTTCGACCAGTGGGTCCTGGACATCTCGCCGTTCACCCACCTCCCCCGGCTCCCCGGTGGGCAATTCAGCGTGGCGCCGCTCGTATGGCTGTCGGCCGTCGCCGTGGCGCTGGCCGTCGCCGGACTCACCGGCCTTCGCCGCCGGGACCTGCTCATCAGCTGACATCCCAGATTCCGACAATCTCCGATGACAGGCGTTGAGGTGCTCCTTCTCGCCGAGTTGAATGCCCGGCTTCCACGGCAGAGCCCATCCCGTCGGCATCTCTATGTCGGCACCGCCACCACCGGAGCTGGGTGAGGGTCGTTGCGATGACTGCCGTGGCCGGGACGTTCGCGACCTGGTCGTGAAGCCCGGCAGCCGGGTCGGCGCCGGCGCTGCGTCCAAGCTCCCATGATCATGGGGCAAAGCTGGCAGGGCGCCCACTCGTCGCCCACCGCGAACGACGGGGACGCCGTCGACACTGACATCAATTACTCTGGTTCACTCTCGATGATCAGTTACTCAGGGTGTTGAGCGCCGATGCCGCGCTGGTCAGGTCCAGCATCGCCTCGCACCACGCGGTACGCAGGGCCAGCCGGTGCGGCAGCATCCACCGGCCGTCACGGCGCACCGAGCCGTGGTGCTTCTTGATGGTGAGCCGTTCGGCGGCCGGCTCGGCCGGTGTCCCAGCGAGCGGGAGCGTGAGTGCGCCGCCGCCTGACACCGCGATCAGATCGGTGATGAGCGGGGCCAGCGCGTCGATGGTGCGGGCGGTCAGCGCCGCGTCCAGCCGCTCGTCGAACTCGAGCGGATCCTGCGCTCCCGCCGATCCGGCCCGGCTTCCCGAAGCTTGGACACCTCCTGACGGGCGTCCCTGCGCCTGCAGGCGAAAGGGTTGTTGGCCTGCGATTTCTTCCACGTCGACACGGTCTTCTTGAAACACCTGTACGTGTTGTTCGTGATGGAGGTGGAGACGCGGCGCGTGCACGTCCTGGGTGTGACCGCCCGTCCAACAGGCGCCTGGACGGCCCAGCAGGCCCGAAATCTGCTCATCAACCTCGGGCAGAGGGCCGGCTCATTCTGGTTCCTCATCCGTGACCGGGATGCCAAGTTCACCGCCGTCTTCGATGAGATCTTCGCCGGCGCAGGTGTCACGGTGCTCAAGACTCCGCCGCGGACGCCTCGAGCCAATTGTTATGCCGAACGCTGGGTCCGCACCGTCTGAGCCGAATGCACCGACCAGATGCTGATCTACGGCGAACGCCGCCTTCGATCAGTCCTGAAAGAGTACGCCAAGCACTACAACGAGCATCGACCGCACCAGTCCCGCCAACAACGCCCACCCAACCAAGACAAACAAATCGTCGTGCCACTGGAGGGCCGGATTCGGCGCCGAAAGGTGCTCAGCGGAGCGATCAACGAGTACCACCGAGCCGCGTGACTGACCTGATGAAACGCCAGCTCAGACCACGTGTACGAGTTTTGAGGCGGTACAGGCCGACACTTGCGCTGGCCTGCGCGCGGTTGTCAGCTGTCGAGTCTGGCCGCCTGCGTGGCGCCCAGCCGCCGCACGAACAGGGCAGTGACGATCGCCGTCGGCACGACCAGTATGTGCAGGGCCAGGCTGGCCCAGGCAGCCGGCGCGACCTCGTACATGAGATCAAGCGTGTTGTCCTGCTGAGGCTCGGCATGATTTTTGAGAAGTGTCGTCCACTCGATCCAGAACAAAGGCCAGGTCAGGAAGGTGACCACCCATAAGGCCCACCATGTGTGCAGGAGGCCGGCCGGAGCTGGCGTGCCGCCGCGTTCCGGCGGGCTCGAGGCGTGCCAGATGTCGTCGGCGATCTGCTTGGGCAGTACCAGGTTGCCGATCGGGATGAGCCAGCCGTACACAGCCATAGCTTGGTGGTAGCGCAGCCGAGTGGGCGCGAGTCGTTCGGCGACGGCCCGTACCTGGTAGAACCAGAGCAGCCAGGCTGCCACCAGCCCCAGGCCGGAGATCACCTGCGCCGCCAACAGGACCTTGCTGACCATCTCGTTGAAGTCGCGTATGCCATCGAAGGTCAACTCGTCGTGCCACCGCCCTGCATCGTCGGCAACATCGATCTGGTGAATCACCGTGCTCACGGAGACCAGGGCGAACAGGGCGAGCAGCACGTAGACGGCGATCTGGTAGCCGGTGGAGGCAGGCTGTGGTTCGCTACCGCGGCGCCGACGGCGTTCGTTGACCAGTAACGGCTGGGGTGCGCGCGACTTACCTGGGTCGTCCAGCAGCGGTGCCATCGTCTGGGGGCCGCCGCCGGTGGCAGCCCGGTCGTGCAAGGAAGTCAATGCCATGGTCCGGCGTTCGGTGATGACCTGGGTGAGCGTCTCCGGCAGCCATCGTCTCTGGTCGGGAGCGGCGAGCGCGGTGAGGTGGGTCAGCACGTGCTGCAGGCCGGGCCGGGCGGCGGGGTTCTTGGCCAGGCAGGCGGCCACCAGATCGGCCAGGGGGGCGGGCATGCCGTGCAGGTCGGGGTCGGCGTGCACCACGCGGTAGACGACCGCGTGGGCCGGGCCGCTTCCGAAGGGGCTGCGGCCGGTGGTGGCGAAGGCGAGGACGCAGCCGAGTGAGAACACGTCCGAGGGCGGCCCGACCTCCTGGGCGGCGGCCTGTTCGGGGGACATGAACGCGGCGGTGCCCAGCACGGTGGAGGTCTGGGTATGGCTGGTGGCATCCAGGGCGCGGGCGATGCCGAAGTCGATCAGGCGGGGACCGTCGTCGGCGAGGATGACGTTGGCGGGTTTGAGGTCGCGGTGCACCATCCCGCAGGTGTGCACGGCGGCGAGTCCTTCGGCCAGCCCGGCACCTAGCACCGCGGCCGACTCCAGGGGGAGCGGCCCATGCTCTTCGATGGCCTGGTGCAGGGAGGGGCCGGGGATGTAGGCGGTGGCCAGCCACGGCCGGGCGGCGTCGGTGTCGGCGTCCACGACTTGGGCGGTGTAGAACCCGCCGACCTTGCGAGCGGCGTCCACCTCGGCGGCGAAGCGGCGCCGAAAGTCGGTGTTGTCGGCGAGTTCGGGACGGACCACCTTGACGGCCACCAGGCGCCCGCCCGGGGAACGGCCCAGGAACACCTGCCCCATCCCGCCCCCGCCGAGCCGCGCGTGCAACCAGTAGGAGCCGATGTGAGCCGGATCGTCGTCGTGCAGGGGGTCGGGCATGGCACCACTTTCGCGTCGTGGATCTTCGTCTGTCGGTGCCGATGATCCCAAAAAGGCGCGCGTTCTGAAGGACGATCATGGCGCAGAGGCTGAGCGATCCGCTAGACCGGACGGCGGTTGCGGGTGCCGATTATTCATCCGGCCAGGTCAAGCCGCATGGTGGTACTCCCTGAGGACACTGCCCAGTCGGTCGCGTCGGCGAATGTCGAGCGGCGCGACCGGGGTGGGCTGACCAGCAAGGTGCACCTGTCGGCCGACCGGCGCTGCCGTCCGCTGTCGTTCCTGCCCACCCCTGGCCAAGCCGCCGACAGTCCTCGTTTCATCGCCGTTCTGGCCGCCATCAAGGTCCGCCTCCGGCTTGGCCGGCCCCGCACCCGGCCCGGTGCGGTGGCCGCGGACAAGGCCTACTCCTCCCGCGCCAACCGCCTCTACCTGCGTCGGCGCGGTGTCCGGGCGGTCATCCCGGAGAAGAAGGACCAGGCGGCCAACCGCAAGCAGCGAGGCTCACGCGGAGGCCGCCCCATCGGTCACGACGCGGTGCTGTACAAGGGACGCGGTGCTGTACAAGGAACGCAACACCGCCGAGCGCTGCATCAACCTGATGAAGGAATGGCGGGGGCCGGCCTTCCGCTTCGACAAGACCCCGGAAAGCTACCTCGCCGGGCTTTACATACGAGGCGCCATACCTATGGATCCGAAGCCTTGACCCCGCCTAAAGATCCGAACTCAGAACAGGCCCTAAGGCTGCCCGGGCGGAAAGACCCCCGGTAGGGGCCCGATGGCCATGGAACGAGGTCGCCCGCTCCTGCGTCGCACCGCGCTGGCGCGACGGCGGCCAGGCCCAGTACGTCCAGCGCCCCGTCCCCGATCCCACCGCCTCCGGCACCACCCCCACACAGGCCCCGCATGCTGGACGCCCAGCGGTGCCGACGTCGTGCGGTCGCCGGTCAGCCCGCCGTCGCGGACCGCTCGCCGAGGCGGTGCAGCGCGTTGCGGGCGGCGGCGGACCAGTGCGGCGCCCGAGCTCTGTCGGCGACCGCCTGTGCCTGCCGGTAGTGCTCCGCCGCTTGGTGGTGTCGCCCGAGGGCGGTGGACAGGTGGCCGAGGTGGTGTGCCGTGGGGCCGAGGCTGAGCAGGCCGCTGCCGGCTCCGGCGAGCTCTCCGGCTGCGGGGAGCAGCCGGGTGTAGAGACGTTCCATGCTCGACCGGTCTCCGGCCTGGATCGCGATCATGGCGTGTAGGCAGGTCCGCGCCTCGAAGAGCAGGTCGCGCGGGGAGTCCGGGATGGCGCGCGCGGCGGTGAGCGCTTGGTCGCGGTCGCCCTGGGCGAGCAGGACCAGCGGGCGGGCCCAGCTCTCGTACGGACCCCAGTCGGCGTCCGTCACGCCGGCCGGCCCCGTGTCGGAGGCGCCGAGGCAGAGCAGGGCGAGCGGGAGGATCCCTTCCTCCACGCCGGGCATCCCGGCGCCTGTGAGCCGGGCGGCGGCGGCGCGGTAGGCGGTCTGCGCCTCGTCGTGCCTGCCGGTCACCGCGAGCCGGAGCGCGGCGTACCAGCCGGTGAACACGCCGACGAGGGGCAGTCCGTAGCGTTCGGCGAGGAGGTCGGCCGCGGCGGCGTGCCGGTCGGCGGCCTCGAGGTCGGCGAGCGCGGCGCGGGATTGGAGGAGGATCAGGTGTCCGAGCACTTCGAAGGTCACCAGGCCGCCGTGCCGGGTGGCCAGGTCGAGCAGTTCCTCGCCGATGCGGGCCCGGTGCGGGGCGAGCCCGGCCCGGTGGAAGGTCTGCATGTAACGGCCGTTGAGCGCGTAGGCCAGCAGGGTGGGGTCGGGCCGGCCGCGGGCGATGGTCTCGGCCTCCCGGGCCGCCTGGTCACCCCGTCGCCCGGCGTCGGCGCGCCGTTCCATCGCGATGGTGACGAGGAGGCGGGCGCGTTCGGCCTCGTGGCCGGAGGGCAGGGTGGCCAGCGCGTGTTCGGCGGCCGTGACGAGGCGGGCGGACAGGGCCTCGTCGTCGTTGGCCGTCCAGATCGCGGGCACGTCGAAGGAGCCGATCACACCGGCGGTCAGCACCGGGTCGTCGAGGGCCTCGGCCGCGGTGATCGCCGCCGCCCGGTGGCGCCGCGCCCGCCGCAGGTCGCCGGTCACCGCCAGGGCCCGGACCATGCCCATGACCGCCTCGAGACGGGCGCGGGCGTCGCCGTCGCCCGAGCGGTCCAGGGCCGCGACCGTCTCCCGCCACAGGCGTGCCGCCTCGTGCGGGGCGGATCGGTGCTCTGCCCGTTCGGCCGCGGCGCGCGTGTAATGCGCGGTACGGGCCGCGGTGGCCCGGCTCCCCGCCCGCAGGTAGTGGTGGGCGATCGCCTCCACGTCGCCGGGCCGTGCCCCTTCGATGATCTCGGCGGCCGCGGCGTGCCACCGGGCCCGGCGGGCGCGCGCGATGTCGTCGTAGAGCGACTCGTGCACCAGGGCGTGGGCGAACCGCAGACGGTCGGCGTCCTGCTCGACCAGGAAGCCCGCGAGGAGGGCGGACTCGATGGAGTCCAGGACCAGGTCCTCGTCCCCGGCGAGCGGGACCAGCACGTCGAGGTCGACCTCCTGGCCGACGACCGCGGCCTGGCGCAGGTGTGTCCGCGCCGTCTCGGTGAGCCTGGCCACCCGGTGGCGGATGACGTCGCGTACGCCTGCCGGCACGGCGTGCAGGGCCGCCTCGCCCTCGCTCTCCCAGAGCCGGGTGAGCTCCCGGACGAAGAACGGGTTGCCCGCGCTCCGCGCGTGGATCACGCGTGCCTCGCGCGGGGCCGTCTCGCGGCCGGTGATGGCCTGGACCATCTCTCGTACCTGCGGCTCGGTCAGGCCGCCCAGGTAGATCCGGGCCGGTTCGGCGCGGGCGGCGCGGCCCAGCGCCTCGGCCAGGCCGGCGGAGATCTCCGTCGAACGGTAGGTTCCGACGATCAGCAGGGGCCCGGCGTCGAGGTCGGTGGCCAGCGCGCTCAGCAGGGCGAGGGTCTCCTCGTCGGCCCAGTGCAGGTCGTCGAAGACCAGCAGGACCGGGCCTTGCGCGGCGACCGCGGCCAGGTGGGAGCCGATCGCGCGGTGCCGGCGGAAGCGTGCCGCGACGGGATCGTCCCCCGGGGCCTCGCCGCCGACGGCGTCGGTGGGCGCGGGCCCGTGTCCGGCCGCGACGAGGCTCTCGCGCAGCTGTGTCCACGGCCACGCCGCGGGCGCGCCCGGGAGTTCGGGGCTGGTGCCCCACGCGGTGGTCCAGCCGGCGGCCTCCAGGCGTGTGGTCAGGATCCTGGCCAGCGCGGTCTTGCCCGCGCCGGCGGCTCCGGACAGCAGCGCGAGCCGCGGCCGGCCTGCCGTCGCCGTGGCCCTCGCGGCTTCCTCCAACCCGGCCAGCTCGCCGGCGCGGCCGACGAACGGGTGCTCGACCGGTCGGGGCCGGCCGGCCGGCGCCGGTGCCGGTGCCGGTGCCGGTGCCGGTGCCGGTGCCGGACCCCGAGGCTGTGGAGCGGGGCGGGCGGTGAGGTGCGGGGCCTGGGCGAGGATGTCCGCCTCCAGCTGCCGCAGGCTCGGGCCGGGGTCCACGCCGAGCTCGGTGCGCAGGACCTCGCGGGCCCGGCGGAGCGTGGCCAGCGCGTCGCCCTGCCGGTCGGTCCGATAGAGCGCCAGCGCCAGCAGCCGCCAGCCGTCCTCGCTCAGCGGATGAGCCGCGACATGGGCCTCCAGGTCGGGCACCGACTCGGCTGCCCGCCCCAAGGCCAACGCCGCTTCGGCACGGCGTCCCACGGCCAGCAGCCGCAGCTCGTGCAGCCGGGCGGCCTCGCCACGCGCCCAGTCCTGCTCGGCGAACTCCGCATACGCCGGTCCCCGCCACAGCCCGAGCGCATCGTCCAGCAGGACGCGGGCCTGCTCGGCCTTGCCCCCGGCCAGCAGCCGGGCGGACTCGGCGACCGCGGTCTCGAAGCGCCAGGCGTCCACCGCCTCGGGCTCGGCGCGCAGCGCGTAGCCGGGTGACGCCGTGACCAGCAGCCGGGAGGGCGTACGGGGCGGGCGGTCCGGTTCGAGCGCCTTCCGCAGCGCGCCGACGAAGGTCTGGACGGCGCCGAGGGCACCCTCCTGCGGGTCGTCCCAGAGGTCGCCGATCAGCCACGTGGCCGGCACGACCCGGCCCCCGGCGACCAGCAGCCGGGCCAGGACGGCCCGGTGCCGCGGGCCCCTGAGGTTGACCGGGCCGTGCTCGTTCTCGGCCTCCAGCGGGCCCAGCACACCAAAACGCACCATCGGCACCAACCTATCCGCCCGCGTGGCCCTCCCCGCCGCCCTGCTGAGTCGCCGCTGACCGCGTGCTGATCGGCGGACGGCAGGTTGGGGGCCTACCCCGACCAGACCGAAAGGGAGAGCCGAGATGGCACCGAAGATCACTGGATTCGCCCGGCGGCGCGTCACCGTCGCCGAGGGCGTGGAGCTCAACGTCGCGGTGGGCGGCTCGGGCAGCCCCGTCGTGCTGCTGCACGGATTCCCCCAGACCCACCTGATGTGGCGGCACGTCGCCGCCGACCTGGCCGCCGATCACACGGTGATCTGCCCCGACCTGCGCGGCTACGGCGACAGCGACAAGCCTGCCGACATCGACGGGCAGACCTACTCCAAACGTACGATGGCCGCCGACATCGTCGCCCTCGCCCGGGCCCTCGGGCACGACCGCTTCGCGCTGGCCGGCCACGACCGGGGCGCGCTGGTAGCCATCCGCGCCGGGCTCGACCACCCCGGCGCGGTCACCCACCTGGCCTCGCTGGACGTCCTGCCGACCCTCGACATGTGGGACGTGATGCGTGGCGCCTCCGCCGCCGTCGGCTTCCACCTCTACCTGATGGCCCAGCCGCCCGGACTGCCCGAGACCATGATCAGCGGATCGGCGGACGCGTTCTTCGGCCACTTCCTCGACATCTGGGCCATCGACCCGGACGCGATCCCCGCCGACGTCCGCGCCGCCTACCTGAAGGCCTCCCGTGAGGCCATCCCCTCGATCGTCGCCGACTACCGGGCCTCAGCCGCCCTCGACGTCGAACACGACCGGGCCGACCGGCAGGCCGGCAACCGGCTGCGGATGCCGGTGACCGTACTGCAGCAGGACTGGGGCGCCGCCCTCGGCTTCGACGCCGCCGCCCGCTGGCGGGCATGGGCACCGGACCTGGAGCACAGCTCCGTGTCCTGCGGGCACTTCATGGCCGAAGAGGCCCCGGCCGAGGTCATCAAGGCCCTGCGCGACCTGCTCGCCAGGTAGCGGGCCCCGCCGCGGCACGGGCCACGGCGGCCGGCCGCCCGTGACCGCACGACGGGTGCCGGGCCCGGCGCCATGGTGGAGAGTGCCGGGCCCGGCGCCGTGGTGGAGAGGAACTCACCGCCGGCCTCCCCTGACGATCACGGGCACGGGTCGGCGGCGAGCGCCTCGGAGACAACTCCTTACGGCATAAGCTATTGTCTTGCAGGCAATACCTTACGCCATACGGAATTATCCGCCCCGAAGCTGGAGACGACTCGATGACCAAGGCAGAACTGCATGACGGAACCACTGTCGACGTGGAGGTCCACGGCGCCGGCCCCACCCTGCTGCTCCCGGTCAACCCCAAGCCGATCGAGGGAGCGCAGGCCGACGAGATGCGCAGGTGGGGCACCGACCCGGCCCTGGGCCGCTCCCTCATCGAGGGCCTCAGCGACGCCTTCCAGGTGGTCGCCTTCGACTACGAGGGGCATGTCCTGGGCAACCCCAGACCGGACACGCTGACACCCGCCAACGTCGCCGCCGACCTGCTCGCCGTGGCCGACGCCGTGGGAGCCGACCGGTTCGCCTATTACGGCTACTCCTGGCTCGCGCTGAGCGGACTCCAGCTCGCGATCCGGACCGACCGCCTCTCGGCGCTCGTCATGGGCGGCTTCCCGCCGCTCGACGGACCGTACGAGGAGATGCTGCGCGTGACCGTGGCGACCCATGAGATGGCCGTATCGCCGCAGGACACCCCTGAGGCCCCGCGGACGGCGACCGGTGAGACCCCGCGGGCATCGGACGGTGAGGCCCCGCAGACGTCGGACGGGCCCGACTGGTCGTCGGTAGAGGTGACCATGACGACCGCACAGACCATGCAGTTCGTCACGCTGTATCAGGCGTTGCAGGAGTTCGACGACCGGGCCGCCCAGGCGCGGATCGGCTGTCCCCGCCTCTGCTTCGTGGGCTCGGCGGACGAAATAGATTACAGCGAACGCTGGGGCGGCGTGCACGTGAGCTTGGGCGGCAGGGTCATGGAGCGGCGCGGGGAGCTCGAAGCCCTCGGCTGGGACGTGCACGTCCTGGACGGGCTCGACCACATGCAGGCCATGCAGGCCGCGCGCGTCCTGCCGATACTGCGCCCGTGGCTCGCCTCCCAGGTGGGGAGCCGCTAGCCACAGGTCACCGGCCGCCGGAGGGCATCCCTCCGGCGGCCGCGGGACGCCCCGGACGGAGGCCACCCGCGGAGCCCGGAGGCCCGGAGGGAGCATCCGTCTCCCCGCGTTCACGGGCCGATGTCGCTCAGGGGCCGATGTCGATGGCGAGCACCCCCCGGGCCTCCTTGCCCGAGCCGTAGCGGCCGCGCAGCATGGCCAGCTGCTGGTGGTGGGATTGGTCCGGATCGAGCCGGATCGGCCCCTCGGAGGCCAGCAGGCTGTCGAAGTCGGCGTACAGCTCCACCCGCCGGACCTGCTCGCAGTGCTCCACCACCGTGCCGCAGGAGATCCGCAGGTAGTCTCCGGCGCGGAGCCGGCGCACCGGGGGTGAGGCGATCTCGGGCAGCACCGTCACCCGGCCGGCCACGATCAGCCGGAAACGGCGCTCGGAAACGCTCATCACGAACGGCGAGCGGCTCACCCGTCCGGGGGGCATGGGTCTGCCCCGGGGCAGATGATCGCGGAGCGCGGAGTTATCGGCCCGGGAGCTTTCCCGGCCATGAGGGACGAGCTCATGTATCCGGGGCGGCGCATCCACCGGTATCGGGGACGGCGCATCCGGCCACGGAATAGCGCCGCCCCCGGATACGTCGTCGAGGGCGCTCTGCGAGCCGCCCATTTCCCAGTCATCACACACCACGAGCCGTAGCCGGTCGCGCGCTTCTTCCCGGGCGATCAACGCCTGGGCCCACGCCGTCAATGCCATGGCCCAGAACCGGCGTGCCCGGATGAGATCGGCGCGTGATCCGTTGCCCCGGCGGATCCGTTCGTATCCGTTGGTGGCCTGTTCGACCTGGTGACGGGCCTCGGAAAGCGCGACGGGAATGCCCGCGGGCCACCCGGCGCCCGGCGTTGAATCCTCGACTCCGGGCATGTCCGGCCACCATAATCCGTCTTGGGACGATTCACGGGCGATCAGCGCACGGACCCATTCCATTTGCGCCCAGCTCCACGACTGGCGCGCCTGGTTGAGCTCGAACGCCGATCCCTTACCGGCCTCGACCGCGTCCTGGGCCCGGCCGTAGCGGCCTTTGGCCCAATCCAATTCACGGCGCGCCTCTTTGAAGCGGAGACGCGTTTCCTCTCGAGAGCTCAATATCTGACTTGCCGACAGATCACTCACGAGACATCACGCTACGGCAGCTATCCGACAAAATTCGGGCGGCAAGTCGCGGCGGCGGACAATGCGACCGTCATCCGTGAAAAAACGCGGCACCGCCCCGCTCGGGCGCGCGCCCGCCGGCCCCGGGACGACAGGGCCTTCGGCGCCGTCCCGGCCCGGCGCCGCCGCATCGGGAGGGGGCCGGTCCGGCGGGCTGCGGCGTACGGCGGGCGCGGCCCGCCGTACGCCGCCGGAAGACCATGCCGCTACAGATCAGGAGGCCACGGAAGGCCGGCCCACGACCCCGATGACGGCAGTGGCGTTTACCGGTCAGGAGGGCGTGGAAGGCCGGCCCACGGTCCCGATGACGACGGTGGCGTTCAGCTCGTCGCAGCCGGCCACCTGCGGGATCAGCCCGTTGCCGGCGATGGCCTCGACGGTCTGCGGCGCCTGGTGCTCGCCCGTCTCGACCAGCAGGCGACCGCCCGGCGCCAGCCACAGCGGCGCCGCGGCGGCCACCCGCCGCACGATGTCGAGCCCGTCCGCGCCACCGTCGAGCGCCACCCGCGGCTCGTGTATGCGGGCCTCCGGGGGCAGCAGCCTGATCGCCTCGGTGGGCACATAGGGCGGGCTGGCGATCAGGACGTCGACGCGGCCCCGCAGCGTGGCGGGCAGCGGCTCGTAGAGGTCACCCTCGTATACCTGGCCGCCGACGGCGGCGAGATTGCGGCGGGCGCACCGCACCGCGGCGGGGTCGATGTCGACGGCGTGCAGCTCGGCCCCGTCCAGGGCCGCGGCCAGCGCGGCGCCCATCGCGCCGGAGCCGCAGCACAGGTCGACGACGACGGCCCGCCGCCCGGCGGCCCGGCGGGCGAGGCCGGCGGCCTGGCCGATGAGGAACTCGGTGCGGCGGCGGGGGACGAAGACCCCGGGGTCCACGGCTATCCGCAGGTCGCAGAACTCCGCCCAGCCGAGGACGTGCTCCAGGGGCAGGCCGGCGACTCGCCGCTCCACCATGTCGGCGAGGTCGGCCGGCGTCCGGGCCGTGGAGATGAGCAACTGCGCCTCGTCCTCGGCGAAGACACAGCCGGCGGAGCGGAGCCTGGTGATGATGACGGATCGAGGCAGCGGGGAGGGAGAGACCGACACAGGAAAACCTTTCGGGATGCCGATGGGCGCTCCCGCGGTCACCTATGGCAGAGGGACCGCACGGCTGTGAGATGGGAGCACCCAGACTGATACAGCGGTAATGGGTCTCACCTCCTCGATCGTTCACTGCTGAGGACCGAAACGCTACCAGAGCCCGGCCACCGCGCGGACGGCCCCCCGGCCTGCCCGGGGGAGGGGCCGGCGCGGTGAGCGGCCGGCGGCGCCCGCCGGCCTCCCACCGCCCCGGGGCGCGCGCCGGGGTCCGCTCAGTGCTCGGGATCCAGCGAGTCACCGAGGAACATAGCGGTGAGCAGCACGAAGAGGTATGCCTGGAGAAACTGGATGAACATCTCAAACCCGGTCATCACGATGGCCATGACCACCCCGAGCACGCCCACCGGGACGCCCAGCGGGGTGGGCCGCTCGAACAGGAACCAGAAGCCCACCGCGCTGAAGAACGCCAGAAGCAGGTGTCCGGCGAACATGTTGGCGGCCAGCCGGAGCATGTGGGTGAACAGCGAGGTCACGAAGTTCTGCAGCAGTTCCAGCGGGACCAGCAGGACGTAGGCGAGCTTGGGCAGGCCGCGGGGGATGAGGTTGCCGACGTATGCCCCCGCCCCCCACTTGCGGACACCCACGTAGATCTTGATGACGTAGACCGTGAGAGCCATCACCGCGGGGAAGGCCAGGAAGGAGGTGACCGGGAGCTGGACGAGCGGGATCACGCCCATCAGGTTCCAGATCCAGGTCAGCAGGAAGATGCTGAGCAGCAGGCCCATCCAGCGGTCGGCGTCCTTGCCGAGGAAGGGCCTGGCCGCGTGCTCACGGACGAACAGGTAACCCATCTCCGCGATGTTCTGCAGGCCGCGCGGCACCAGCGCGGGCCTGGCGAAGGCCGCCCACAGCAGGGCGCAGATCAGGACGGCCCCCACCCCGGCCATCAGGATCGGTTTGGTCAGCCAGTACGGCGCGCCCGGCCAGAGCGGGGGGAAACGGAACAGGTCGAGACCTGGCGCCTGGAAGTCGTCGGATGGCCTCATTGACGGCTCCTTCGGAGGGACGGCCTTTTGTGAAAGCTTTCACAAAGCCTGCCGTCCGGCCATTCCCCGGCGGGTCAACATCATGATCATGGGGCTGCGGCGCGGCGCGTCCGCCGGCCGCCCGGCGGACGCGCGGCACCGCGCGGGCACCCCCGCCGGCGGCGGCCCGGACCACGTCCGGCCCGCTCCCCCGGTGCGGGCGGCCGGACGGGCCGACGACCTAGCATTGCACTGAAGATCACATTCAGGGAGGTCATCATGGTGAACGACGCCGACCTGCGGCACCTGCGCCGCTGCGTGGAGCTGGCGGCCGAGGCCCTGCGGGTGGGCGACGAGCCGTTCGGCTCCGTGCTCGTCGCCGCGGACGGCACCGTCATGGCCGAGGACCACAACCGCGTGGCCTCCGGCGACCGGACCCGCCACCCGGAGTTCGAGCTGGCGCGCTGGGCCGCGGCGAACATGACCCCCGGGGAGCGGGCGGCGGCGACCGTCTTCACCTCGGGCGAGCACTGCCCGATGTGCGCCGCCGCGCACGGCTGGGCCGGGCTGGGCCGCATCGTGTACGTGAGCTCCTCCGAGCAGCTGGCGGCCTGGCTCGCCGAGCTGGGCGTCCCCGCGCCTCCGGTGCGGACCCTGCCCATCAACGAGATCGTCCCCGGTCTCGTGGTCGAGGGACCGATCCCCGAACTCGCCGAGCAGGTGCGCGACCTGCACCGCCGTTTCCACACCGGCCCGTCCTGAGGGAGGCGGCGACAGCCCGCCCCGAGGGAGGCGGGGCCCGTCCGGCCCCGCCTCCGTCCGGACCACCCGCGTCCGCGGAGTCCGGCGCTCCCCCGCGTGTCCAGGACAGCCGTCCCGTCTCCACCCGTGACAGCGCGAGACGGCCCTGCCGGACACGCCCGTAGACACAACATTGACGGATGAAGTAAAAATATCCGACAATCTTCTGTGATCTTGGGGGGATTCGCCATGGCTCGCCTGTACGCCATCGAAGGATCCATGCGGAGCGTCGAGCACCGGCTCCGGCAGAGCCACCTGCTCCTGCACGAAACCCGCCAGGGACGCCAGCCGGGGCAGCGCACCCTGAACTGGGCCGGCAACGGCCTGCGCGATCTCGGTCTACAGCCCGGCACCGTCCTGAGCGCCGACCAGCGCCCGATCGCCCGGGCGTTGATGGACGGCCGCGATCCGCGCACCGGGCGGAGGCTGGTCCGCGCCGGCAATCACGGCCATCAGGTCACCCTCGGGCTTCCGCGGTCCGTCAGCGTGCTGCACGGGCTGGCCCCGCACCACCTGGCCCTGCAGTTGGAGGACGCGGTGGCGGCCGCGGTGACCGAGACCGTGGCGGTCCTGGAGCAGTGGACCGCCTACGGACTGCGCGGCGGCAACGGCGCCGGGCGGGCGGCCGCCCGGATCCAGGGCAGCGGGCTGCTGGGGTGGGTGGTGTGGGGATACCTCACCCTGCCCGCCGGCCGCATCCTGCCCGCCCCCCGGCTGCACGCCAAACTCGTGATCGCCAACATGGTGCGCGGCCGCGACGGCCGCTGGTCGGCGGTCGCCGGCGGCGGCGGCCGCGACCTGCGCCGCCACGCCCTGCTCGCGCAGGCCTACCTGCAGGCCCGGGTGCGCCGCATGACCTCCGAGCGCTTCGGGTTCGGCTGGGCCCTCGACCCCCACCGCGGTCTGTGGGAGGTCGACGCCGTCCCCGCCCACGTGCGCGAGCTGTTCTCCGAACATCACACGCCGCCGGCCCAGCGGCAGGCGCGGCCCCAGGACCCCGACGACACCGGCCAGGACGACGGGACGATCGAGCCCGCCTCCGGCGACGCGCCCGCCACGCCGAGCACGTCCTTTCACTTCTGCGACGTGCGCGCGGCCTGGCGCCGCCAGGTCCGGCAGCTGGGCGTCGATCCGGCCCGCCTGGTCGTCCAGTGCCTCAGCACCGCCCTCCGGCCGCCGCGCCGCCCCGGCACGGCGCAGATCACCCGGTGGGTGGTGCGGCCCGAGCGGGGCGTCACCGCGCACCACGACGAGGCCGCCCGGGTCAACGTCCTGCGCGAGGTGCTGCAGGCCATGCCGGACGGCGTCGCCGACCTGCCCGACGCCGAGCGCCTCACCGACGAGGTCCTCACCCATCTGCGCGCCGTGCCGGTGCCGGCCGACCGGCCCTCCGTCCTCAGCAACAGCCAGTGTTACCTCATCCCTCCCCACCGCACATCTCATTGACAGCGGGTGATGCCGGCCCGCGCCGTCCGCCCCGGGACGTCACCGCCACCCGCTCCATCGCCGGTCTCCGGTGGCGGGGCGCACGGCAGGCCCGCCGGCGGCCCGGCCGTCCTCCCGGGCGGGCGGCGCCCAAGGCCGACGATCATTCGGTTATCGTCCACCAATGCGACAGACGCGATACCAGCAGCGGCTCTACGCCGGCCCGGCCGACCTGCGCTCGATGCAGTCACTGACCCAGCGGCTGTGGTCGCCGGCCAGCCGGTGGCATGCCGGCGAGCTCGCCTGGCTCCGCCTCCAGCACCTCGGCCGGGAGCCGGAGTGGCGGACGTCCCTGTGGCAGGCCGGGCCGGAGGTCGTCGCCTGGGCATGGGCCCGCCCGCCCGGCCGCCTCGACCTGCATCTCGACCCCGCGCACCCGGAGCTGGCGGGCGAGATCCTGCGCTGGTTCGACGGCACGCCTCACGACGGAGAGCGCACGGTCACGCTCCTGGACGCCGAGACGGCCCTCATCGACGCCCTGCGCGAGCACGGATACCGGGAACGGACCGCGGGGCCGTTCTTCGTCCACCTCCGCCGGAGCCTCGACGGCCTTCCGCAGCCCCGGGTCCCGGACGGATACACGCTACGCCCGGTGCGCGGCGAGGACGACGCCGAGGCCCGCGCCGCCGTTCACCGGGCCGCGTTCTCACTGCCGGGCCTGCCCCCCTCCGGGGTCACCGCCGACAGCTACCTCCAGGTCATGCGCGCCTGGCCCTACCGCACGGAGCTGGACTGGCTCGTCGAAGCGCCGGACGGCACGCCCGCGGCCTTCTGCCTCGTCTGGCTGGACGGGCACAACCGGAGCGCCGTCCTGGAGCCGGTCGGGACCGCTCCGGAACACCGCCGCCTCGGCCTGGCCAGCGCAGCCATACTCGCCGCCCTGCACGCCGCCCGGCGGCTAGGAGCCGGATCCGCACGCGTCTGCGCCCGCGGCGACGACGACCACCCCTCCGCCCGGGCGACCTACCAGGCCCTGGGGTTCCGCCCCTACGCCCGCAACGTCTCCTACGTGCGCGACCGCTGAAGCCCGGCGGCCCGGCTCACCGGCCGCAGGCCCCGCAGGGGAGACGGGTACGGCGCGCGTAGGCCAGCGCCGCGACGGCCATCCCGACGCCCCAGATCAGATAGCCCGGCACAGCGGCCCAGAAGAAGATCTCGGGCAGGTCCAGCCCGCCTTCCGGCGGGAACGGATCGCGGCCGTTCAGCCGCTCGAAAACCATGGTCAGGAACATCAGCCCGAAATACACCACGAGCCCGCCCGACACCCCGACGGCCGGCCACAGCACCAGCCGGCGCGGGACCGGCCGTCCGGCCAGCCCCGGTACCCAGCGCGGCCAGACCCGCCCCCAGCCGTGCACCAGCGCCGGCGGCAGCAGCAGGCCGCCGAGGAGGAACCCGATCTCGAACAGCACCATCGAAGCGCCACCGGCGAACGGGGACTCGCCGAACCCGACGCAGACCTGCGCGATGACCCTGATCAGGCACCCGGCGACCGCGGCGTAGGCGGCCCAGAACGCCCAGGCCGGGGTGCGCTCCAGCCGGCCCGCCGACGTCTCGGTGCTCCCGCACTCGGCGCAGCCCCGGCGGGTCCCGCGCTGGTAGGTCCGCGCCGCCCGCCCGAGCAGGATCCCCGAGCCGACGCACGCCGCCCTGCTCAGCGCGCCCAGCGGGTAGAACCCCATCCCCAGCCCCGGCAGGATCCCGCCGACCACGTCGAGGAGGAGCAGCGCCCCCGCCGCGACGAGCGCGGCGCTCACCGCCCACGCCCCCACCAGCAGCAACCGCCGGGGCAGCCCGCCCAGCCGGGCCGTCATCATGACCGTCAGGGCCAGCGCGGCCAGCGCGCACAGGAGGACGGCCCACCAGCCGGTGAAGACCACGAGGTCGGGACCGACCGGAGACAGCTGCTCCGGCATGTGGCCGGACTGCCAGCGGATCCGGAGGGCGCCGTAGAGGACCACCAGTCCCAGGGCGACACCCGTCAGCCCGCCCGCCCGCGCGGGCTTACCCGACGCGGGCCCGCCGGCCGCCGGCGACCGTCCCCGCACTGTTCGACTCAACATGATCACAATCCTGCGGCGGCCGTACGGCGGGCGCCTCCCCACCCGGGGGGACGCCCTTCCCCCACGCGGGGGAGAGCATCACCCCGGCACCGGGCCGGTGGGCGGGAGAGGCACCGTCGCGCGCCGCCGGAGGCTCCGCCCGCCGTGGCTCACCGGTCCCGACCGCTGACCCCACAGGATCCAGGCCGGCCGGTCGGGGACGGCCCGCACGGGCTCCGGACGCATGCCTCCCACCGGCCTGCTCCGGGACACCCGGCGGCCGGGCGGGGATCCTCCGGCTACCGCCCGTCGGCACCGGCCGCGGGAGCGGCCCCGGTCCGGTCCCTGGCCATCTCGATCCCGTCCAGGATGACGGTGAGCCCGATCCGGAAGGTCTCCTTCGCCTCGCGCTCCAGGTAGGGGACGCTCTCGTCCTTGTCCTCGTCCTCGTCGTCCCGCTGGAGCGCCCACGCGCTCTCGAAGGCGGCCACCATCGGGAACCGCCCGGCGAAGTCGGGGGCGACCTCCTCCAGCAGGGCCGCCCGGGCGGACCACCAGTCCTCGTCCGACACCCCGGTCGCCGCCGGGGCCTGCCGTGCCTCCGCGATCGTCTGCGCCGCACCGCGCACGAAGTGGAACAGCGTCCCGACGACGCGCCGCACGGTCCCGGCCTCCAGCCCGGCCCCGTGGAGGATCCGCAGCACCGTCTCCAGCATGACGTACTCGTTGGGCCCCAGCACCGGCCGTGCCTGCGACACCTGCAGCACCCACGGGTGCCGCAGGTAGAACGCCCAGACGTCGTCCGCCCACGCCGTCGCGGCCGCCCGCCAGCCGGCCGCCCGCCCGTAGTCGGCGGGCAGCTCGGCGAGGACCCGGTCGTACATCAGGTCGACCAGCTCGCTCTTGCTGGGGACGTAGGTGTAGAGGGCCATGGCCGTACGCCCGAGCCGCTCACCCACCGCGCGCATGGACAGCGCGGCCATCCCCTGCTCGTCCGCGACGGCGATCGCCGCGTCCACGATCACGTCCACGCTCAGCCCGGGTTTGGGCCCGGGAGCGGTCCGCGCCCCCTCGGGCCTGGCGGCACGCCACAGCAGGGCCATCGAACGGCGTGCGTCACCCTGGCCGGCGAAGACGACCAACTCGCAGCTCCTTATGGCCTGAACCGGCTCTCCCCAGCCATCTCCTTATGCCCTAAAGATATCAGGGAGGACGGGCCCGGCCCCGCCGCCGGGTCACCGGCCGGGGCGGCGCGGCCGATCATGCCGCGCCCCCCGGTCCTGCGCGCCGGCAGGCGGGAGCCGTACCGCGGGGTGGAGGGTCAGACCTCATCGACCGTCCCGCACTCGCCTTCCTTGAGCGGGGCGGCCCTGTCGTCGTAAGCGTCGTCCACCGGGCCGCCCCCGCCTCCCTCGCCCGTGTAGTCAGGCCGCAGGAACCCGTCGGGAGATTCGCACTCCGTCCCCGCCGACCAGAATTCGACGCTCTCACCGTCCCAGTTGCGCAGCCGGGCGCCCGGCTCATCCCGCCAGAACTCGTGCCGGGCCTTGACGTAGACCATCACCCGGACGATGGGGCCGCTCTTGGCCGCCGGGCGGAGTGCGTAGACGAACCGGGCCTCGTAGTTCACCCGGAGCTGGGGCCGGCCGTCCTCGTCGACGGCCGACTCGGCGGCCATCTTCCCCCGCACCTTGACCGCGTCGCCGACCAACTCGGCCGAGCCAGGGGCGAAACTGGTCACCCAGCTGCGGGTGTTCTTCTTCTGGTCCTTGTGGTCCAGGTCGCGCAGGAAGAACTTTCGCTGCTCGGCGTCGAGCAGTTCGGCGAAGGCGTCCGGCTCTCCGCCGAGCAGAGTCCGCCTGTCGAGGTGGGCGGCCCCCAACATCCGCCGGCTGGTCAGAAAGGCCGAGCGGACGTCCTTGGCGGAGAAGTTCTTCACCGGCCTGGCCTCGGGGACGACGATGCCGCCGATCCCCTCGGCGAATTTCTCCGCGGGCGACCCCCGGAACGGCTGGCTCGCGGTGATCACCGCCTGGTCGGCCGCCAGCTCCCCGAGCACCCCGCACCCCGTCAGCGTCGCCGCCAGACATCCCGCCAACGCCATCCGCGCCACCCCGTGATTCTTCATGGCAGGATGATATTTATTGATCTACCTCGGCTTTACTCATCTCATGACACCTAAGATCATGATTTGATAAATCATGATCACGACCGCGTGAAGCGGGGACGGCCCGGCCTCGCGATGGTGGCATCGGTCGATCAGAGCGCGGGCGCCGCCGACGGCACCGGTCCGCGACCACCCGGGGCGGCGCGGCCCGCTGGGGATCACGCGGTGTCCGCCGGCCACCGGTAGCGCACGCCGGTGAGCCTCTCCGAGATCTCCCACAGGCGGCGCGCGGTGGCGGTGTCGTGGACGGCCCGGTGCCCGTGGCGGGTCACGGGGTCGCCGCGCAGCTCCAGGAACCCGTCGGGGGCGACATAGCAGCCTCCCGGCAGGCCGGGGACCGTCGCGGCGTACAGGGAGGTCCTGGCGCCCTCGGGAGTGGGCCGGAACAGGGAACGCACGAGCAGCGGCACGAGGGTCCGATACAGCCGGCCCCGGCCGGTGTTGGCACCTCCGGTGAGCACGTTGGTGCGAGTGAGGCCGGGCGCGACGGCCATGCTGCGCAGCGCCGGGCCCGCCGCCGCGGCCCGGCGCTGCAGCTCGACGGCGAAGTAGAGGTTGGCCCGCTTGGACTGCACGTAGGCGAGGACCGCGCTGTAGCCGCGTTCGGCGTTGAGGTTGGCCAGGTCGAAGCGGGCGAAGCGCTGGCCCTCGCTGCTGACGGTGACCACCCGGGGAGCCCGCGCGGCGAGCAGGTGGGGCAGCAGCAGGCCGGTGAGCGCGAACGTGCCCAGGTGGTTGACGCCGAAGTGCGACTCGAACCCGTCGGCCGTCCGGGCGAGGGGCACCATCGCGACGCCGGCGTTGTTGACCAGCAGGTCGAGCCGGTCATGGTCCCACGCGGCGGCGAACTCGCGGACCGACTCCAGGCTGCCCAGGTCGAGACGGCGCAGTTCGGCCCGCGCGCCCGGCACCTCGTCCCGGAGGCGGTCCAGCGCGAGCCGTCCGCGTCCGGGGTCACGGCAGGCCAGCACCACGTGGGCGCCACGGCGGGCCAGCTCGCGGGCGGTGACCTGACCGATGCCGCTGTTGGCGCCGGTCACCACGGCCAGGCGGCCGGACTGGTCGGGGATGGAGCCGAAGGTCCACGCCGAGGAGGCGCCGTGCCCGTACCGCGCGGCGCGGGATGCCGTCGTCATGTCCGGTCCTCCCCCGAGCTTGCGGGTCCGGCGGCGAACGCGCCGGTGAGGGCGGTCTGCATGGCTGTCTCCTTCCGTGGGCGGATGCCGGGCCGGCACGGCGGGCGCCTTCTCGTGGACGACGCCGCGCCGGCCGTATCCGTGGCAGGACCGCCCGCTATCGCAACTCCTTGTTGCGATGGGCCGAGCCTGCCACAGGGCGCCCTCCATCGCAACCAGAAGTTGCGATAGCCCCGCGCACGGCACACCGCCGCCATCGGTGCGCCACACGGCGGGCATCGGGGGGATCGGCACCGCGGTTCACCGGCCGCCGCATCGGGCGGCGAGACCCGGGACCTTGGTCCCTACCGGCGCTCTCGCGGGAGCGCTAGCGTTCAGGACATGATTCGCGTTTTCCTCGTTGACGATCATGAGGTGGTGCGCCGGGGCGTGGCCGCCCTGCTGGAGTCCGAGGGCGACATCGAGGTGATCGGCGAGGCCGGCACCGCGGAGTCGGCCATGGCCCGCATCCCCGCCCTGCGGCCGGACGTCGCGGTCCTGGACGTGCGCCTGCCCGACGGCAGCGGGGTGGACGTCTGCCGCGAGGTCCGCTCCATGACACCGGAGCTGGCCTGTCTGATGCTGACCTCCTTCGCCGACGACGAGGCCCTGTTCAACGCGGTGATGGCGGGCGCGTCGGGTTATGTGCTCAAGCAGATCCACGGCTCGGACCTGGTCGGCGCCGTACGGACGGTGGCGGCCGGCCAGTCGCTGCTGGACCCCCAGACCACCGCCGCCATGCTGGCGCGGCTGCGCGAGCAGGCCACCCGCAAGGACCCGCTGCAGGCGCTGTCGGAGCAGGAGCGCCACATCCTGGAGCTGATCGGCGAGGGCCTGACCAACCGGCAGATCGGCGAGCGGCTCTACCTGGCCGAGAAGACGGTCAAGAACTACGTCTCCAACCTGCTGTCCAAGCTCAGCATGGAGCGCCGCACCCAGGCGGCGGCCCTGGCCGCACGGCTGAAGGCCGACCGCTGGAGATGAGGCCGGGCGGCCGGACGGCGTGACACCGGAGCGGCCGGACGACGCGCGTGGACGCGGCGACACCGGAGCCCCCTGATCGCGCGCATGGACGCGGTGACACCGGAGCCCCCGGACGGATGCTTGATCCGTCGTAAAAAGGGCACGCGGCTATGAGCTGGAACTCCGCGACCGGGAAGGACCACGGGCATGGCCGAACGGCAGAGAGTCGTCGTCGTGGGAGGGGGGTTCGCGGGCTTCACCGCGGCGCGGACCCTCTCCCGGATCGCCCGGGGGGCGGTCGAGATCGTCCTGATCAACCCGACCGACTACTTCCTCTACCTGCCGCTGCTGCCCGAGGTGGCGGCCGGGATCCTCGACCCGCGCAAGGTCGCGATCCCGCTGTCCGGCAGCTGCCCGGGAGTGCGGCACCTGCTCGCCACGGTGGACTCCGTGGACGTGCGGAGCCGGCGGTTGAGGTGCACCGATCCCGAGGGCAGGCCCCGCGACCTCGGCTACGACCGCCTGGTACTCGCGGTCGGCAGCGTCAACAAGCTCCTGCCCGTCCCCGGGGTGGCCGAGCACGCGCACGGCTTCCGCAGCATCGCCGAGGCCCTCTACCTGCGCGACCATCTCATCCGCCAGATCGAGCTCGCCGACGCCACCGGCGACCCCAAGGAACGGCAGGCGCGCTGCACCTTCGTCGTCGTGGGCGCCGGATACACCGGCACCGAGGTGGCCGCGCAGGGGCAGTTGCTGACCCTCGACGCGCGCAGGCGCCGGCCGGGCCTGCGCGAGCAGACCATCCGCTGGATCCTCGCCGACCTGGCCCCGCGCATCCTGCCCGAGCTGGACGAGCGCCTGTCACAGGCCGCGCACCGCACCCTGGCCGAGCGCGGGGTGGAGATCCGCACCGGCACCAGCGTGACCGAGGCGACCTCGGAGGGGGTCACGCTCTCCGACGGGGAGTCCGTGCCGACCCGCTCGCTGATCTGGTGCGTGGGCGTACGGCCCGACCCCCTCGTGCAGTCGCTGGGGCTGGCCACCGAGAAGGGGCGGCTGCTGGTGGACGAGTATCTCAACGTCCCCGGCCACCCGGAGATCTTCGCCTGCGGGGACGCGGCCGCCGTGCCGGACCTGACCAGGCCGGGCGAATACACCCCGATGACCGCCCAGCACGCCAGCCGTCAGGGCAAGCGTGTCGCGCACAACGTCGCCGCCTCCTACGGTCGCGCGGAACGCCTGCCGTACAAGCACCACGACCTGGGGTTCGTCGTCGATCTGGGCGGGGCCAGGGCCGCGGCGAACCCGCTGGGCGTGCCGCTGTCCGGCCTCCCGGCCAAGGCGATCACCCGGGGATACCATCTGCTGGCCGTGCCCGGCGGCCGGGCGCGCATCGCCGGGGACTGGCTGCTGGACGCGCTGCTGCCGCGCCAGACGGTCCACCTCGACCTGGTCCACGGCCAGGAGGTGCCCCTCGCCAGCACCTCCCCCGACACCAGCGCCTCCCCGGCGACCGGCGCCTCCCCCGGGGACGGCGCCCCGGCCACGACCGGCGCCCCGCCAGAGGCGGGCACCTCCGCCAAGGCGGGCCCCGCTCCGGGCGGCCCGGCCGCCTGACCGGCCGTCGGGGGCACCGGGCACGGGTCAGACGATGCCGCCGTTGGCCCGGATGACCTGGCCGTTGACCCAGCGGCCCGGGCCCGCGAGGAAGGCGACGACCTCGGCGATGTCATCGGGGGTGCCCAGGCGCTCCAGCGGCGGCTGGGCCGCCATCCTGGCGATGGTCTCCTCGTCCTTTCCGTCCAGGAAGAGCGCGGTGGCGGTGGGCCCCGGGGCGACGGCGTTGACGGTGACGTCACGGCCGCGCAGCTCGCGGGCGAGGACCAGGGTCACCGCCTCGACCGCGCCCTTGGTCGCCGCGTAGGCCGCGTATCCGGGCAGGGCCAGGCCGAGCACCGACGAGGAGAAGTTGATGATCGCCCCGCCCCCGCGCACCCGGCGGGCGGCCTGCTGGTCGACGACGAAGGTGCCGCGGACGTTGGTGCGGTGCATCCGGTCCAGGTCGTCGAGGTCGAGCTCGGCCACCGGGGACAGGCGCATCACCCCGGCGGCGTGCACGACGACGTCGACGCCGCCGAAGGTCTCCTCGGCCGCGTCGAACAGCGTGGCCACCGCGGCCTCGTCGGCGACGTCGGCACGGACCGCCATCGCCCGGCCCCCGGCTCCGGTGACGGCGGTGACCACGGCCTCGGCCTCGGTCTGGTTGCCGGCGTAGTTCACCACGACGGCGAACCCGTCGGCGGCCAGGCGTTCGGCCACCCGACGGCCGATGCCGCGCGAGCCTCCGGTGACGATCGCGACGCGGGTTGCTGGAGTGCTCATGATCGATCCCCCTCGAAAATCTGTGTACACTATGTACATATATAGGATTATGAACACAGTGTCCATATATTCACTGGAGGTGAGCGTGACCGAATCCGCCCAGCCGGTCCGCCGGGGGCGTGGACGGCGCCCGGCCGACGAGGTGCGACGGGAGATCCTGCGGGCGGCCGGTGAGCTCCTGCTCGCGGAGGGGATGGCCGGTTTCACCGTCGAGAAGGTCGCCGCCCTCGCGGGCGCGAGCCGGGTGACGCTCCACAAGTGGTGGCCCTCCAGGGGCGCACTGGCACTCGACGGCTACTTCAGCGTGGTCGGCCCCACCCTGGCCTTCCCCGACACCGGCGACATCGCCGCCGACCTCACCGGGCAGGTGCGGGCGTTCGTCCGCCTGATGCGCGACACTCGGGCGGGACGTGTCATGCCCGAGCTCATCGGCCAGGCCCAGACCGACCCCCAACTGTCGGCCCTCTACCGCGAGCGCTACTCGGCCCCGCGCCGGGAACTGGCCGTCGAGGCCCTGGAGCGGGCCAAGCAGCGGGGTCAGATACGGGCCGACGTCGACCCCGAGGTGGTCGTCGACCAGCTCTGGGGCGCCTGCTACCACCGCCTGCTCATCCCCGACCAGCCGCTGACCGACGAGTTCGCCGAGGCGGTCGTCGCCAACCTGCTCACCGGGATCAGCCGCCCCTGAGCCCCGCTCCCGGGTCACCGGCCCCCTCCGCGCGCGGCGGCCGAGGCTCAGCCGGTGAGCCCCCGCGTCTGCTGCTCCCGGAAGGCGCTGGGCGCCGATCCGACGCGCCGGGTGAACAGGCGCGTGAAGTACGCCGGATCGTCGTAGCCGACGCGCCGCGCGACGGAGGCGACACCGAGGTCGGTGCCGGCGAGCAGGTCCTTGGCCCGGGTCAGCCTGATCGACAGGATGTAGTCCTTCGGGCTGCAGCCGGCGCTCCTGCGGACGGAGTCGCGCAGCTCCGCGACGGTCATGCCCATCCGCCGCGCGTGCTCGGGGATGGTCAGCGGCAGGCAGGCGTCCCTGGCCAGGTTGTCCAGCACCGGGTGGCCGTTCGGGTCCTGGTCGGCCCGGCCGCGGCGGAGGGTGACGAGCAGTTCGTGCACGCCCGCCGAGGTCTCGACCTCCACGTGCGGGCCGCCCTGCCGGCAGACGGTCGCCATCTTCCTGATCAGGTGCTGTACGGCCTCGGCCGAGGAGAGCGGGACGACGGGCTCCTGCCTGTCGATGAAGCCCAGCTCCTGGTAGGCGGCCGCGGCCGATCCGGTGAAGTCCACGAAGCACTCCGACCAGCCCGGTTCGTACGGGCCGTAGTGGTGGACGACCCCCGGATACAGCCACAGCAGGACGGGGGCCCGCACGTCGACGGGAGGCCGCCCGTCCGAGGAGAACCAGCCCGCACCGGAGGTGATGACCACGGCGACATAGTGGTCAAGGGTGCGCGGACCGACGGCCGGCAGCCGGCCCTGCTGCATGCCCACGCCCAGGCAGGTCAGGCCCAGCCGCTGGTGAGCGGGGCTGGGCGTCAGATAACGCCACCAGTGATCCCAGTGTTCCTGCCCCTCGATCCACTCGATCGGTCCAACAGGCCGCCGCGAATTGTCCATGGCCTCCCCCGCCTGCGATCGGCAGGCTTGCGGTGCTGACCTGGGGATCGTAGTAGTTCAGGATGACGATCCCATCACAGGATGAAAGGGACCGGTTGATGCGTGAATTTTCGGCGGCGGGCGGGGAGTTCCGCCTGGACGGTGCGCCTTTCAGGCTCCTGTCAGGGGCCATGCACTATTTCCGCGTGCATCCGGGTCAATGGGATCACCGGCTGGCGATGCTGCGCGCGATGGGCCTGAACACGGTGGAGACCTACGTCCCGTGGAACCTTCACGAGCCACGGCCGGGTGACTTCAGGCGGCTGGAGGAGCTCACGGACTTCCTGGAGGCGGCGGCCCGCCACGACCTGCTCGCGATCGTCCGCCCCGGTCCCTACATCTGCGCGGAGTGGGAGAACGGCGGTCTCCCCTCCTGGCTGACCCACACCCTCGGCAGGCGTGTCCGCACGGGCGACGCCGCCTATCTGGAACGGGTGGACCACTGGTTCGACCAGCTCATACCCAGGATCGCCGAGCATCAGATCACCCAGGGCGGTAACGTGATCATGGTGCAGGTGGAGAACGAGTACGGTTCCTACGGATCCGACTCGGGCTACCTGCTCCACCTCGTGGACCTCCTGCGCGACTCGGGGATCGAGGTCCCCCTGTTCACCTCCGACGGGCCGGAGGACCACATGCTGACCGGCGGCGCCGTCCCCGGCATCCTGGCGACCGCCAACTTCGGCTCCGAGCCGGAGGCCGCCCTCGCCGCCCTCCGCCGCCACCGCCCGCACGATCCGGCCACCTGCATGGAGCTGTGGCTCGGCTGGTTCGACCACTGGGGCAGCGGACACGTCACCCGCGCCGCGGCCGACGCCGCCGACGTGCTGGAGCGCCTCCTCAAGGAGGGCGGCTCGGTCAACATCTACATGGCTCACGGCGGCACCAACTTCGGCACCTGGGCCGGAGCCAACCACGACGGGACCTACCGGCCCACCGTCACCTCCTACGACTACGACGCGCCGATCTCCGAGGACGGCAGGCCCACCGAGAAGTACTGGCGGTTCCGGGAGATCCTCAGCCGCTACAACAGCACGCCGGAGCCCCCGCCGGCCCCGCCCGTCCTGCCCCCGTCCCGCGTCAGGATGACCGGGTCGGCCGCCCTCGCCGACGCCTTCCCCGCGGACTCGGTGACGGCTCCGGTGCCGCCGACCTTCGAGGAGCTCGGTCTCGTCCACGGCCTGGTCCGCTACCGGGTCGACGTGCCCGGACCGCGGCAGCCGTACCCCCTGACCGTGGACGGGCTGCACGACCGCGCCCACGTGTACGTGGACGGCGCGCGCGTGGCGACCCTGTCGCGGGACGGCGGCGAGTCGGTGGACGTCGCCGGACCGGCCCGGGTCGAACTGCTGGTGGAATCGCTCGGCCGGGTCAACTACGGCACCCGGCTCGGGGAGTGCAAGGGCATCGTGGGAGGCATCCTGCACGAGCGGCAGTATCTGCACGGCGTGACCGCCCAGGCCCTGTCGCTGGAGGAGCTCCCCCCGGTCCCGTTCCGGGAGGGCACGGGCAGCCCCGTGCCGGCCTTCTTCCGCGGCTCGCTGGAGGTGGAGGAGCCCGCCGACGCCTTCCTCGCCCTGCCCGGGTGGGAGCACGGTTATGTGTGGGTCAACGGCTTCGGCCTGGGCCGATACTGGTCGCGGGGCCCGCAGCGGACCCTGTACCTGCCCGGCCCCGTGCTGCGGCCGGGCGCCAACGAGATCGTGGTCCTCGAACTCGACGCCGTGGGCGAGCCGGTCGTCGAGATCCGCGCCTCGCCCGACCTCGGCCGGCCGGAGCGTGCCTGACGATCCCACCCGGCGGAGCCGGAGCGTCAAGGACGCGATGACGGCGCCCGCGAGACAGCGGCCGGCGAGTCCGCCGGAACCGGTGGCCACCGCGGCCACCGCCCGAGCTTGCCGGAACACCGCTCGACCAGGTCGCGCCCCTGGCCGACGGCTGCGCCGGAAGCGGAGGGGCGGCCCCACGGCCGCCCCTCCGCCTGCGATCTCTATGCCTCGGAGGAGAAGCCGGCCGGTTCGAGCAGGGTCTCGCCCAGAGTCCGGGCCAGCCAGTCCTGGCAGTCACGCACACTCCAGCCGCAGACCTCGGTCAACCGCTCGAACAGCTCGATCGACGTCAGGACGTAGATGTGATCAGCCGCCCGCTCGACGCTCAGACCGGCACGCAGCGCGCCCACGGCCGCCAGATGTTCGGCAGGACCACGGCTGCCCGTCAATCGCTGCCGTTCGGTCTCGGCCAGCAGGCCGGCCAGGCCGGCGTCGGTGGCCGCGGCGGCGCGCAGCACACGATGCACCGGACCGACACGTTGATAGATCGCCAGTGCCATCTGCGCATCGTGCTGCTGGAGGTCGCCCGGACGGGTGCGACGTCACTGCTCGGCCTGTTCGCCGGCGGCCTCGTGTTCACCCTGCTGGCTCCATCGCTGCGATCATTACCCGGCCCCGCCTATGTCCGGTACTGGCAGGCGCTCAACGCCGACTACCGCCGCGCCATGCCCGTGCTCCTGCTCACCTGCCTCGCCCTGCTCCTGGTGACCTGCGCCGCGTCCTATCAGCGCGGCCGGCCCGTCTTCTGGCTCACCGTCGCCGCCTCGCTGCTCGTGGTGGCCACAATCGCGCTCACCGTGACCGCGCTGGATCCGCTCAATCGACTCGCCGACTCCTGGAACGCCGATCAGCCGCCGTCCGGCTGGGCGGACGCCCGCCTGCGCTGGTGGAGGCTGCACACGGTCCGCACCGCGATGGCGACGCTGGCCTTCCTCGCTCTCCTGGTCGCCCAGGTGGTCGACCGGGCAGGAGGTGAGACCGTCGGCACGCACTCGGCCGCGCGACTCCAGGGCTCCGGCGAGGCGGCGGCCCGTCAGGCGGACTCGCGGATCACCAACTCCGTGGGCAGTATCACCGGAGCCACCTGCCCGGCCCCGTCGATCAACGTCAGCAGCAACCGCACCGTCTCCTCGGCCACCAGCGCGAGCGGCTGCCGGATCGTCGTCAGCGGAGGATGCGTCGACACGGCCACGGAGGAGTCGTCGAAGCCTCCGACCGCCACGTCGTCGGGCACCCGCCGCCCCGCGGCCCGCAGCGCCGCCAGCGCTCCCGCCGCCATGAGGTCGGAGGCGACGAAGACCGCGTCGAGGTCGGGCGACCGGCCCAGCAGCTCGTTCATCGCCCGCTCCCCGCTGGCCCGCGACCAGTCCCCGTGTGCGATGAGCTTCTTGGACGCCTTGCGCCCGAGGACGTCGGCGAAGCCCTCCAGGCGTTGGGTCCCGCCGGGGGTGTCCATCGGGCCAGTGATCATCGCGATGCGCCTGCGGCCCCGGGAGACCAGGTAGGAGGTCATCTGGCGGGCGCCGAGACGCTCGTCGGCGGCGGCGTAGGGGATGACGCCCTCCTTGCCGATCACCGCGCCCTGGGCCACGACCGGCACGTCGGTGCCCAGGGCGTCGACGAGGGGGTCACCGGCGTGCGTGGAGACCAGGAAGACCCCGTCGGCGTGGCCGCCGCGGACGTAGCGGATCACGCGCTGCCGGTCGCCGTCGTCGGCGGCCATCATCATGACGAGAGAGATGTCGCGCTCGGCCAGGCGCCGCACCGCCGTACGGATGAGGACGCTGTAGTTGGGGTCCTCGAACAGCTTCTCATGGGGGTCGGACAGCACCATGACCACCGACCCGGTCTTCTGGGTGACCAGGCTGCGTGCCGCGCGGTTGACGACGTACCCCGTCTCGGCGATGGCGCGTTCGATGGCCGCGCGGGCCGCCGTGCTGACGTACTTGTCGCCGTTGAGCACGCGCGACACCGTGCCGCGGGACACGCCCGCGGAGGCGGCGACGTCGTGGATGGTGGGACGCTTCACTTCACGGCTCCGGAGGACAGGTCGGTCCTCCAGTATCGCTGCAAGGTGAGGAAGAGCGCGATCAAGGGAATGATCGACAGCAGCGCCCCGGTGAGGATGAGGTTGTACAGCGAGGGCTGGTTCGCGCCCGCCGCGAGCAGCGTGTAGAGGCCGACCGTGAGCGGGAACTTGCCGTCGTCACCGAGCATGATGAACGGCAGCAGGAAGTTGTTCCAGATGGCCACGTACTGGAACAGGAAGATGGTCACCATACCGGGCACCATGAGGGGTACGGCCACCCGCGACATCAGCCGCCACTCCCCCGCCCCGTCGAGCCGGCCGGCCTCCAGCAGGGAGTCGGGTATGGCCGCGGTGGCGTAGATACGGGCCAGGTAGATGCTGTAGGGGTGGAGGATCTGCGGGAGCAGGACCGCCCAGTAGGTGTCGGCCATACCGATCTTGGAGAACAGCAGATACTGCGGGACGGCCAGGACGACCGCCGGCACGAGGATTCCTCCGATGAGCAGGTTGAAGATCAGGTTCCTGCCCGGGAAGCGGTACTTGGCCAGCGCGAAGCCCGACACGGCGCTGACGGCCGTCGACAGCAGCGCGCCGCCTCCGGCATACAGCACGGTGTTGAGCAGCCAGAGCCAGAACACGCCGTCGCGGTAGGCGAACAGCTCGGCGACGTTGGACAGCAGGCCGGTGCCGGGGGCGAGGGTGTTCAGGGTGAACAGCTCGCCCGGCGACTTGGTGGCCGCCAGCGCCAGCCAGCCGACGGGGAACAGACCGTAGACGGCGCCCAGCAGCAGGAGTCCGGTGGGGGCCAGTCCGAGGCGGCGTGTCATCAGCCCTCCCCGAAGGCGCGGCCGCGCACGACGCGCAGGAATCCGAACGACAGCACGAGCGAGATGCCCGCGATGACGATCGAGGTGGCGGCGGCGGAATAGAGGTCGCCGGTGACGAAAGCGTCGCGGTAGACCTTCATGAGCGGACTCCAGGTCGAGCTGACGGTGTTGGTGAGCGGGCGCAGTGTGGTCGGCTCGGCGAACACCTGGATCGTCGCGATGATCGAGAAGACCGTGGTGAGGATGAGCGCGGGGATCAGGATCGGGATCTTCACCCGGAGCGCGATCTGGATCTCGGAGGCCCCGTCGATCCTGGCCGCCTCATACAGCTCGCGCGGGATGGCCCGCAGCGTGGTGTACAGGACGAGCATGTTGAAACCGACCCCGCCCCACACCGCGATGTTGGCCATCGAGTAGGTGACGGCCGCCTCACCGAGGAAGTCGAGGGGTAAGGGGCTGAGCGAGGGCAGGTAGAGGAAGCCCCACATGAGGGTGGCCGCCACCCCCGGCACGGCGAACGGCAGGAAGAGCGAGATCCGCGAGAAGCGGGCCAGCCGTACGTGAGCCGAGTCGAGCAGCAGCGCGAAGAGCAGGGCCAGTCCGAGCATGACGGCCAGGACCAGCGCGCCGTACCCCAGGACGCGCAGCCATCCGGCCCACAGCTCACCGTCGGCGACGGCGGCGGCGAGGTTGTCCAGGCCGACGAAGACCTCCTGGCGCGAGCCCCTGCCGAGTCCGAGCCCGGAGACCTTCGTGCGGAGCGTGGACAGGTAGACCGTGTAGCCGATCGGCACCACCAGGAACAGCGCGAACAGCGCGATGGCCGGGGTCAGGAAGAGGTACGGCGCGGCTTTGACGCGTCGGCTCATGGCGCGATCTGGAATCCGGCCTTGCGCATGTCGGCGACCGTGGTCTCCTGCATGGCGCGGACGGCGTCGGAGAAGGAGGACCTGGCCCGCACGGCCTTGTCGAAGTTGTCCTTGAAGGAGTTGTAGGTGACGCCGATGTTGGGCCCGAAGGTGAAGCCGCGGGCACCGGCGGAGACGGCGGCCGCCTGCTGCCAGAAGTCGTTCTGGCCGGAGAAGTAGGCGGGCGGCTCGCTCAGCGCGGCCTGGCCCTTGGCGGAGGCCGGGTAGATGAAGGCCTCCTCGACCAGCAGGTCGACGGCCTGCGGGTCGGTGTTCAGCCAGGTGGCGAACTGGGCGGCGGCGGCCTGGTGCGGGGACTTGGCGGTGACGGCGACGGAGGAGCCGCCCCAGAAGCCGCTGTAGCTCTCACCCGCGTTCCACTGCGGCAGCGGGGCGACCGCCCACCTGCCCTTGGCCTTGGGCGCGTTGCTCTCCAGCACGCCCGGCGCCCAGATGGCCGAGGGCCAGGTGAGGAGCTTGCCGTCGTTGAGCGCCTTGTTCCACTCGGGGGTGAAGTACGGCATGTCGTCGACGACTCCCTCCTTCACCAGGCCGCCCCAGTAGTCGGCGACCTTGACGGTGGCCGCGTCGGCGACGTCGACCTTCCACGACTCGCCGCTGATGCCCCACCACTGGGCGCCGGCCTGCTGGGCGAGGCCGGTGAAGGCGCCGGGGTCCTTGCTGGAGAAGGTTCCGAGGAAGACCTCGGGGTCCTCCTCGTGGACCTTGCGGGCGGCGTCGGCGTACTCGTCCCAGGTCCTGGGCACCTCGATGCCGTACTTGTCGAACAGGTCCTTGCGGTAGTAGAGCATCATCGGCCCGCTGTCCTGCGGGATGGCGTAGACCGCGTCGGTGCCGAGCGTGACCAGGGCCCACAGGCCCTCGGAGAACTCGCCCTTGGTGGCGCCGGCGGGCGTGGCGGCCAGGTCCGCGACCGCGTCGGCGGCGATGAAGGACGGCAGGTGCTGGTACTCGGCCTGCACCAGGTCCGGCGGGTTGCCCGCCTTGGCGGCGGTGAGGAACTTGGCGGCCGCGTCGTCGCCGCCGGCCTGCTTGCTGATGGCGACCTGGATGTCGGGGTGGGCGCTGTTCCAGACCTTGACGACCTTGTCCATGTTCGGGGCCCAGGTCCAGTAGGTGAGCCTGACCGGGCCCACGGGGGCGGCGGGGCTCTGCGCCGCGCCCGGGGCCGCGGCGGCCTCCTGCGACGGGGCGCCACAGCCCGCGGCGGTCAGGGTGACCGCGAGGACGGCCACGCCGAGAAGTCGGGTACGCATGGGGGACCTCCGGAGATAACTCTGTGAACGTGCACAGACTGGAACGCCCAGAATCCACCGTCAAGGGGTCGTTACGTTCTCGTTAAACTCCAGGTAGCTTCCCAGTGCACCGATGTGAGCGCTACTGTGCACGTTCACAGAACAAGTCATCTGGGGGCATCCATGCGGCAAGGGATCGCGTTCGGCGGCGACTACAACCCCGAGCAGTGGCCACGGGAGACGCAGGAGGAGGACATCGTCCTCATGCGCGAGGCCGGGGTGAACCTGGTCAGCCTCGGCATGTTCTCCTGGGTCCTGATGGAGCCCCGCGAGGGCCACTTCGAGTTCGGCTGGCTGGACGAGATCCTCGACCGCCTGCACGGGGCCGGGATCGCGGTGGACCTGGCGACACCGACGGCCGTCCCTCCCGCATGGTTCGTCCGGGAACATCCGGACTCGTTGCCGGTGAACCGGGAGGGCGTCCGCATCGGCTTCGGCGGCAGGCAGAGCGCCTGCTCCAGCTCCCCCGCCTTCCGCGCCGCCACCGAGCGCCTGGTCCGCGCTCTGGCCGGGCGCTACCACGACCACCCGGCGGTGGTGATGTGGCACGTGCACAACGAGTACGGCGCGCCGCTGGGCGAGTGCTACTGCGACCACAGTGTGCGGGCCTGGCGCCGGTGGCTGCGCCGTACCTACCGGGACCCGGCGGCGCTCAACGACGCCTGGGGCACCGCCTTCTGGGGCCAGTGCTACGGCGACTGGGAGGAGATCGACGCCCCCCGGTTCAACCACACCGTGGTCAACCCCGCTCAGCGACTGGACTTCGCCCGCTTCAGCGACGAGCAGCACCGCGAGCACTACGCCCTGCAGCGCGACCTCATCCGCGAGGTGTCGGACCTGCCGGTGACCACCAACTTCGCCGGCACCGTCAACTGCAAGTCCACCGACCTGTGGCGGTGGGCGCGTGAGATCGACGTGATCGCCAACGACCATTACCTGGTGGCTGAGCGGCCCGACAACCACATCGACCTCGCCATGTCGGCCGACCTGGCGCGTTCGGTGGCCGGCGGCGGGCCGTGGCTGCTCATGGAGCACTCCACCGGCGCGGTCAACTGGCAGCCGCGCAACGTGGCCAAGCGGCCCGGCGAGATGCGCCGCAACAGCCTGGCGCACGTGGCCCGCGGCTCCGACAGCGTGATGTTCTTCCAGATCAGGGCCTCGCGCTTCGGCGCCGAGAAGTTCCACTCGGGGTTGATCCCGCACGCCGGCACCGATTCCCGGCAGTGGCGTGAGGTGGTCGCCCTGGGCAGGGAGGTCGCGGCGCTGGCGGAGGTCGCCGGCGGCAGGGTCACCGCCGAGGTGGCCGTGGTCTGGGACTGGGAGTCGTGGTGGGCGTTGGAGCTCGACTGGCGCCCCTCTGTCGACCTGGCCTTCCGCGAGCGGGTCGACGCCTTCTACGAGGCGCTGTGGCGTGAGCACGTCACCGTCGATTTCGTCCACCCGTCGGCCGACCTGTCGGCCTACAAGCTCGTCGTCGCGCCGAGCGCCTACCTGCTGACCGAGGACTCGGGCAAGAACCTGCACCGCTACGTCGAGGCCGGCGGCCGGCTGCTGGTCTCCTTCTTCTCCGGCATCGTCGACGCCCACGACACCCTGCACCCCGGCGCCTACCCCGGCGTGCTGCGCGAGGTGCTGGGGCTGTCGGTGGAGGAGTTCCATCCACTGCGCGAGCAGGAGACCGTCACCGTGGACGGCGGCCTGCCGGGGCGGATCTGGTCCGAGCGCGTACGCCCCGCCGGCGCCACGCCGGTGCGCTCCTTCACCACCGGCCCCGACGCGGGCCATCCCGCCTTCACCCGCCACGACCTGGGCGCGGGTGGCGCCTGGTACCTGGCCACCGCCCCGGTCACCGGCCTGCGCGAACTGCTGTCGGAGGTGCTCGATCACGCCGGCGTCTCCAGGCCGCGCGACCTGCCCGACACCCTGGAGCTCGTACGGCGGGGCCGCCACCTCTTCCTGATCAACCACGGCGACGCGCCCGTGACCGTCGCGGGCGTCACCGGTACGGACCTGCTCGACGGCACCCCCCATACCGGCTCGGCCACGGTCCCCGCGGGAGCCGTGGCCGTCATCCGCGAAGAAGAGTAACGACGGAGCGACTCCCCTCGCCACCACCCTGTGGGCCGCCGAGGGCCGGCGTCGCGGCCGGCTGCCCGGACTCCACGCGCGGACGGCCGCGCGGGCCGACCCCCGCCGCGCCGAGGTCCGGCGGCAGGGCGGATGATGAGTCTTCCGCCCTGCCGGTGCGGCGAGGATGAAGGAGCGAGCGTGATTCGAGTACTGCTGGCGGAGGACATGGAACTCATCCGCGGGGCCCTCGTCGCGCTGTTGGGGTTGGAGGGCGACCTGACGGTCGTGGCGGAGGTCGCGTCGGGGAGGGCGGCGGTGGCGGCGGCCCTGGAGCACCGGCCGGACGTGGCGGTGCTCGATGTGCACATGCCAGGCGAGATGGACGGGCTCGCCGCGGCCGGTGTGCTGGCGGAGCTGCTTCCCGAGTGCCGAGTGGTGATCCTCACGTCGCTGGGGCGTCCGGAGACGTTGCGCCAGGCGCTGGCGTCCGAGGTCAGCGGGTTCATGCTCAAGGACGCGCCGCCCGCGCAGCTGGCGGAGGCGATCCGGCGGGTGGCCGCGGGAGAGCGCGTGCTCGACCCGGATCTGGCCGCGCAGGCGATCATGGGCAGGCCGAACCCGCTGAGCGCCCGGGAGGTCGAGGTGCTGCGGATGGCGGCCGGCGGCGCGGAGCCGGCCGCCATCGCCTCGACGTTGTTCCTGTCCAAGGGGACGGTGCGCAACTACCTGGGGGCGATCGTCACCAAGCTAGACGCGCGCAACCGCCTTGACGCCGTCCGGATCGCGACCGAGGCCGGTTGGCTGTAGGACGAGGAGCTCATACCCTTCGGGGACGCGGGAGGTCCGCAGGACACCGCCCAGGGCGGTCACCCGCTGGGCCAGATTGGTCAGGCCCTGACCGGGCTGCGCGGTGGCCTCGCCGACACCGTCGTTGGTGATCCGCAGGCGTGCGGTGGCGTCCCGCCGGGTGAGCTCGATGCGGCAGTGCCGGGCGCGGCTGTGCCGCAGGACGTTGGTGACCGCCTCGCGCAGTACGGTGGCCAGCAGCGCGTCGATCTCCCCCGGCAGCTCGACGACGGGATCCGCGTGGACGGTCGCGCCCGCGGCGGACAGCACCTCGCGGGCGGAGGCCAGCTCGGTCCCCAGCGACAGCGCGTGGCCGCTGTCTCGGGGGATGGCGGCCAGGTCGGTGAGGGCGCGCTCGGCGATGCGGGCGATGTCGGCGAGCTGTTCGGCGGCCCGCTCGGGGACGTGGACGGCCAGCTCCCCCTTCACCACGATGGCCGACAGGCTGTAGCCGAGCAGATCGTGGATGTCCCGGGAGATGCGGCGGCGTTCCCCGGCCAGCGCGATCCCGGCCAGGGCCAGGCGCGCCTGGCGCACCTGGGTGACCATGTCGGTGTGCCGGGCCAGGCCGTGGAACATGACCGCTATGGCCAGCGCGTTGAACGTCCAGTAGAGGTTCTCGGCCGAGGGCGTGCCGCGCAGCGCCATCGTGGCGGCCGTCGCCAGCAGCACGGCGCCGACCGCCGGGAAGGCCGCCCGGCGTGTCCACAGGATGAGGATCGAGCCTGCGGTGAAGCCGATCAACTGCGGGTAGGGGCGGTCCGGGAAGAACAGCGGCGCCAGGACGAGGACGGACTGCAGCGCGAGCGTCCACCCCGCGTGCCGGGGCCGGACGCCGGGCGGCCGGGGCAGCGAGTGGTGGAGCTGCAGGACCGTGACGGCGACCACGGTCGGCAGGCCGACGGCCAGGACCGCGGGAGGCAGGGCCGCCCGCCACAGGAACACCGCCGAGACGATCAGGAAACCCAGGTGCGCGGTCACCAGGATGGGGAGCGCGAGCCGGGGCGTGAGGTCGTCGAAGGACGGCTGCGCCGGGGCGGGGGGAGCCTGCCGGGCACGTGCGGCGGCGCGGCGGGCCAGGGTGAGGATCTCGCCGGTGCGCCCCTGCGCCGCCAGGGCGATGACGGCCGACAGGCTGGAGCCCAGGACGCTTTCGAGGTCGCGGGAGGCACGCTCGCGCTCCTCGGCGACCGACGCCTCGGCCAGTTCGTGGCGGGCGGCGTGCAGTTCGATGCGCAGCTCGTTCAGCCGGGTGACGCCGAAGACGACCAGGCCCTGGGTGAGCGCGTTCACCATGGCGTTCACGCAGGCGTAGGCGTCGGCCGTGTTGAGCAGGCCGGCGGCGGCCACGACGGCGCAGAACAGCACCCGGCGCAGGGGGCCTCGCGCGATCAGGAGCACGGAGGCGGCGAGCAACCCGGGGGCGCCCTGCCCGGCCCACGGGAACAGCAGCGCCTGTGCGGCGAGCGTCCACGGACCGCGCAGGCGGCGCAGGCGCGGCAGGCTGTGCACGATCTGCAGGGCGAGCATGGCGGCCGCCGGAACGCCGGGCAGTGGGGCCAGAGGGTCGAACATCACGCCTGCCAGGACCACCAGGATGACCGTCACAGCGGAGGATCATAGCGATATGTACTGATTGTGGATTTTGCATGCGGTGCCGGTGCTCCTGACACTGGCCCGGTATCGCCCCAGGTCGGCAGGGTCTACCTCATGAAAACCCGCCTCACCCGCATCCTGGCGGCGGCGCTGGCCGGCGCCGTGGTCCTCGCCTCGGGACCGGCCCTGGCGGCCGCCGAGCCGCCCCCACAGGCCGGCCTGCCGGGACTGGCCGAGTTGGTCGACCGTGTCGTCCCCGAGCAGCTGGCCCGCGACCGCATCCCCGGCGCGGCGGTCGTCGTGGTCTCCGGTGGGCGCACGGTCCTCGCCAGGGGGTACGGGGTCGCCGACGTGGCCACGGGGCGGCCGGTCGACCCCGGCCGCACCGGATTCTTCACCGGATCGCTCGCCAAGCTGTTCACCGCCACGGCCGCGCTGCAACTCGTCGACGACGGCAGGCTCGACCTGCGAGCGGACGTCAACCGGTACCTGACCTCCTTCAAGATCGAGGACTCCTATCCCGGCCGGCCCGTCACCCTGGAGCACCTTCTGACCTACACCGCGGGCTTCGACGACGACGTCGTCGGGCTCGCCGAGGCCGATCCCGAGGACGTCGGCCCGCTGGCGCGCAGCCTGGCCGACCGGCAACCGCGACGCGTGCGCCCTCCGGGCACGCGCGTCGCCTACGACAACTACGGCATGGCGCTCGCGGGCCATCTGGTGGAGGCCGCCTCCGGGCAACCGTTCGCGCAGTACGTCGAGCGGCACATCCTCAAGCCGCTCGGAATGCACGCCACCAGCATGGCCGTGCCGCACGCCGCGGCGCTGAACGCGGACCTCGCCGGCGCCTACCGCCCGAGCGGAGACGGCTACGCCGCCGTCAAGGGTCAGTACGCGCCGTGGGCCCCCACGGGAACCGGCCCCGTCTCCACCCCGGCCGACATGGGCCGTTTCATGCTCGCCCAGCTCCACGACGACCCTCGCCTGGGCAGGAACCTCGCCCGCCGCCTGCAGGAGCGGCACTACGCCCAGGACTCCCGCATCCCGAGCATGGGCTACGCCTTCGAGCAGCGCTCGCGCAACGGTCACCGGCTCGTCTACAAGGACGGCGACGTGCCCGGCCACCACAACGTCATGGCCCTGCTCCCCGAGAAGGACATCGGTGTCCACGTCGTCTACAACGGCGACGGCGCCGGCGCCGTCGCGAGCTGGGACGGCCAGAGCCTCGTCGACCGGATCGTCGACCGCTACCTCCCCGCGGAATCGGCCACCGCGGGGACCGCACGTGCCGGCGCCGGGGACGGCGACATGACGCGATACGCCGGTACCTACCGCTCCACCCGCACCAGCCGTACCAGCCTCATGAAGGTGAGCTCCCTGTTCGCCGCGCCGACCGTGCGGGCCGGCGCCGACGGCACCCTGACGACCACCGGACTGTCGCCCGACCCGGCCAGGACGACCCAGCACTGGGTGCCGGCCGGTCCCGGTCTCTTCCAGGAGCGCGACGGCCAGGCGCGGATCGCCTTCGACGGCGAGGGAACGCTGTCCAGCTCGATGAACCCGTCCGAGGCCCTGGAGAAGCTGGCCTGGTACGACGCCCCGATGCCGCACCTGATCCTGTTCGGCCTCAGCGCCCTGGCGTTCGTGTCGGCCTTCCTTCTCCTGCCGATCAGCGCCTCGGTCCGCCTCCTGCGGCGGCGCTCCCGCGCCGGTGCCCCGCAGCAGCCGACCGGCGCCCGTGTCGCCCGGCTCCTGGCCTGGATCACGGCCGCGCTGGTGACCGCCTTCGTCGTCGGGATCGCGATGACCATGTCCGACCCGAACGTGGTCATGGAGCTGACCGTCCTCAACGCGCCCCGGCTCGCCGCGCTGCCGGTCCTCGCCACGGCCGGGCTCCTGTCCGCCGTCCTGGTCACCGCCGCCGCGGTGCCGGCCTGGGTGAAGGGCTGGTGGGGCCGGCCCGGGCGGCTGTGCTACACCGCGCTCGCGCTGGCCGGCGTGGCGTTCTTCAAGATCGCCATGACCTACAACCTCCTCGCCCTGCCCTTCCCGACCAACTGATCAACCGACCGTGCGGATCGCCACGGTCACCCGCTCCGGCCCGCGACAACGCTCCACCTCGGGGCTCATCGCACGGCCCCGGGCGGAGGGCCGTCCTGACGGACGACGGCGGGCGACCCCGGGCTCAGGCAGGCAGGGTCGAGCCCGACCCCGCGCGCAACCGTCGACGGCGCGGCCGCCAGGGGCTGACCGTTGGGTGCCGTGGGTCGCGGGCGGGCCTACCGGGCGCGGCTCGGTGTCAGTCGTCGATGGCCTGGTAGAGCGTGGTCCAGAAGTCGTGGATGGCCCGCGCCGAATCCGGGGTGGACATCCCGGTCTGGGTGAGCAGGATGCCGACGAGCTGGTTGTCCGGGTCGGCGTATGTGGTGGTGCCGGCTCCGCCGTCCCAGCCGAACTGGCCGATGGGCGCGTAGTCGCCACGGTAGGTGCGCACCGCCATCCCGAAGCCCCAGCCGCCGTGCTGCCCCTGGCCGTGTGACATATGGACGTTGTTGGTGGCCATGGCGTTTCGGACGGCGTTCTGCTCGGGCGTGAGGCGGTTGGTGGTCATCAGCTCGACGGCGGGCCGGGACAGGATCCGTTCGCTCCCGTGCATCCCGCCGTTCAGCAGCATCTGGAAGTAGGCGTGGTAGTCGTCGACGGTGGAGACCAGCCCGCCGCCGCCGCCCTGGAACGCCGGAGGCTTGCCGACCCTTCCACCTGCCGCCTCGTCCCACACGTGGAACTCGCCGGTCTGCGGGTCGGGGGCGTACAGGGGCGGCAGCCGGTCGATCTGGTCGGCCGGCACGTGGAAGGCGGTGTCCCTCATGCCCAGCGGATCGAAGATGCGCTCGCGCAGGAACTCCTCGAACGACTGGCCGGTGACCCTGGCCACCAGCACGCCGAGCAGATCGTCGCTGATGTGGTACTGCCAGCGCTCGCCGGGCTGGTACATCAGCGGAAGCGCGCCGAGGCGGCGCATCCACTCATCCGGCTCGGGCATCGGCTCCGGCAGATCGGGCGTGAGCCCCTGCTCGAAGATCGCGCCCATGATCGGGGCGCCCAGCGCCGTCATGTCCATGCCGAGTCCGAAGGTGGAGGTCAGCAGGTCCCGCACGGTGATCGGCCGCCGCGCCGGCACGGTGTCGTCCAGCGGGCCGTCGATCCGCTTCAACACCCGCCGGTCGGCGAGTTCGGGCAGCCACTGCTCTACCAGGTCGTCCAGCCGCACCCGGCACTCATCCAGCAGGACCATCGCCGCCGCCACCGCGACCGGCTTGGACGTGGACGCCATCCGGAAGATGGTGTCGCGGCGCATCGGCGCGCCACCGTCATGGCGCATCGTCCCGAGCGCTTCGACGTGCGTCTGTCCGCCCCGGCCGACCAGGGCGACCAGCCCGGGAATCTTCCCGGAATCGACATGCCGTGCCAGCACCTCGCGCAGCCTGCGCAACCCCGCTTCGGAGAAGCCGCTGTTGCCCGTTCCCATCATGAATCCCCTTACATACAGTTTTCGATCTTGCGAGACCCACCCCGGCCTGGCACTCACGGTTTCGACGAGTGACGCACGGGGCGGGGTGAGCTCAGTCCTGGCGACTCCCTCTACGGCGTCACCGACATCCGCCATCGTTCGGGAATCGCTGAACGCCTGCGACGCTACATTGCGTTCATAAATCAGTCAACAGCAAATGAGGTTCATTGCCCCTGCTCTCTCCAGATGACAGGGTTTTCTTTGCAATGAATATGAGGCTGAACGCAATGTATGATCGAATTTGCATTGCAATGGAATCCGTGTGAATACATACTGTGCAGCGGGTGTGCGGGCGCCGAGCCCGCGCATGTCGACAGCTGGGGGACGAGCACCGATGCCCGGAGGCAGACTCACCGATGAGGACCGTCAGCACATCGCTGCGGGGCTGGCCGAGGGACTCGGATACGCGGAGATCGGCCGGCGCCTGGAGCGGCCCGCCTCGACCGTCATGCGGGAGGTCACCCGCAACGGCGGACCCGACGACTACCGGGCGGACCGGGCGCAGGAGGCCACCCGGCACCGTGCGCGCCGGCACAAGCAGGCTCGGCCTCCGGCGCCGCCGATCCTCGACAGCGGCCATGGGCGGGACCCCCGGGCGGTGCGGGACTTCACGGAGTCCTTCATCGCTCTCCTCGTGCAGCAGGGCCTGCCCCGCATGGAGGCCAGGGTGCTGGCCTGCCTGTACATCACCGACTCCGGCGCCCTCACCGCCGCCGACCTGGTCCAGCGGCTCCGCGTCAGCCCGGCGTCCGTCTCGCACGCCGTCACCTTCCTCGAACAGCAGGGAATGCTCAGCCGGGAACGGGCTCCCGGCGCGCGGCGCGAACGCTATGTCGTCGACGACGAGATCTGGCTCCGGTCCCTCCTCGCAGCTCTGCAGAGGAACGACGCCCTGGCGGCCGCATCGCAGCGCGGAGCCGAGATTCTCGGGGTCGCGACCCCGGCGGGCGCCCGCTTCGAGTCCTCCGCCGAACTCCTTCTCCTCGTGAGCGAGGCCCACCGGCAGGTCATGGAGCAGTGGCGGCAGCGCCCGGCCGCCCGGAGCGCCCAGCACCCGGACACGCTGACCACACGGGACGGACTCGCGGACTGCACCGAGAAGACGAGCGGGCGGCCGGCGGCTGATCGGCAACGCTCTGACAGGCCCGCCTCGGGGGCGGAGGGTGTTTCATAGCCTGCTCCGCGCGATGCCGTGCGGGTCAGGCGGCGGGCAGGCCGACTTGGAGGCGGCGTACGAGGCCACCGCCGGCAGCGTGGCCCAGGACAGGACCGACAGCATGTTCACAATCGCTCCGCCGCCGTTACGGCCGAGGATGGGGCGAAGGCACGGCACATCGCCAGCGCGCCGAAGAAGTTGGCCTCCATCTCGGCACGTGCCGCCTCAAGCGAAGGCGCCGCGATCAGCCCGCTGCGCAGCCCGATGCCGGCGTTGTTGATCAGCAGCGTGACATCGCCGCAGCTACGGGCCACCGCGGCGACGGAGGTCGGGTCGGTGACGTCGAGCTCGACCGGGACAAGATCCTGGTCGGTCACCGAGCCCGGGTCCCGGGCGCCGGCGTAGACCGTGCGCGCACCCCGTTCCAGCAGTGCCAGCGCGAAGGCCCTGCCGAGCCCGCGGTTGGCGCCCGCCACCAAGGCGGTGCAGCCCTGGAGATCAATGCCCTGATCTTGCATATCCCGCCCCAAGCGATAGTGGGTTGGAAAACCCAACTCAGCAGGGAGCGTATGGGTTGGGAATTCCAACCCGCAAGGTGGGGTCGGGGCCGGCCCGCCGTACGGAGCCGGCCCGCCGTACGGGGACCGTGACTCCGCACGGCGAGGAGCGTTCAGTCGAGGATCGCGGTGGCTTCGATCTCGACCAGATGGTCGGGGATGTCCAGTGCCGCAACGCCCAGCAGCGTGGCCGGCGGGACCGGGGTGACCCCCAGCTTCGCGGCCGCCCGGGAGATCCCCTCCAGGAGCAGGGGCATCTTGTCGGGGGTCCAGTCGACGACGTGGACGGTCAGTTTCGCCACGTCGCCGAAGGAGGCGCCGACCTCGGCCAGGGCGGTGCCGATGTTGAGGTAGCACTGCTCGACCTGAGCGGCGAGGTCACCTTCGCCGACCGTGACCCCATCGGCATCCCAGGCGACCTGCCCGGCGATGAAGACCAGCTTCGACCCAGTCGCGATCGACACCTGCCGGTAGGCGTCGATCTCCGGCAGTCCGCCGGGGTCAACCAGGGTGATGGCCATGCTGCCCGCCTCCTCGTCACGAGAGCCCGTGGGCTCGCTTCCCTTGAACCAAGACGCTCTCGGTCTCTTGTGGTTACTGAGGAACTGTAGGAGAGTGTCCGCTGACATGGAAGAACGCACTTTTCAGTGACTGGGGAACCTTATGGTGACCAAGCAGTTCAGGGGCTCGCCCGAGGAAGCGGACCTGAGGCGCGCGGACTCTCTGGCGCGGGAGATCTTCTCGGACGTCGCCAACAAGTGGGCGCTCCTGATCATCGAGGCTCTGGGGGAACGCACCCTGCGCTTCGGCGAGGTGCGGAACGGGATCGAGGGCATCAGCCACAAGATGCTCACCCAGAACCTGCGCATGCTGGAGCGCAACGGCCTGGTCGAGCGGAACGTGCACCCCACCGTGCCGCCGCGGGTCGAATACACCCTCACCGAGTCGGGCCAGGCCCTACGGGCGACGGTCCATGGAATGTGCGACTGGACCCACCGGTACCTCGGTCACATCGAGGCCTCCCGCCGCCGCTTCGACTCCATTCATGATGAACATCGGAGATCAGGTCACCGGCGGCCGCTGTGAACGGCGGGGCGTCAGTGGTAGCAGCGGAGCTGCATGTCGTCGAAGCGGACCCATGTTTTGACGCCGCCCTCGAGGCTGTCGATGATCTCGACCATACCCGCCCGCGCCTCGGTGGCGGCGGCTGTCACGGCTCCGACGGAGAAGACGACCATGGCGACCAGCGAGGCCGACGCCCTGAACAACCTCGACCTACGGATCAGCCCGTTCGTGATTTCTCCGAATCGCGTCGGTGAACAGCCCGTGGCACCTCGAATTGTGAGCACGCGACCGGCGCGTGTCCATCAATAGTTCGACCGGCTGTCATCGGGACCTGATGATGCGCCCCGGGCGGACGGGCCGGACCTGACGGGAGGCGCGTCAGATCGGACGAGAAAGGGCGTCGGTCGCCCGGAACGCCATTTCCATTCGGGAAAATCCATGACCCCGGGTGCGGCCCATCCCGGTGCGGCCCCGGGTGCGGCGCGTCCGCACCCGGGGTCACCGCCGCCGGGGAGGGCGGCCGGCGCCCGTGCCATGATGTCTCCATCATGCTGGCGGCCCCCCTTCTACGCCTGGCCCGCGCCACCGCTTTCGCGACGGTGTGCGTCGGGCTCGGGGTGCTCGCCCATGTGTTCGCCGGAGGCACGGTGACCGTGGAGACGGCCGCGTGGGGGCAGGGTCTGTCGCTGCTCGCCGCACTGCCGCTGACCGGGCGCGAGCGCGGTCTGCCTGTGATACTTCCGCTGCTGGCGGGTGTGCAGGCCGGGATGCATGTGATCTTCGCGCTCGTGGACGCCACGCCTTCCGGAGACAGTCTCATCCAGCATCTCCACTGCGCGACGCCCGGCCCCGGCATGACGGTCCTGCACGGGGTCGCCGTGACGCTGACCGCCATCTGGCTGGCCAGGGGCGAAGCGGGTATGTGGGCGCTGTTGCGGCTGATCGGCGCCCGCGTCATCCGGCTGATCTTCGCCTGGCTGGCACCGGAGCCGGCGGTCGGCCGCGGGCCCGTTCCCACCTTCCCCGGGGTCCTCCGGCTACGGTCCGTCCTGCTCCGGTCCGTGGTCAGCAGGCGAGGCCCGCCCACGGTCGCTTTCTGTCGCTGAATCCCTGCTTCTGCCAGAAAGCGCCTGTTTGGCGTGCCTTGAAAGGACTTCTCTCATGCGTCTCACGCATGCCCTGCCCCTGCTCGCCGTGCTCTGCCTGGCGGCGACCGGGTGCGGCGGGCAACCGCCCCGACCGGCCTCGGCCCCCCAGCCCCCCGCTCCCGGCTATCCCGTCACGATCACCAACTGCGGCCGGCCGTACACCTTCGACAGGGCGCCCAGCCGTACGGTCCTCATGAGCGGCGGGGCGGTCGGCCAGGTGTCCACGTTGATCGCCCTTGGGGTGGAGGGCCGGATCATCGGCAACGCCCAGTCGTACGGCTCCTCGGACGTGCCCGGCCGGGCCGAGGCGATCGACGGACTCCCCAGGGCGAAGATCCGGGAGGGCGGCTGGGACATCTCTCGCGAGGAGATGCTCTCGCTCCGCCCGGACCTCGTCATCGGCACCACCGGCTACGACTTCGACGCCCAGAACGGCTACGCGACCCGGCAGGAGCTGCTCGAGATCGGCGCCAACTCCTGGCTGCCCGACTCGACCTGCGGCGGCCCCGGCACCGTCAGGGGCACCCAGACGATCGAGGACAGCTACGACATGCTCCGTGACTTCGGGAAGCTCTACGGGGTCGGCGGCCGCGCGGAGAAGTTGATCGAGCAGTCGGAACAGCGGATCAAGGAGATCGAGACCAGGGTCCGGGGCGCGTCCAGGCCGAAGGTGATGTACATCATCCCGGGCATGGAGATGGGCTCGGCGGAGTTCAGCTCGATCGGCGCCAACGGCATCTGGAACGACATCTTCGAAAGGGCCGGTGGCGTCAACGCGTTCGGCGGCGTCACCGATGAGATCTTCGCCAACCTCAGCAAGGAACAGGTGGCCAGGACCGACGTCGACGCGATAGTGATCATCAACTGGCGCAATCCCGACCCCGACGCCGAGGCCGCGAAGCTCTTCGCCCAGTTCCCGCACTGGCAGGCGGCCAGGGACAGGCGCTACGTCGTGCTGTCCGACTCCGCCTATCTGGGTCCCGACAACGCCGTCGCCGTGGAGAAGATCGCCAAGCTGCTCCACCCGGGGAGATTCTGATGCTGCGCCGTCTCCCCCTGATCCCCTGCGTGGCCGTCCTCACCGCCGCGCTGCTGGCCGGCATGCTGGTCGCCGTCGGCATCGGATCGGTCAACGTGCCCCTCGCCGAGACCTGGAGCGTCGTGACGGGCCAGGGGGGCGACCCGGTCAACGTCAAGATCATCTTGGACTACCGGATCCCCCGCGTGCTGCTCGCGGCGCTCGCCGGGGCGGGCCTGTCCATCGCCGGCGCCGTCCTGCAGGCCCTGGTGACCAACCCGCTCGCCGACCCGTACGTCCTCGGGATCTCCTCCGGGGCCTCCGTCGGCGCGGTCCTCGTCATGACGGTGGGCTCGGCCGCCGCTGGCGGCCTCGGCGTCTCCTCGGCCGCGTTCGCCGGCGCGATGACCGCCGCGCTGATCGTGTTCGCCCTCGGCCAGCGCCGAGGCCGCCTGACCCCCACGCGGCTGGTGCTGTCCGGGGTGGCGGTGGGCTACGTGCTGCTGGCCGCCACCAGCTACCTGCAGCTCCAGGCCGACCCCGACGAGCTGAGAAAGGTGATGTTCTGGATGCTCGGCAGCGTGGCCGGCGCGCAGTGGCACCAGCTTCCCGCGGTGGCGGTCGCCGTGACCGCCTGCGCCCTGGGCCTGGTGCTGTACGGCCGCCGGCTCAACGCCCTGGTCACCGGGGAGGAGTCGGCGACGGCCCTCGGCCTTGACGTGCGGCGGGCCCGCATCGGGCTGCTGGTCGTCTCCTCCCTGCTCACCGGCGCGGTCGTGGCGGTCGCGGGCGGCATCGGGTTCGTCGGGCTGATGATCCCTCACCTGGTACGCCTGGCCTTCGGCACCGATCACCGCCGGCTGCTGCCGTTGGTGACGCTCGTGGGGGCGATCTACATGGTGCTGGTCGACCTGCTGTCGCGGACCGTGGACCGCCCGGCGGAGCTGCCCCTGGGCATCTTCACCGCGGTGTTCGGCGCCCCGTTCTTCATCTGGCTGCTACGCCGGGAGGAGGCATGAGACTGCGCGTCCACGACGTCAGCGTCAAGCTCGGCGGGGTCCCCATCCTGTTCGACGTCTCTCTCGCCGCGGAAGCGGGCGAGGTCGTCGGGCTGGTCGGCCCCAACGGCAGCGGCAAGTCCACCCTGCTGCGCACGGTCTACCGCTCGCTGCGCCCGGACTCGGGAGGCATACGGCTCGGCGGACACGACGTGTGGGCCTGGCCGGCACGCACGGCGGCCCGCCGGATCGCGGCCGTGCTCCAGGACGACACCACACCGGCGACCATGACCGTCACCGAAGTGGTCGAACTCGGCCGGACCCCGCACCACGGGCTGTTCGACCGCAACGGCCCCGGCGATCGGGCGGTGGTGCGGGAGGCGATGTCGCGCGCCGGGGTTCTCGCCCTGGCCGGACGCCGGTTCGGGTCGCTGTCCGGTGGCGAGCGGCAACGCGTCCAGCTCGCCCGCGCCCTCGCCCAGGAGCCGTGCCTGCTCATCCTGGACGAGCCCACCAACCACCTCGACATCAAGGCCAGGTTCGAGCTGCTCGACCTCGTCCGGGACCTCGGCACCACCACACTCGCCGTCATGCACGAGCTCGACCTCGCCGCACGCGTGTGCGACTCGCTCGTCGTTCTCCACGGCGGGCGGGTCGCCGCGGCCGGGCCCGTGCTCGAAGCTCTGACACCGCAGGTGCTGCGCCGCGTGTTCGGCGTGGACGCCCGGGCCGCGCGCGACCCCGACGGGATCATACGTGTCACCTACGCCGCCCGGCCCCTGGCGGCCGACCGGCTCGCTCCGCAGAGGTGATCCCTCCGGCATGAGCCGCTGCGCCGGGCATGCCCGGCGCGGCGGTCGCCGGAAGAGGTCCGCCGTACCGGGCAGGCCGAGGCGGTGGCCGAGGCGGTGGCCGAGGCGGTGACCGGGCACCGAGGGCCGGCGTTCACGCCGGCCCTCTCGACGGCAGGCGGGTCCGCGGCGCCGGACGCGGGCCCGGCTCCGCTAGCCGTTCTTGGTCACGGTGCCGTTCCTGGCGTCGACCTTGACCTCGTGCCAGGTGCCGTCCGGGGTGACGACATCGACATCCCAGACGAGGAGGTTGTCGTCGTACCTGTCCAGGCTCATGTGGGTGATCTTTCCTTGCGGCATCGAGGAGGACACCTTCTCCGCCGCCGCCCCGAAGGTGAGCTCGGAGTCTTTGACCATGCCCATGACCCTGGCCTTCTCCTCGTCGCCGGTGTCCTTCACCCTGGGTCCCGAGACCGCCTTCCCTGACGCGTCCACTTCCAGCAGCCGCTCCGTGCCGTCGGGTCCGGCCAGTTGGACCTCCCAGATCCGGCCGTCGTTCTCCGCCTGGACCGACAGGACCGTGGAGCCCTTGACGGCGTTCGTGGCCGCGGCGGCCACCTTCTCGAGGCTCGCCATGCCGCCGGGTTCCCCGCTGGGGTCGCCCGGCGCCCCCGACGGTGACACCAGAGCGGCGACGGCGCCGCCCGCGGGCGCCGCCTTGACGGCACCGGACCAGGTGTGGGCGCTCCCGCAGGCCGCGGCCGCGAGCAGGGCCAAGCCCGGGAAGATAGCACTAATGATGGCCTTTGTCCGTTTTCCATCATTCATACTGGTGGCACTGCCCGGGGCCCTACAAAGGCACGCCCGGAAGTCGGGCAATTTGCTCCACGCCCGCCCCCGGGGACCGCGCGGCGGCGGCCCCGGCCGGGGGCGGGCCCGGCCGGGGGCGGGCCGCCGCCTAAAGCTTGACGCTCCCGGCCGCCAGGTCGGCCTTCCAGAAGCGCTGCAGCGCGACGAAGGCCAGGATCACCGGGATGACCGAGATGAGGGAGCCCATCACCACGGCGTCCCGGAGGAAACCGGTCCGGATGCCGTTCCACTTCGCCAGCCCCAGGGTGATCGGCCAGAGCGACTGGTCGTTGAGCACCATCATCGGGAGGAAGAAGTTGTTCCAGATCGCGACGGACTGGAACAGGAACAGGGTGACCAGCGCCGGAGCCATCAGGCGTACCGCCACGGTGAAGAAGATCCGCAGCTCACCGGCGCCGTCGATGCGGCCCGCCTCCAGCAGGTCGTCGGGGACGGCCGCCTCGGCGTAGGCCCTGGCCAGGAAGACGCCGAACGGGCTCACCATGCACGGCAGCAGCATCCCCCACATGGAGTTGAGCAGCCCCACCTCGCTGAGCAGGAGGTAGAGGGGCAGGGTGAGCAGCGGCGTCGGGATGAGGACCGCGCCCATGATGACCGCGAACACCGCCCCGCGCCCCCTGAAGGGATACTTCGCCAGCCCGTATCCGGCCATGGCGGCCAGCAGGGTGGCTCCCAGGGCCCCGCCCCCGGCGTAGACCAGGGTGTTGAGCAGCCACCGGGGATACAGCCCGTTGTCCTGCGACATCAGCCGGTCGAGGTTGCCGCCGAGGTCGACGCTCCCGAACCAGAGCGCGGGCGTGTCGAACAGGTCGGCGCCCGACTTGGTGGCCGACACGACGAGCCACCACAGGGGCAGCAGGACGTAGACCGCCACCACGCACAGGACGGCCGTGGTGAGGACCTGCGAGCGGACGGTGGCCCTCATCGGCGTACTCCTCGGGTGGTCAGCCAGGTGGACAGGCGCAGGAACGCCGCCGACAGCCCGCCGGCGACGATCGCGAGCACGATGGCGATGGCCGAGCCCTGCCCGTAGTCGTTGTTGTCCAGGGCGACCTGCACCGACCACATCAGCGGGGTGTAGCTCTTGGAGACGGCGGTGGTGACCCCGCTCAGCACGGTCGGCTCGTTGAACAGCTGCAGCGTCCCGATGATCGAGAAGACGCCGGTCAGGATCAGCGAGGGCCGGACCAGCGGGATCTTGACCGACCAGGCGATCCGCCACGCGCCGGCCCCGTCCAGGGACGCCGCCTCGTACAGGTCGCGCGGGATGGCCTGGAGCGCGGCGTAGACGACGAGCATGTTGAAGCCCGTCCAGGTCCACGTGACGATGTTGCCGATCGACCACAGGACGACGCCGTCGGCGAGGAAGTCGATCCCGAGGAAGGCCAGGGGTGAGATCTCCTTGGTGTACAGGAACGACCAGACGATGGCCGCGATGACCCCGGGGACGGCGTAGGGCAGGAAATACACCAGCCGGAAGAACCGTGCGAACCGGGCGGACTGGCTGTCCAGCAGGAGTGCCAGCACCAGGGCCACGCCGAGCATGACCGGCACCTGTACGACGCCGAACGCCAGCAGCCGGCCGAGACCGTCCACGAACGTGTCGTCCCGGAAGACCGCCAGGTAGTTCCCGATCCCGGCGAAGACCCGCTCGGGCGTGCCGAACCCGAGCCCCGACCGCTTGACCCGGTGGAAGCTCTCGTCGATCGCGTAGCCGATCGGCAGGAGGAAGAAGACCGCGAAGAGCGCGCCGAAGGGGAGCAGGAAGATCAGCGCGGCCCGGTTGCGCCCGCGCGTGCCGCGCCGCCGCACCACGGCCGCGGCCTGTCCCGGGGGAGCCTCCAACTCGGAGACTGTCATGAGGTGATCGCCTTTCCTGACATCTGTGCCACGCGGAGGCCACGCGGGGCCCGCCGGCCGCCGCGTGGCCGCGTGTGTTTCCGGCCGGTCCCGGGATTCCGGCGACCGGCTTGGCCCTGCGGTCCCGGCGACCGGCCCGGCCCCGGGATCACGCGGACCGGCCTAGCCCTGGGAGACGTTCAGGCCCTTGTCCCTGATCGAGGCCACGGCTTTCTCCTGGACGGTCCCGAGCGCCTCCTGCAGGGTGCCGCCGCCGGAGACGGCCCGCCCGACCGCGGCGACGAAGGCGTCGTTCAGCGCCGGCGTGGTCGGGCCCCAGCCGAAGTCCGGGGCCACGGCCCCGGCGGAGTCGGCGAAGGTCCGGAAGACCGGCTGGTCACCGTAGAAGGGCCGCCCGGCCTGCATGCTCGGCGACGCCCCTCCCGCGACGCCGGCCGGGAAGAGGCCGCCGTCGGCCATCAGGCCGTCGACCGCGGCCGCGTCGGTGGACAGCCACCCGGCGAACTCCACGGCCTCCCGCGGGGCCGCGCACCCCTTCAGCACGGCGTTCGGGGAGCCGCCGACGTTGCCGGTGACGGTACGGCCCGCCTCCCACTGGGGCATGGGCGCGACCGCCCACTTGCCCTTCGTCTTGGGGATCGAGTCCTCCAGCACCTTGGTCATCCAGACCGCCGACACCAGCGAGGCGATCTTCCCGTCGTTGAAGTCCTTGAACCAGGCGTCCGACCAGCCGGGCTTGACGTCCAGGAGCTTCCTGTCCAGCAGGCCCTGCCAGTAGCCGGCGACCTTGAGCGTCGGTGCGTCGGCCACGTTCACCTTCCAGGAGTCCCCCTCCGTGGCGAACCACCGGGCGCCGGCCTGCCAGGCGAATCCGCTGAAGCCGTACATGTCGTCGGGGTTGAAGGAGGTGAGGAAGACGTCCGGGTCCGCCTTGTGGATCTTCTCGGCCGCCGCCGCGAACTCGTCCCAGGTCTTCGGCACCTCGATCTCGAACTTGTCGAACAGGTCCTTGCGGTAGAACATCCCCATCGGGCCGGTGTCGACGGGGATGCCGAACTGACGCCCGCCGAAGGTCACCGTGTTGACCGCCCACGGCTGGATCTTGGAGTTGGCGTCCTTCGCGAGGTCGGTGATGTCCTCCAGCGCCCCTTCGATGAGGAAACTGGCCATCGTCTCGGCGCCGACCTGCGCCAGGCACGGCGCGTTGCCCGCTTTGACGGCGCCGAGCATCTTCTGGTAGCCGCCCTTGCCGCCCGGCTCGACCTGGGTGTACTTCACCTGGATGTCCGGGTGGGAGGCGTTCCAGGCGGCGGCGGCCTTGTCGTATCCGGGGGCCCAGCCCCACCACTCGATCGTGACCGGCCCCGCCTGGGAGGCGGACGCGGCCGCGGGCCGCGGCGTCCCGTCGCCGCCACCACAGGCCGCCGCGGCGAGAGTGGTGATCAGTGCGGTCGCCGCCCCGGCGACCGCTCGTGCGTTACGCATGACGTGGATATCCTTCCGCGCACCCTTTTCCGTGGCGGCAACCCTCCGCCGTCGGTACCTCTCCCCTCCATGGACAAACGGCGCCGGATTCTTGCACTTTGCGATCCGCAGCCCCGCGCTCTCCCGATCCGCGGCCCCGCGCACTCCCGGACAGGCGGCCCCGCAGGGCGCTGACCGGCCGCCGCCGGAGTGCCGGCCAAACGTCCAAGTGCCGCGCCCCTTTGTCCATTACCGGGCCGTGAACCCGCTGTTCATGCTGGAGCCGACTGCTCCGCCATGCGGCGTGACCTTCTCGGAAGGGAGAACGCGTGATGCGTCGTCCCCGCTGCTCCTTCTCGGCCGCGCTCGGCATCGCCGTCGCGGCCCTCGGCGCCACCGTGGCCGCGCCGCCGCCCGCGGTCGCGGCCGGCCCCGTCACCATCTCCTCCGCCGCCCTGTCGGTCGGCGCCGCCTGGACGGCCGCGGCGACGGGCACGTTCCCCGCCGCCACGGCCGAGCAGGCGGTGACGTTCGCGCCCCGGTCGGCGCGCTACGTGCGGCTGCGGGCGCTGTCGGAGGTGAACGGCAACGCGTGGACGGCGGTCGCCGAGATCAACGTCGGGGTCGCCGCAGCCGCCCGGATCCCGTAGCGGGGACATCGCGGTCGCGCCGGTGGGCGGCGAGGACACCGCCCCTGGGCGGCGGCCTGCCGGGCGCGGCCGGCCGTACGGTCCGGGCCGCCGTCATCACCGCCGGAGACGAGGGGACGGTCCGGCAGGGACCGGAGCCGGCCCTGAAGGCCGGAGGCCCGGTCCTCAGGGACTTCCGGCCGTCGCCCAGGTAGCCTTCCCCGTAATGGGAGGCGCAGGTATGAGAGATCCGGCGTGACTTCGACGACCGAACGCATGACAGCCACCGGCGACGTGCCCGGCCGCCGTGGGCCGCGGGCCGGGGTCACCCGCCGCCGCGCCCGGTGCGCCGGGTGACCGGCGGGACCGGCGGGATGGACGCCTGGGTGGTCGCCCGCCCGGGGCCGATCGCCTCGCGCCCGCTGGAGCGGGCCCGGCTCCCGATCCCCTCGCCGGGGCCCGGCGAGGTGCTCGTCGAGGTCGAGGCGTGCGCCGTCTGCCGCACCGACCTCCACCTCGCCGAGGGCGACCTGCTCCCCCGGCGTCCCAGGACCGTGCCGGGCCACGAGGTCGTCGGCCGGGTCGCCGCGAGCGGCCCGGACGCGCCCCGGCTCGCGCCCGGCACCCGGGTGGGCGTGGCCTGGCTCCGCTCGACCTGCGGGCTCTGCCGCTACTGCCGCCGGGGCATGGAGAACCTCTGCCCCGCCTCCACCTACACCGGCTGGGACGCCGACGGCGGCTACGCCGGATATCTCATCGCCCCCGAGGACTACGTCTACCCGCTCCCGGAGGACGCTCCGGCCGAGAAGCTGGCGCCGCTGCTGTGCGCCGGGATCATCGGCTACCGCGCCCTGCTCCGCTGCGATCTGCCCCCCGGCGGCCGGCTGGGCGTCTACGGCTTCGGCGCCTCGGCTCACCTGACCGCCCAGCTCGCCATCGCCCAGGGCGCGAGCGTGCACGTCCTCACCCGGTCGGCCGGGGCCCGCGAGCTGGCCATGGCGCTGGGCGCGGCCTCCGCCGGCGGCGCGGCCGACGCCCCGCCCGAGCCGCTGGACTCCGCGATCCTGTTCGCCCCGGCCGGCGAGCTGGTGCCCGTCGCGCTGGCCGCCCTGGACCGGGGCGGCACCCTCGCGGTGGCGGGCATCCACCTCAGCGACATCCCCGTGCTGAACTACCAGCGCCACCTGTTCCAGGAGCGGACGCTGCGCAGCGTCACCGCCAACACCCGCGCCGACGGCCGGGGATATCTGGAGCTCGCCACGGCCCGTCCCCCGCGGGTCACCACCGTCCCCTATCCCTTCGACGCGGCGGACCAGGCGCTGGAGGACCTGGCCGCCGGCCGCGTCGAAGGCGCCGCCGTACTCCTCAGATAGCCCCAGGCGGCTCCGGGCGGCCCGTGGCGCGCCGGCCGCGGGGCCGTGACCGGGACCGGCCGCCGGTCACCCGGCCGGCATGTGCCTCTCGGTCATCACGTGCGCGTCAGGGCCGGGGAACACGAGGCTCTCGTGGTCGGCGTCCATCCACCGCACCACGTAGGGCGGGGAGCCGTCCGGGTGGCGCAGTTCCACGATCACACCGATCCGCCGGGTCTCACCGTGCCGGGTGCCCTCGACGACCAGCTTGTCACCTATCGCTGCCTTCATAGCACTCTCCTTTTCATTCACGCGGCCGCCATCGCCGCCCCAGGGGGGAGAATCCGCCGCTTGCGGCCTGCCGTCCGGAGGGGCCCGCCCGGCCGGGCGGCCCGGCCGGAGGCCCTCCCCTGCCGGGGCCGCGCGGTCAGGTCTGCCGTGGCCGGCGCCACCGCTGGTCGGCGAGGACCCACGCCCTCTCCCACTCGGCGTCGCGGTGCCGGTTCAGCAGCCCCCGGGCACCGGCGAGGCAGAGCAGCAGGACCGCTCCGCCCCCTCCCGCCACCGCGATCGCGGCGACCGCGCTGTCGGTGATCGTCTTCACGTGACGCTGCGGGGGCGCCGTGATCCGGCCGCTCCCGTCGAGCCAGATCTGGGTGTGGGAGCCGACCGGTGTGCTCGGCGAGAGCACCACCTGGCCCGTCCGCGTGCCGCCCTGCGGGGTGGTCCACCGCACCGTCCGGGTCCGCCATCCCGCGCCGTGCGCCGCGTCCACGACCTCGGCGGCGACGGTCTGCCGGTGGCCTGGGCCGGTGAGCTCGGCCCGCAGGCCGCTCGCGTAGACCTGCCGGCCGAACGCGGCCGCGGGCCACAGGAAGGCAACGAAGATCATCAAGCTCACCAGCACGATCACCGTGTCGATCCGGTCCGAGCGCCTGCGCAACGGGTTGCCGTCGAAGCGGTGAAGATTCAGGCAGCGCATCGCCCAACGGGCAAGGGAACGCATCGGGCCACCTCCTGCCGCCGATATGCACACCTTCACGGTCCGGCCCGCGCGCCCGGTGCTGCCAGGGTCTTTGGACGTGGCCACCCGGGACCTTCGGCCTCATCGCCGGCCGGTACCTTGGGTCCTTCTCAGGGAGTCCTTCCCCGGCTTTCCTCCCCCACACCGTGTGGCGGGGACCTGCCCGCCGTCATGGCCATCCGCGGGCGAGATGCCCCTCCTGCTGCACTCTGTACGGCTTGCGCGTATTACGCACTATGCGGAGCCGTACCCGGATAAGGACCAAAGACCGGCCGCAGAGGGCCGTGCGCCTCTGGAAACGGCCCTTTCGACGTCGCAAGAGTGGCTCCGCACGCCATCCACCCCAGGAACGGAGACCCGACCGAGATGCCCCTCCCCGCGTCACGCCATGTCGTCGTCGCCCTTGACGGCTCGCCGGGCTCCATCGCCGCACTCCGCCGCGGGGCGGCGGAGGCGGGCGCGACGGGCGCGCAGCTGGTGGTCGTCCACGTCCTTCCGGACAGGCCGCTCAGACCGGACGGGACAGACGGGGCCGACGGGCCGGGCGGTCCCGGTGACCGGGACCGCCTCCGGGCGGGCGAGGTGGACGCGCTCGTCGCCGCGACCCTACCGGACGGGTCCGCCGCGGCGGCCCGCACGATCATCGCCCACGGCGACCCCGCCCATGTGATCATCCAGCACGCCCGGCAGGCGGAGCTGCTGATCATCGGCACCAGGGCCGCCGGGACGCCCCTGGACGGCTCGACACTCGACCCCGTCCTGCGGGAGGGCCCGTGCCCGATCCTGATCTGTTCCTCCCCGGACACGGTGGATCGCCTGTCGTGGACCGTCCGGCTGCCGGCGCGGCCGCGCGACCTGGCGTCCCGCTGATCCCGCGGGGTCCGGGCCCTTCCCGGCACGGCGGCGGGCCCGCCCCGGACCAGGCGGTCACCCCGTGCCGGGCGGTCAGGGATGGGCGGCGACCCCGTGGTTGCGCTCCCAGCGCCCGCCGGAGGGGGCGGTGTCAAAACAGACGGCGGCCGCGGCGTTGCCCGCCAGATCGTTGTCCTGCACCGCGCCCGCCACGCAACCGCCGCTGCCGGTGATCCACAGACCATGGGTCTGCGTCTTGGGGTCCTGGTTGTCCCAGACGCGGTTGCCGCGGATCATCGGGCTGAGGGTCGGCGCGTTCAGGGTGAGGCCGGCGCGGACGGCAGGACGGTCGGGCAGGCTGTACGGGGTGCCCGCCGCGGGCGGCTCCCCCTCCCAGGCCGTCGCCACGCCGGGGTGGAAGGGGGCGAGGAACAGCTCGGTGGCGGTGTTGGCGGTGACGATCGCCCTGCACCCGCCGGCGGTGAGCGTCTTGCCGCGGTGACCTCCGGGGAGCCAGGCGGCGGCGGTGTCGGTCAGGGACGTGGCGGTGTAGGTGACGCCGTCGCCCTCGCCGGAGGCCGCGGGGGCCGTCTGCTCGCCGTTGTCGCGGATCCGGTTGTCGAGCAGGGCGGCGTCGACGAGGGTGCCGTCGACACGGACGCCGTCGAGGGCGTTGCCCCAGATGTCGTTGCCGTCGAGGACCATCTCGGTGGAGGCGTGCGCGGGGCCACCGGGCATGTTGTGCTGGCGGTAGCCGTAGCGGCCGTTGCGGCTGACGCGGTTGCCCTGGACGCTGTAACGGCCGGGCGTGTTGCCGATGCTGATGCCGTCGAGGACGTTGCCGTCGACGACGCAGCCGGTGACGATGCCGCCCCGGCCGGCGACGGAGGTCGTGCCCAGGCCCGAGACGTCGTAGCCCGCCTCGTGGTTGCCGATCATGGTGCAGGCGGCGACGATGAGCCCGTCGGCGCCCCAGTCGGAGATGCCGTACCGGTTGCCCTCCGCGTGGCAGTTGGTGATGCGGATGCCGCGGGGCGGGGTCCAATCCCGGTCCTGGAGTTCCAGGAAGACGCCGTTGGTCCCGTTGCCGACGGCGGTGCAGCCGGTGATGGTGAGGCGCTCGACGGCGCCCCAGCCGCCGATCCCGATGCCCAGACCGGCCCCGCCCATCTGCGTGCCGCTGTCCAGCCGCCCGCAGCCGACGGCGATGACGCTCTCCACCACCGTGTCCTGCAGGAAGTCGCAGCCGAAGCCCGAGGCGGCGGTGTGGTGGATGTACAGGTCGTGGAAATGGCCCCGGAGCACGTACTGCAGACCCAGTCCCTTGGCGAGCACGTCGTACTCCCCGAGCCCGACGCCGGAACCGTCGATCTCGAAGTCGGCGAAGGTGCAGTCGGCGATGTGGTTGTCGCGGCCGGCACCGTGCTGGAGGGCGGTGAAGAAGGCCAGTGGTGTCGGATCGGTGGGATTGCCGGGGTTCGACAGCACGAACCGGGTCGCGGCCGGACCCGCGCCGACGAGGGAGACCCCGCTCCTCCACACGGTGCCCGCGTCCCGGATCGAATACACGCCGGGCGGGCAGTAGATGACGCGCGCCCGGCCGTCGGCGGCGTAGCCGTCCCCGGCCCGGCGGACCAGCTCCGCCAGGGCCGGCTGGTCGTTGGTGACGCCGTCGCCGGCCAGGCCGTGCTCGCGGGCGTCGTAGACGAGGGGGTCCACCGGGACGACGGCCGCGGGCAGGCTGACGACCGGCACGGCGGCGGGCAGCGCCAGGGAGTAGGTGCGGCCGGGGGCGTCGGGCCACCGCTCGGTGACGCGGTAGACCCAGTGGGAGGGGGTCACGCCCGCGGCGTCGGTGGCCAGCAGTTCGAGCCTGAAGCGACCGGACTCGTCGAGCTGGGCCTCCGTCCCACCGAGGACGATGAGGCCGTGCTCGGCGCTGGTGAGGGTGGCGGGCTCGGGCTCGATGAGCACGCTGCCGCGGCGGGGCTCGCCGTCGGGGTTCAGATACTGTCCGGTCACGACGACGGTCTGCAGGTCTCCGGGCAGATACATCCCGGGCTCCTCTCGGCGAAACTGGGCCCGCCGGTGCGGCGCGAGGGGCGAGGACCGCGGAGGCGGGTGTCACATCGGCCGCGTCACATCGGCCGCGGCGGTATCGGCGGGTGACGGTCCCCGGCGCACCCGCCCCAGGACCGACCGGTCCGGACGGCCGGTCAGGAGTTGGATTCCCTCCCTCCCGGTGAAGTAAGCGCAGATCAGCAGGGCTCTCCAGGGCCGGCCGCGCGCTCCCCTGCGGTACGGTCCGCCGGGGCCTCCACAGCAAGTGATCACTTTAAGCCATGATATGACTACTTTTAGTGGAAATGCTCGGGGAGCCGTGGCCCCGGCTCCCCGGGGGCGCCGGTCAGGGGCCGCGGCGCCGGACGAGGGGAGGGGCAGCGATGGAATGGTTTCCCGCCATGCCGCTGGAGGAGTGGGCCGACTCGAAGGAGACCGTGCACCGGTTCACCCAGATCGTCGGCAAAGTACGGCTGGCCACGAGCGTCCGCCGCAACCACTGGTGGAACGTCCCCTTCCACCTGACCGGGCGGGGCATCACCACACGCCCGTCAGGCGGCTTCGACGGCGTGCCGGTCTTCACCGTCGACTTCGACTTCGTCGCCCACCGGCTGATCGTCAACCGGCTGGACGGGCACAGCGTGTCGTTCGGCCTGACGGGCCAGTCGGTCTCCTCCTTCCACCGGACCTTCTTCGCCGCGCTGGAGGACCTGGGCATCGAGGTGACGATCGAGGCCGAGCCGTTCGGGCTCGCCGACAGCACGCCGTTCGCCCAGGACACCAAGCACGCGGCCTACGACCCGGTGCTGGTCAACCGCTACTGGCAGGTCCTGTCGCAGGTCAACCTGGTGCTGGAACGCTTCGCGGCGAGGTTCTGCGGCAAGATCAGCCCGGTGCACCACTTCTGGCACACCTTCGACATCGCCGTAACCCGTTTCTCGGGCCGCTCGGTCGGCGCACAGCCCCAGGCCGATCCCGTCACCAGGGAGGCCTACTCCCGGGAGGTCGTCAGCAGCGGATTCTGGTTCGGCGACGACGCGATGCCCTGGCCGGCGTTCTACTCCTACACCGCACCCGAACCGGCGGGTCTCGCCGAGGAGCCGCTCCGCCCCGAGGAGGCGGCCTGGCTGCCGCAGCGGGGCAGCCACCTGGCCGTCCTGCGCTACGACGACGCGCGCGCCCACGACGATCCCGTCGCCACCGTGCTGGACTTCCTCGACTGCGCCTACCAGGCGGGTGCCCGGCGGGCCCGCTGGGACAGGGCCCTGCTCGTCAGCCCGCCCGGGATCACCGACCCGCTCATCGAGCAGGAGGCCCCGCAGCGACCGCCGGAGCAGCCCTAGCCGTGCCGCCCCGGGCCTGTCCCGAGCCGTCGATCCTCCGCATGGGGCTTTCTGGGAGTGCCCCTCCCCCACCTGCCGGCTCTCCCGCGGGCAGCGCCACGCCACCGCGCGGCGGCCGCGGCCTTCACGCGGCCCGGCGAGACCGGGGGACGGACCTCCGGCCGCGCCGGCTCGTTACACTCGCGGGCCATGACAGTGATTGACGGACTGATCCGCCTCGTGCCGCCGCCCACCGAACCGGTCGACGCGCAAGGCGACTGGAGTGAGGCCGAGGCCGCCCTCGGGCTTGAGCTGCCCACCGACTTCAAGGCGCTCGTCGAGCGGTACGGGCGCGGCCAGTTCGTCGACCTCATCACGCCGCTGACCCCGTTCGGCGCTCACGAGCCGCTGATCCGGCACGCTCGGCGGCTGCTGGACAGGGAGCGGTCCTTCCGTGAGAAGTATCCCGACGAGTGCCCCTACCCGTTCTACCCGGAGCCCGGCGGGCTGCTGGAGTGGGCCGGCACCGACAACGGTGACTCGCTCTGCTGGCTGACCGAGGGAGAACCGGACAGCTGGCGCGTCGTGGTCTGGAATCCGCGCAACGTCGCCTACGCCGCACATGACGTCGGCGCCGTGGAGTTCCTCCACGGCTGGTTGAGCGGGCGGCTCACCACGCCGATACTGCCCGACGAGGTCGAGGCGTCGCCGTGGTTCGAGCCGTTCCGCGAGCGCGAACACGTCTACATCAAGCTGTCGGAGGGCGAGTCGCCCTATCACGAGCGGTTGCGGATCCTGCGTGAGGCGCTCGCGCCCACGGCCGACCGGGGCGGCTACAGCGACGAGGACGGCGACCGGCAGGACCACTTCGCCGCCACGGAGCTCGGCTGGCTGCTGACCTACGAGACGGCCTACGGTCACCAGATCCGGGCCGCCTTCCCGCCTGAAGACGGAGAGCGGGCCCGCGTCACGCTGCTCGAGGCGGCCCGCCGCATGGGTTGCCAGGTGCTGTCGACGACGACACACCTCGGAGAACCCGTCTGGACCTGAGGCCTGTCGACGATCACGGGTGATCGCGAGGCGGCCCCACCACCGGCTCCCCGGTTCTCGGCCCTCAGCAGCCGGCCCGGCGGAGCACCTTGTACAGCAGAACGAGTACGTCGAGGGCAACGCCGCGCAGTACACCTCCGGACCGCCCCGCGGGGCGGTCGGCGCGGACCCGGACGAGCCGCCCCTGCCGCAGGTGTGCCCGCATGTCACCGCCGCGTATCGATCATGTAGGCTCGGGCCCGCGATGAGACCTGAATCGACGCTGCGCCGGTCGCCTGCCGAGCCCATGATCGAGATCCCTGCCGGGGAGATCGTCCTACGGGACGAGGGCACGGAGACGGACTGGAAGGTCGAGGTCGGGGCCTTCCGGCTGGCGCCCTACCCCGTGACCCGCGAGCTGTACCACTCCGTCCGGGGCGAGAGGCCGCCAAGCTCGGCGGGGCCGCGGACCCCGGTCACCGAGGTCTCCTGGAAGGAGGCCGTCCGCTTCTGCAACCTGCTCTCGCGGGCGGCGGGACTCGGACCCTGCTACGCGATGGGCGACGACCCCGACGGGCAAGACGTGGTCCGCGACGTGGAGGCCGACGGCTATCGTCTCCCGACCGAGGCGGAGTGGGAGTACGCGTGCAGGGCGGGGACCTCCGGCGTCCGCTACGGAGAGCTGGACGAGATCGCCTGGTACCGCGACAACTCCGGCGGCGAGGTGCACGACGTCGCGGCCAAGGCGCCGAACGCGTGGGGCCTCTACGACATGATCGGCAACGTGTGGGAGTGGTGCTGGGACGTCTACGATCCCACGGTCTACGGCCCCTACCGCGTGTTCCGCGGCGGAGGCTGGTCCGATCGGCCCCGAGGATGCCGGGCGTCGTGCCGCCGCAAGAGCCATCCGACCTTCCGCGTCGACGATCTCGGCTTCCGGCTCGCCCGATCGCGGTGAGCGCCGCGTCCCGTCGCCGGTCCGCCCCGTTCCCGGCGGGGTGCCGGCTGACCCGCCACTGAGCCGGGCCGTCCGGTGCCGGCGGCGCGGCGCCCGGACCGGTCCCTGCCGTCGGCCGGCGGCCTGGTCACGATCCGCGGCTGGAGCGCTACGAGACCGCGCCCGCCGCGCGTGACGCCCGGCCTCCCAGGGCGCGCAGGTATTCGGCGAGCTCCGGCGGTCCGTGAACCTCGAACTCGCAGCCGAGCATGGCCAGCCGGAACGCCAGCCACTCCAGCGTGTCGGTCTGGCTGTGCAACCGGCAGCTGTGCTCGTCGATCGGCTCCAGGTCGCCGGGGGCGCTGCCGAGACGCCCCGCGACCTCCTCGATCGGCGCGTACAGGGTCGCCACCGCCCGGTAGGTGGGGGTCAGGCTGCGGAGTTTGCGGGTGACGTAGGCGGCCGCGTCGTCGGCGGGCAGCTCGCGCGGGGTGATCCGCGCGCCGGTCGGCCACGGCTGCCGGATCCGGTCGACGCGGAAGATCCGCCAGTCGTCGCGGTCGTTGTCGTAGGCGACCAGGTACCAGCGGCGTCCGGCCGCCACGAGGCGGTGCGGCTCCGCCAGGCGGTTGGTCTCGGTCCCGTCGCCCGCGCGGTAGCCGAAGCGCAGCCGCTCGCGGTTGGCGATCGCCGCGGCCAGCACGGTCAGGTCCTCGGGGGCGACGGTCGGCCCGCCGCTGACCGGCAGTTGGACGGTGGCGGCGTTCAGGGCGCCGACCCGGTGCCTCAGCCGGGAGGGCAGCACCTGTTCGAGCTTGGCGAGGGCCCGCACGGAGGCCTCCTCGATGCCCTCCACGGGGTGTCCGGCCGACGTGCGCAGGCCGACCGCGATGGCCACGGCCTCCTCGTCGTCGAGCAGCAGCGGCGGCATGGCCGCGCCCGCGACCAGGCGGTAGCCGCCCACCGCGCCCATCGTCGCCTGCACCGGGTAGCCCAGCTCGCGCAGCCGGTCGATGTCGCGGCGGATGGTGCGCGGGCTGACCTGCAGGCGGTCGGCGAGCTCGCTGCCGGGCCATTCGCGCGGGGTCTGGAGCAGGGACAGGAGGGTGAACAGCCGGGCGGGAGTGTCGCTCATGCAGTCCAGGATGCCAGTCATATGGGACAGGAACCGACCTATATAGGTTCCAGGGTCGGACACCTCACCTCACCTCACTTCGCCTCGCCGCATCGCGGAACGGACTGTGGCCCCGGTGGCCGCATCCGACTTCCGGGCGGCTCCGCCCTCCCGGAACGGGATCCTCGAAGGAGCACCACCGAATGAGCATCCGCACGGGCCAGATGTCACACCTGTCATGGAGCGAGGTCTGCGCCAGGCGCCTGGAGCGGCATGCCCTGTCGGTCCCGTCCCGCGACGCCCGGCCCGCCGACGTCGTCGCCGCCATGTGCGGCGCGCACGCCCAGGTGCTGTCGGCCGCCGGGCTGTCCATCGACGAGCTGAGCCAGGAGGTCATCGCCGCCACCGGCCCCTGGGCCGGCGACCTGGTCATGCCCGGCTTCCAGGACATGTGGCCGCGCTGGCGCCAGGCTCTCGCCACGGCGGCGGACCGGGGCGCGCCGTGTTTCGGCCCCAACCGGGGCCGGAAGGTCACCTACACCAGCCCGCGCCGGTGGCTGCCCTACTTCTTCGCCCCGCTCACCGCGGCACGGCGCAGCGAGCTCGACGACCAGGTGGAGCGGGTCGGGGAGTTCCTCGAAGGGGAGCCCCGGTTGACGATCGGCACCGTGACCGTGGGCGCTCACGCATAGGCCGGCGCACCACCGGGTTCCGGCGCCTCGTTGCCATAATCGTCAACCAGGTTTACCATTTGGACAACCACGTTGACGATTATGTCGCGGCGTGCACCGGCACGCCCATCCCCGAAAGCAGGTCTGATGTCCGAGAACGTCTTCGCCACCCTCACCGCCGAGAGCGCACCGGCCGCCGCCCGCCCGATCCTGGAGGCCTCGGAGCAGAAGTTCGGCTACGTCCCCGAGGCGGTCGGGCGGATGGCCCTCTCCCCGCAGACGCTCAAGGGGTTCTTGACGGTCAGCGGCATCTTCGAGCAGACCACCCTCGCCCCCCTCGACCGCGAGGTCCTCATCCTGACCGTCGCCACCCGCAACAGCTGCCACGTCTGCGTGGCGATGCACACCGCCACGCTGGTCCGGCAGGAGGCCGCGCCCGAGCTCGTCGAGGCGCTGCGGTCCCGCAGACCCCTCCCGGACACGCGACTGGAGGCGCTGCGGGTGTTCACCCACACCGTCATGGACCGCTGCGGCGCGGTCGGCGACGAGGACCTGCGGGCCTTCCTCGACGCCGGCTACACCCCGCAGAACGCCCTCGAAGTCGTCCTGGGGATCGGCGCCTACACGATCTCGACCTTCGCCAACCGGATGATCGACGCCCCCCTCGACCCGCCGCTGGCGGCCTTCGCCTGGGACGGCGACGCCGTCTAGCGGCCCCCGCCCGAGCCGCGCCGGGGACCGCGCGGAGGCTCACGCGGCCTCCAGGCCCCGGCGCAGCAGGGCGAACGCGTGCGCGGCGGCGCGGACGGCCTCGGGATGGAGCCGTGCGGCCGTCTCCCCCTCGGCCAGCCGCAGCCAGTTCCGGCGGGCCAGCACGCGCTGCGCGGCGAGCACCTGGCCGGCCAGGAGGCTCGCGGTGAGATCGTCGGTGTCCTCGGCGAGCGCCCCGGCCAGCGCCTCCTCGTCCATGGCCATGTGGTGGAACAGGCGGGCCGCCAGGCTGGGGGTGGAGAAGACCATGCGGTGGTAGGCGAGCACCTCCGCGTGGTCGTTGAGGCCGGTGACCGGGTCGCGCCGGTCCAGACCGGCCATGAAGTGGCGCTCCAGCGCGTCCAGCGGCCCCTCGTCCGGCCGGCGCCGCCGGACGACGCGCGCGGCCTCGCCCTGGTGGTCGGCGATCCGGTGCAGGACGAGGTCCTCCTTCGTGGCGAAGTATTTGAACAGGGTGGGCTTGGAGACCTCCGCGGCCGCCGCGACCTCGGCGACGGAAACCTCCCCGAAGCCCCGCTCCAGGAACAGCGTGATCGCCGCCGTGGAGATCGCCTCATGAATCCGCTGCCGCTTGATGTCCCGGAGTCCTGTCATGCCTCCACTCTACCAATGCTGTTAACCTGGTTAATATCTTAACCGAGTTAACGTTTGATGGTTGGAGTGACCGTGCTCGACGACGAGAAGGCCTACGTCGCACGCTGCGAGGCGGCGCTGCGCAGGATGCTCGACGGCGCCCGCCTGAACGTCGTCATCGGCGAGCGGGTGGCGGGCGACCGCTACAGCGCCGAGCGGCTCGGGCGGCACCTCAAAAGCCTCGCCAAGGAGCTGGGAGAGGAGCCCGGCGGCCCGCCGTTCTTCGGCCGCCTCGACTTCGGCTCGGACGCCGCCGCCGGCGACCACCGCGCCCAGCGCTACTACATCGGCCGGCGGCACATCTCCGGCGACGTGGGGCAGCAGCCGATGGTGATCGACTGGCGCGCCCCCGTCTCCAGGGCGTTCTACCGGGCCGGCGCCCGTGACCCCCAGGGCGTCGCCGTACGCCGCCGGTTCGGCTGGGCGGGCATGACGCTGACCGGCTTCGAGGACGAGCGGCTCGACCGCGGCGAGGATCTGGGTGCCACGAGCCGGATCGTGGCGGCCGAGATCGAGCGCCCCCGCGTCGGCCCGATGCGGGACATCGTCGCCACCATCCAGCCCGAGCAGGACGAGCTGGTCCGCGCCGGCCTGGAGGAGTCGATCTGCGTCCAGGGAGCCCCCGGCACCGGCAAGACCGCCGTCGGCCTGCATCGGGCCGCCTACCTGCTGTACGCCCACCGGCAGCGGCTCGAACGCGGAGGCGTGCTGGTCCTGGGCCCCAACCGGGCGTTCCTCGGCTACATCTCGGCGGTGCTGCCCGCCCTGGGCGAGGTCAACGTCGAGCAGACCACCCTGGAGCGGCTGCTGGCCCCCGGGCCGGTGCAGGGAGTGGACGGCGACGCCGCCGCGGCCGTCAAGCACGACGCCCGCATGACGGACGTGCTGCGCCGGGCGCTGTACGGGCGGGTGCGCAGGCCCACCGGGCCGGTCACCGTCCCCGACGGCTCCTACCGCTGGCGCGTCGCGGAGGAGGAGCTGCGCCGCATCGTCGACGACACCCGGCGCGAGGCTCCGCCCTACGCCGTCGGACGCGAACGTGTGCTCTCCCGCACCGTCGCCATGCTGCAACGGCAGGCCGAAGCGCGGGGACGGACCGTCAACGCCGCCTGGACACGCAAGATGGGCAGGGCCGTCACCCCGTTCCTGGACGCGGTGTGGCCCGCCGTACGGCCGCAGGAGGTGGTGGCGGAGCTGCTCGGCGACCCCGCGGCGCTGGCGCGCGCCGCGGACGGGACGCTGACCCCGCAGGAGCAGGCGGCGATCGGGTGGGCCAGACCGCCGCGGACGTTCAAGAGCGCCAGGTGGTCGGCGGCCGACGCCGTGCTCATCGACGAGGTCGCCGGCCTGCTGGAGCGCCCGCGGAGCTACGGGCACGTGATCGTCGACGAGGCCCAGGACCTGTCGGCGATGCAGTGCCGGGCCGTCGCCCGCAGGAGCGAGCACGGCTCGATCACCGTGCTGGGCGACCTGGCCCAGGGCACGACGCCGTGGGCCGCCCGCGACTGGCGCGACCGGCTGGCCCATCTGGGCAAACCGGAAGCCCAGGTGATCGCGCTGACGACCGGCTTCCGGGTGCCCGCGGCCGTCGTCGCGCTGGCCAACCGCCTGCTGGGAGAGCTTGAGGTGGACGTGCCGCCGACCCGTTCCTTCCGGTCCGACGGCCGGCTCCGCGTCGAGGAGGTGCCCGATCTCCCGCGGGCCGCCGTCGCCGCGGTGCGCGAGGCCCTCCTGCGCGAAGGCTCGATCGCCGTCGTGGCCGCCGACGCCGCCGTCGAAGGGCTGGCGGCGGCGCTGTGGGACGCGGGCGTCACGATCGCCGAGACCGGCGAGGCGGGCGGCGCGCGGGTGACCGTCGTGCCCGCGACGGTGGCCAAGGGGCTGGAGTACGACCACGTGGTGGTGGTCGAGCCGGCGGAGATCGTGGAAGCCGGGGAGCGGGGCCTCAACCGGCTGTACGTGGTGCTCACCCGCGCCGTCTCACGGCTCGACGTGCTGCACCGCCGCCCGCTGCCGCCGCAGCTGGCCGGGGCGTGAGACGGCCCGCCGCCACGGGGAGCAGCTTCCCCCCTCCGGCCCGGCGGGCGAGGCCACGGCCGGCCACCGGGCCGCTCCGAGCGGGATGTCCTGCCTCTTCTCGAAGCCCAGAACCTCCGTGTGGAAGGCGAGAGCCTTGCTCTGATCCTCGACGAGGACACTGGCCACTGCGATCTTGGTCATGATTCCTCCCGCTCCTTCCGCCCGCCCGGGGCTCCCACCGGCGCGTCCGCGCCGAGGGCGCGGCGGCCTGCCGGGGCGAGGACGGCGGGTCGCGGCGAGGACGGCAGGTCGCGGTGGTGACGGATCGGGGAGAACCACAGGATCAGCCCGGCCAGCGGGACCCCCGCCGTCATCACCCACATCGCCGGGCGGTTCCCCAGGACGGTGCCGAGCGTGCCGCCGAGCAGCGCGCCGAGCGGGATGGTCCCGTAGTTGAGGAACGCGGTGCTCGCGGTGAGCCGGCCGAGCAGTCCGGGCGGGCAGTAGCTCTGCTGGAAGCTCGTCTTGATGACGTTGCCGGCCACCACGCCGGCGGAGACGCAGAAGCCGCCGACGACGTACAGCAGCAGACCGGCCCCGTCGAAGGTGAGCGGGATGAGCAGGGCGAAGACGGCCAACCCCTGCTCGAACAGCAGCGTCGCACGGGCGGTGCCGATCTTCACGGCGGCCCGGCGGGCGGCGAAGGCCCCGGCGACGCCGCCGGCGCCGGCGGCCGCGATCAACCCGCCGACGGTCCCGGGGGCCAGGCCGACGTCCCGGACCAGGAAGACCACCTGGATCGACTGGTAGCCCATCAGGGCGAGGTTGGAGGTGGCCCCGAAGAGCGTCAACGTCCGGAACCAGGGATCTCCGGCGACCAGGCGCAGCCCCTCGCCGATCTCCCTGGCCAGTGCCCCGGGCCGCCGTTCCGCCCTGGCCGGGCGCGGCTCTCGGTGCCGGATGCCGGCCAGGCAGAGCAGGGACACCAGGAACGTCACGGCGTTGGCGGTCAGCCCGTTCACCGCCCCGGCCAGCTGCGCGATCAGACCGCCCGCCCCGAGTCCGGCGATCTGCGCGGCCGAGGCGCTCCCGTGCAGCTTGGCATTGCCTTCGGACTGGTCGCCGGGCTCCAGGATGGAGGGGAGATAGGCGCTGTAGGCGGTCTGGAAGAACACCGCCGCCGTGCCGGCCAGCAGGGCGACGGCCACCAGCAGCCCGACGCTCAGGGCGCCGGACCACGCCGCGACCGGGACGCAGGCGAACAGCAGGAAGGAGACGGCCGCGGCGGTCAGCATGATCGGTCTGCGGCGCAGCCGGTCCACCCAGACCCCGGCCGGCAGGGCGACGAGGAGCCAGGGCAGCCAGGCGGCGGCGGTCAGCACGCCAACCTCGAAGGTGCCGGCGTGCAGGACGGAGACGGCGACCAGCGGCATCGCCACCCCCGTGACGGAGGCGCCGAACTTGCCCGCGACCTCGCCGCACCACAGCAGCCGGAAGTCGCGGTGGCGGCGCAGCAGGCTGCCACGCGTGCCCTGGTTCATGCGCCGCCACGCTCCCGGCGGGGAAAGGACTGGAGCTGCACGATGACGGGGAGCGCGTCCGGGTCGGGCTCGGCGTCCGGGTCCGGCAGGCACCGCTCGACGACGGCGGTCAGCTCCTCGTTCAGCGCGGCGAGCTGAGCCGGCGTCATCCGCAGTTCACTCCAGGCGGAGATGGTCCGGGCGTCGCGCCACCGGTCGTCCCAGTCCTCGGTGAGGGAGTCGACGACCCGGCTGAAGTGCTGGCTCACCAGTTCGTGCAGGTAGACGGAGAGCGCGCCCCGGGTGTCGGGGTCGTCGCGGAACTCGGCGGTGTTGAGCACCGTCCGGTCCCTCGCCACCCGCCACCAGCGCTCGCGTCTGGTGCCGCGCCCGGCCTCCTCCTCGATGAAGCCGTGCTCGGCGAGGTGACGCAGGTGCCAGCTGACGGTCCCGGTCTTCTCCCCCAGCCGCTCGGACAGGACCGCGGAGGTCGCGGGACCGTCGAGCCTCAGCAGCTCCAGCAGTCGCATGCGGAGCGGGTGCGCCAGCCCGCGCAGGCTGCGGGCGTCGATTGTCCGGACGGGCCTGGGGGCTCCGGCCGCGGGGCCAGGGTCGTCGATCATGCCCGTCACCATAACTTGCAGAGGACCCTCTGCATAGTGATGTTGGCAGAGTGTCCTCTGCAAGTTGGGGTCCAGCCCGCGTCTCCGCGAGATCGAGCGGGAGCGGCGGGGCCCGGCGCACGGGTACGGCCGGCCGGGCGGCGGCCGGGGGCGGATCAGCCGGAACGGATCAGCCGGGCAGGCGGGCGGCCGTGCTCTCCCGCGCGACGAGTTCGGGCTCGATCATCTGGTGCGGCGCGCCCGTCCCGCCGTCGATCCGGTCGAGCAGGAGCCGGAAGGACAGCCGCCCGACCTCCGTGAAGTTCTGCCTGACCGTGCTCAGCGGCGGCCAGAGATAGGCGGCCTCGGGGACGTCGTCGAAGCCGACCACGCTGACGTCCTGGGGCACCCGAGCGTCGAGGCGGGACCATACAGGGTGGTGTCGAAGCTGACCACGCCGAGCACCCCGGAGCGGCCGGTCACCAGCGAGCGGGCGGCGGAGTTGGGCCGGTAGCTCAGCTCGCGCACCGCGTCGAGAACGCGGGCCCGGGTGTCCTGGCGCACCTTCTCGGGCGTGTTGAGAACGCGGGAGACGGTCATCGCCGCCTCGGGGCCGCCCCCGTACGCCGACATCGGCGGCGTACGGCTGGAGACCCCGTCCTGAGGCCCCTCTCGCTGAGCCCCCTCCCTCCGAGGCCCCTCCGCTGAGACCCCTCCCCCGCTGAGACCCCCGCACCACAGCCACCCCTTCCCCCGGACCAGGGAGGCCATGGAAGGCCCCGCCACGTTCAAGAAACGATCAATAAGCGGATGACCTGCGAGAAACCAGGGAAAGAGCATGCTTTCTGCCCCGTCGACCACTGCGAGGACTCATGCGGATCCTGACCCGTCCCCATCAGTTCCCGGTCCGGCTCGCCGCCGGCGCCTTCATCCTGAACTCGGGGCTGACCCTGGCGGACTCCTACAAGGAGAGCGCGGCCCACATCCACGGGATGGCGGCGACGGCCTACCCCTTCCTGAAGGACATGGACCCCGAGCAGTTCACCCGATGGCTCGCCAAGGGACAGATCGCCGTCGGCACGGCGCTGCTGGTCCCGCTGGTGCCGTCGCTGCTGGCGGGCGCCGCGCTCACCGCCTTCGCCGGCGGTCTGGTCGGCCTCTACCTGCGGACGCCGGGCCTGCGGCAGGAGGGCAGCCTGCGGCCCACCCAGGAAGGGCTCAGCGTCGCCAAGGACGTCTGGCTCCTGGGGATCGGCGCCGGCCTGGTCGTCGAGGAGCTCACCCGCGACTGAGCCGGCCGGGCGCATCCGGCCCATCCTCACGGCCCACCCCCTCACGGCCCTGCCCTTCGCGTACGAGGGCTCCGCCGGCCGCGGGCTCACCTCGCCAGCAGCGCGTACAGCCCGAGGCCGACCCCCGCGACGACGATCAGGAAGCACACTCCGGCGAGGAGAAGGGCGAGCGGCCGCCGGCCGCCGGCCCCGCCTCTTCCGAGGCCGGCCGACAGCTCCGCGAGACCGAGCGCGTAGATCGCGACCAGGCCCACGCCACCGCCGACCCCGGTCGCCATGACCTTCCAGACCGCGGCCAGTTCGACGTACCCGTTCATGACATCGGCCCTCCACCAGCACTCCCAAGGGTCTCCCTGATCGCCTCCGGCGCCGGGTAACCCCTGCGCGCCGTAAAGTTTCCGGCGCTCCCGGCCTCTCCGGCGGCGCGGGGAGCCGGTCGTCGCCGAGGCATTTGAGACTGTACCTACTAGTATGTACAGTCATGGCATGAGCACCCCGGAACGTCTGATCGAGAGCACCCGAGAACTGCTCTGGGAACGGGGCTACGTCGGCACCAGCCCCAAGGCGATCCAGCAGCGGGCGGGTGCCGGCCAAGGCAGCATGTACCACCACTTCTCCGGCAAGCCCGACCTCGCGCTGGCGGCCGTACGGCGCACCGCCGAGGAGATGCGCGCCACGGCCGAGGCGCAGCTGTCCGGCCCGGGGACCGCGGTCGAGCGGATCTCGGCCTATCTGCGGCGGGAGCGGGACGTGCTGCGCGGCTGCCCGATCGGGCGACTGACGCAGGACCCCGAGGTCGTCGCCAGCCCGAGCCTGCGGCAGCCGCTGGAGGAGACTTTCGCGTGGCTGCGCGGCCGGCTGGCGGGGATCCTCGCCGAGGACCGGCCCCGGGACGGACTCGCCGCCGGCCTCGATCCGGACGACACCGCGGCCACGATCGTCGCCGTGCTGCAGGGCGGCTACGTCCTGGCCAGGGCCGCCGGCTCGGCCGAGCCGTTCGACCGGGCCGTCAACGGCGTGCTCGGCCTGCTCACCGCCCGCACCACGGCCGCCTGACGGCCCCGCAGGAGAGGCCCTCCCTCATGTACGCCATGCAGTACGAGATCACGCTGCCCGCCGACTACGACATGGACGTCATCCGCCGCCGGGTGGCGACGAGAGGCTCGGCCCTCGACGCCTTCCCCGGGCTCGGGCTCAAGGCGTTCGTCATCCGCGAACGCGGCAGCGGCGGCTCGCCGGTCAACCAGTACGCCCCGTTCTACCTGTGGGCCGGGACCGGCGGGATGAACCGCTTCCTGTGGGGCGGCGCCGGATTCGGGGGGATCGTCGACGACTTCGGCCGCCCCGAAGTCCGGCACTGGACGGGCGTCGCCCTGGAGCGGGGCCCCGCGCACGGGGCCGTCCCCCGCGCGGCCACCCGCCGCACCGAGCCGATCCCGGCCGGCGCCGACCCGGCCCCGGCGGTGGAGCGGGCGCTGGATGAGCTCCGGCGGCAGGCCCGCGCCGAGGGCGTGCACACCGGCGCCCTGGGGGTCGACCCCCGGAGCTGGGAGCTGGTCCACTTCACCCTCTGGGAGCACGCCGCCCCGGAGACGGCCGACACCCGCTACGAGGTGCTCCACCTGTCGGCCCCGCACCTCGCCGACATCGGAACGGGCCGGCAGTGGTAGGCCGGCCCGGCCCGGGTGCGGCCGCGCGTCAGCCCGACTCGGCCGCCAGGCGGACGCCGAAGCCGATGAACACCACTCCGGTCAGCTGCTCCATGCGACGGCGGACGCTCGGCCGGGTGAGGCCGCGCCGCATGAGGCTCGCGGCGAGGACCACGAACGCGAACCACACCATGCCCAGCAGGTTGTGCAGGGTGACCAGGAGCAGGGTGGCGGGCAGCACGGGGACGTCCGCGGGGATGAACTGCGGCAGCAGGGTCATGTAGATGACCCCCACCTTGGGGTTGAGCAGGTTGGTCACGAAGCCGGTCCGCATGAGCGCCAGGGCCCGGGCGGGAGCACCGGGGAGCCCGTCCGCGAGGCCGACCGGGCCGGCGGATCCGTCCGGGCCGGCGGGACGGCGGGCGTTCCAGAGCGCGCGCGCCCCGAGCCAGACCAGGTAGGCGACGCCGGCGATCCGCACGGCGGTGTAGGCGACGTCGGAGGCGGCCAGCAGCGCGGTCAGGCCGAGCGCGGTGGCCACCCCCCAGGTGTAGCAGCCGAGGGTGACCCCCAGCCCGGCGAAGAACGCGGCTCTACGGCCCGAGGAGACCGTGGTGCGGAGCACGATCACGGTGTCCGGCCCGGGAGAGACGGTGAGGATCAACGCGACGAGCATGAAGGCGAGAGCGGAGGCGATCACCCCAGAAGTGTAGATTCCCGGCGACAGGCGGTATCCGCCGCCTATGCCGCCGTGCAGCATGCCGTCGTGCAGCCATGTCGTGATGACCGCGCGGGAGCGGTCGGTGGCGAGGCGCAGCGCGGACCCGGCCGGCGCGGCGCCCCTGCGTCACCGACCGGGAGACCAGATAGATCATGTTGGGCCCGGGGTCCGGGCCGCGCCGTGGAGAGCGTCGCGCGGACCTCAGACGCGCAGCGGCAGCCGTCCGGTCAGCGCGGTGACCCGGTTGCGGGGGCCGAAAAGGCCACCGCGACGTAGTCGGCGGGTGTCACCGCCGGCCCCGGCCCCTCGCGGATCACCAGGACCAGCCTGGCCGTCAGCTCCATCTCCGTGCACCTTCAAACGGACGGCTCCGCAAGGGACAGATTAGCCAGATAGCCGTCAAATCTCGCTATCAGGCGCACGTTTGACTGGACAGAGTGCCATTATCCCGGCCATGGACGAACTTGATACGGAGATCATCCGACTTCTGCAGACAGATGCGCGGCAGTCGAACCGGGAACTGGCCCGCAAGCTCGGGGTCGCCCCCTCCACCTGCCTGGAACGGGTCCGCACGCTCACCCGGCGCGGCGTGATCCGGGGCTACCACGCCGACATCGACCACGCCGCGCTCAACCGCGGCGTGCAGGCCATGGTCTCGGTCCAGGTGCGCCCGCTGAGCCGGGCCGTCATCGAGACCTTCAAGGACTCGGTCGGCGCCCTGCCCGAGGTGCTGAGCGTCTTCGTCCTGGCCGGCGGCGACGACTTCCTGCTGCATGTCGCCGTGCAGGACCTGGACCACCTGCACGCCTTCCTGCTGGACCAACTCAGCCAGCGCCGTGAGATCTCCGGCTTCCGCACCTCGGTGATCTTCCAGCGGGTCCACAACACCGTGCTCACCCGCCTGCCCGATCCGGCGTGAGCCGTGCCCGGGGCCGGCCCTCGCGGACCGGCCACGGACACCGCCGCACCGTCGGTGCGGCTACCGTCACCCCACGGGGTGGAGGTGGCCGAACAGGGTCAGCCACTGCTCGGGGTGGACGGACGCCACCACCGTGTCGGGCCGCACCTGCGCGGCCTCGAACGCGGCGTCCACCCGGCGGGCCGGGTGGCGCAGCCTCAGCGAGGCGTGCAGCGAGCCGCCCACCCCGGTGAAGCCGTACTCGACGAACGCCCGGTAGGCGGCCGACGCCTCCCCGGGCAGCAGGGCCTCGGGCCGCCGTTCGACGCCCAGGATCGCCGAGTCGACCTGCGGCACCGGGCGGAAGCTCTCCCGGTCGATGCGTCCCAGCAGCCGCCAGGAGTACTCCGGCCAGGTCAGCACGGTCAGCAGGCTCCACCGGCCGAAGTCTCCGGTGCGCTTGCGCGCGTACTCCAGCTGGGTGACGAGCGTCGCCGAGGTCAGCGCGGGCGCGGCCAGGCACCAGGACACGATCTTGGAAGTGATCGCGTAGGGGATGTTCCCGACGACCGCGAACGGCTCCCGGGGGGCGCGGGCCCTCAGGAAGTCTCCCCTGACCACCTTGACCGCGTCCTCGCCGCGGGTGCTTCCGGCGAGCCTGCCCGCCAGCCGCGGGTCGATCTCATAGGCGACGATCTCCTTACAGGTCGCGGTCAGCGCGCGGGTGAGGACGCCCTCTCCCGCACCCGGCTCCAGGACCAGCCCGTGCGGCCCGGCGGCCTGGACCACCCGGTGCACGGCGTGCGGATCGATCAGGAAGTTCTGCGAGAGGACACGCCTGGCCCGGTCACGGTCGGTACGGCCACCGACGTTCCTGACCTGCTTCTGGGTGTGTGAATGGTCTCCGTGCGCGAAGGATTTCGCCACAGCTGTTGCCCTTTCGGGTCCGAGGTGAACAGGTCTCGGAGGCCCTGGGCGCACGCATCGGGGACACGCGGAGAAAAGAGAAAGGGGAAGGAGCGCGTCCTAGCGGGCCAGAGCCTGGCCGCAGCGGGGACGCGTCACGAGGCCACCCATGAAGGGGGCGGAGCACATGCACATGGCACAGACGCTACGGATCGTCTCGCCATCTGCGCAACTTGTTTTCGCGGCCCGGCCACCGGCCGGGCCGCGTTCCCGCGCTGGGGCCGCCGCCCGACGGGACCGCCGCCCGCCCGCCTCACGCCGGGCACGCGGGCGGCTTCCCGGCGGCGCGCCCGGCGGCGAGGACCTTGACCACGGCCCCGGCGGCCCGGCGCCGTCAGCCGAACCGGACGTCCCGGACCGCCGCGGACCCGGCGACGAAGTCCAGCATGCGCATCCCCTCCCGCTCCAGCGCCGCCCGCTCCGCCGCCGTCACCGGCTGGAACAGCTCCACCTCCAGCACCGCCTCGCCCCGCTTGCGGGCCACCTTCCACCTGCCCCGCACGAACCCGTCCACCAGCACCGTCGCCCTGATGATGCCGTTGACCGTGAAGACCTTCCCGCGATGCTCATCGGCCATGATCCTGGTCCGGGTCCGCTCGCTGAACGACAGCAGCATGTTGTCGAACTCCGACAGGTAGCGCACCGGCGCGGGGGTGTCGGGACCGGGCCTGGACGCCTCGGGCAGGTCCACCAGCTCCGCGCCCTCCTCGGTCACGAAGGTCCGCAGCCCCATGCCCTTGACGACCTCGGCCAGCCGGGTCATGCCCGACCACTGCTGGATGTCCATCACCGCCGCGGGGCCGTAGGCGGCCAGATAGCGGCGGATCATCTCCTCAAGGGAGGCCCGCCCGTCCAGGGGGCGGCCCAGCCACGCCTCCGCGCTGGTGTGGGCGGGCTGCCCGCCCACGCCCCAGATGCCCCGGGGCGGGACCTGCACCAGCGCCACCGTGTTGCGCACGGCGTTGGCAAGGTCGGCCGGCGCGCGCTCCGGCCACCGCTCCCGCATCCGCTCCCCGAGTTCGCCGAAGGTGAGCGGCCCCTCCTCCACCAGGGCCCGGCCGGCGGCGGCGAGCTCGTCCAGGTCGAGCCCGGTCAGCCCCTTGCCGCGCGAGCCCAGCAGCGCCCGCACCAGCATCGGCTGCAGCAGCGGGCGCAGGGCCAGGCAGTCGTCCGCGGCGACCAGGTGGATGGTGGAGCGCATCAGGGCCAGCCGCACCACCTTGCACTCGTGCAGCAGCCGCGACAGATCCTCGTGACCGAAGGCCGCCAGGCGGCTCCACAGCCCGATGTAGGGCGGGTCCGGCGCCTGGGCCTGCATGCCGTACAGGTGCCGGACCGCGTCGAAGGCCGGCAGCTCCGCCCGGCTCAGCAGCAGCTGGCGGTCCAGGGTGGCTCGGTTGAGCGCGCGCCTGCTGAGCACCTCGGGCATGCGTCTCCTCTTCTCGTGATCTTCCTCAGGACTCACCTTAACAGAATGGAACAGTCCGTTCCACTCAATCCCGGCGGTGCGGCGCATGCGCGACATCCGCGAACCGCTCGCCGGACGCGTCGCCCCACCCGGTCAGGCGGTCGGAGGCACCCACACGTAGGGCGTCGTCGTCGCGACCGCCGTCAGGCCCAGCCTGGCCAGGATCGGCCGGCTGTCCTCGGAGGCGTCCACCTGCACCAGGCGGAACCCTCGCGCCACCGCCAGCCCCGCCCGGTGGGCCACCATCGCCCGGTAGACGCCCCGGCCCCGCCACTCCTTCAGCGTCGAGCCGCCCCACAGCGAGACGAAGTCCGTGCCCTCGTGGAAGCGCATCCACGCCGCGCAGACCACCTGCTCCCCCGCCTCGGCCAGCACCACCGCGCACCGGTCACCGGGCCCGGCCATGTCCCGTTCCAGGAGGTCGGGCAGCCAGCCCCGGTCGGCCTCCCAGACCGCCTCCTCCATCTCCCGGATCCGCTCCAGGTCGGCCCGGCCGACCGCCTCCCGCAGCCGCACCCCCTCGGGTGGCACGGGGGCCACCGCCAGCCCGGCCGCCTCGCCCACCATGACGGTCTCGCGCTCCTCCGGCTCGAACCCCGCCGCGGCCAGCCGGACGGGCAGGTCCGCCGGCAGGTCGTAGCCGTGGTACTTCCACTCCACCGGCCGGCCGATCTCGGTGAAGAAGTCGCGCTGGGCCACGATGAACGCGTCCAGCTCCGTGCCCTCCAGCCCGCCCAGGTCCCGGTAGGTCAGGGAGCCCTGCCCATGCCCGTCGGAGACGGTCCGCAGCACCGGCCCGACCCTCTCGACCGTACGGCCGGGCACCGGCCTGCCCCGCAGCTGTCCGTCATAGGCGTGGAGATAGGCCTGAGCCCGCGATGAGATGTCCATTGCGACCACCCAATCACAGCGCCGGCCGCCGGGGGCCCGCGGCCGCCGGTCCAGGGCCCGTATCGAAGTCGGTCGGAGCCGTTCGTCGATCGCGGCGATGAGGATCGTGGCTCCGTGGCGCACGGCGGGCCTGTCGTACCGCGCGGCCGCAGCGCGAGGGCGTTCGAGCCGGTCGATGTCGCACCCGACGGCGTGGCGCTGCGGGTAGATCCGCGGGGCGAAGGCGGATGGCAGGAACGACACATGGCCAGGCGTCTACGACGGCCGGTAGCATCAAACAATCCGCAGGTAGATGGGAGTCTCACACGATGCGCGCCCTGGGAGACCTGGAGTCGGTGATCATGGATCGTCTGTGGTCGTATCACCGGCCCGCATCGGTGAGGGACGTGCTCGAGGACCTGCGCCGCGAGCGGGAGATCGCCTACACCACTGTCATGACGGTGATGGACAAGCTGCACACCAAGGGCCTGCTCCGCCGCAAGCCGGTCGGCCGCGCCTACATCTACGAGACGGTCGGCACGAAAGAGGCCTACACCGCCGAGCTGATGCGCAACACGCTGGCCTCCGGCGGCAACCAGGCGGCCACGCTCGTCCACTTCCTGGAGCGGTTGACTCCCCAGGAGGCCGAGGCGCTCGATGCCGCGCTCAAGGTGTATCCGCTCCGAGGCCACACGTGATGGCCGCGGCCGTCCTGGCGCTGTACGCCATGGTCGCCGTGGTCGTGCTTCCCCGGCTGCTGAGCCGGGGCGAATGGGCCGGACGTGCTCCCCGTCTGGCGATCTCCGTGTGGCTGGCCGCCTGCACCTCCGCGGTCGTCTCCGCGGCCCTCTCGGCACTCGCCGCCGCGATCCCTGCCGATGTGATCGGACACGGGCTGGCCGATTTCTTCGAAGCGTGCGCGAGCATGCTCATCGATGATGCGGGCCCCACCTCCTCCGGCGCCCGTGCCGCCCTGTTCGGCGCCGCTCTGGTCACGACCAGAATCACCTACTGCGGCGTGGCCATTCTGGTCAGAGCTCGGTGGGAGCGGCGGCAGCATGCCGACATGTTGAACATCCTCGGTCGTCACGACGGCGAATTGGGGGCGGTCGTGCTGGATCACGACGAGGCCGCCGCCTACTGCCTACCCGGCCGGAAGGGCAGGGCGGTCATCACCACCGCGGCCCTCCGATCCCTGGCCCCCGAAGAGGTGGCCGCGGTCCTCGCGCACGAGCGGGCCCATCTGCGGGGGCGGCATCACCTGGTGCTGGCCGCCGCCGAAGCCTTCCCTCGGGCCTTCCCCCGCCTGCCGCTGTTCGTCCGGGCGAGAAGCGAGGTCGTGCGGTTGATCGAGCTCCTCGCCGACGACATCGCGGCCCGCCGCCATTCCCGCATCCACATCGCCGCCGCCCTGGTACGGCTGGCCACCGGTCGAGCTCCGGCCTTCACGTTGGGCGCCGGCGGCGCGACGGCCCTCACCCGGGTCAAGCGTATGCTCAGCCCGGCCGCTCCTCTCGGGCGCCGGGAACGTATCGCGGGGCTCGCCGCCGTGGCTCTCCTCCTCGCCGGCCCTGTGATCGTGGCCGCGGTTCCCGGCCTGCGCTCGTTCCTGGCCCATCACTGCCACAACATCTCGATCTTCTAGCCCGCCGAACCAACTACGACTATAAGTAGTAGATGGGGACAGGCTGCCGGCATGACCTTCATCGATCGGAGCGAAACGAGTTGACCGGGGTCGGCACTGACGGCCAGGCGCAAGCCGGCAAGGACGGCGGCGAGACCTGGCGGGTGTCCAGCCGCTTGCCTGGCCATGCCTCCGCCTTCACCGCCGTCAGCCGGCAGCGTCTCCTCGCGACGGTGGAGGATGAACAGTCATGGAGTCGCCAGACGGAGGGCGCATGTTCTCCATCGTCTACCGGCCCGTTCTGAGCTGAGTTTCGACGACTCACCCGTCGACGTGGAGCCCCGCCAAAACGTTGACTCCCCTGAGCGACGTCGCGGGGGCGGTCGAGAACAAGGTGTGGCAGACTCCCCGGAACCCAGGTCGACTTTCCGGACCCGGACCAGGTGGACCTGCGGGTAAGGCGCTATGAACCGCGTGAGCGGATCAGTGCGGGACAGCGCCGCCTGTAAGGATCCGACGGTAGTTGGCCACGCGGTCCTCCACGCTGTCGAGACAGCAGCTGGCGCATTTCTCGCCGTGGTCCGCGGTGTAGAACAGGCAGCACGTCCGGCGCAGATAGAACAGTCCTTCCCGGTCGCCCTCGGCAAGCCGGACCATTTCGCCGAGCCTGCCCAGCTCCGGTGGGCAGGCGGCGAGGAATTCCTTATACGCGCGCTGCAGCGCGTCGACGTCGGCGCCCGGGATCCTGCTCGCGGCCCCGAAGGCCGCGGCACATCCCTGGGCGATACCGCCGTTGAGCTGGCGCCTGCCTGCCCGGCTGCGCACGCGCAGCGCGTCGGCGAGAGGAAACAGGTGATCGTCGAGCACTTGGTTCACGAGCAGCCCCAGCCGTTCGCCGGCGGTCATGCCCGAGACGTCGGCCAGCTGCGGCCTGCGTAGCGCGACGGCCTCGAACCCGTGATGATCACTGAGCCGGAGCGCCACGTTCTCCGGCCGGACATCCAGCACCACGCCGTACAACGCCCAAGCCAGCAGCGTGGGAGCGGTCACGGTGCCGGCGTAGACCGCCATGACCGTGAGAGCCACCGCGTGTGCAGAAACCTGGCCGCTGCCCATACGCTCAGCCTCGAGAACCCGGGTCAACTCCGTCGATGCGGGGTCCAGCAATCTGTCCGCGGGGATCCAGTCCTCCTCCGGATCCAGGCCGGCCTCCAGCCGATAGCGCTCGCCGTAGCTCGCGAGGGTCTCCAGCATGGTGACGAGGTCAGCGGAGGGATGGGGCACGATTGGTAGCTCCTGGAGTAACGGACGGCGGTAGCCGCGAACAATTCTGCGCTATCGCGCTACCTGGACTGATTCAGGGGGCCGCAGAGCGCCTCGGGCTGATCGCCCTGATGCCGCCCCGAAGGTCCGCCACTCGCCGAGTACGAGCCTTCTCCCGGCGAACGCGGCCTGACGGCGCCCTGGAAGTGCTGGGAGCCGGGGCGTCCAGGCGCGAGCCGCGCCTGGACGTCACCGGCCGTTACTCGGTCTAGAGCCGGTCGAGCAGCTTCCGCATCTCCTTGATCTCCGCCTGCTGAGTGGTCTCAATGGCCCTGGCAAGTTCCTTGGCCTGAGGGCTGGCCCCCTGTTCCTGCTCCATCTTCGCCATCTCGATCGCGCCCCTGTGGTGGTCGATCATCATCTGCAGGAACATGTGGTCGAACTCCGTGCCCTTGGCCGCCTCGAGCTTCTTCATGTCCTCATCGGTCATCATCCCGGGCATGCCATGGCCCCCCATCCCGCCGGAGGGCATCGGGGACATGCCATGCCCCTCTCCCCCAGAGGGCATCGCAGTCCTGCCCCACTCTGACAGCCAGCCTGTCATGGTGGCGATTTCCCGCTTCTGGTCAGCACCGATCTTGGCCGCCAGATCCTTGACCTCCGGGCTCTTGGCACGTGTCTCGGCCAGCTCGGCCATTTCCACGGCCTGCTTGTGATGCTCGATCATCATCTGCGTGAACATGCGATCCACGTTGTCGACCGACGCGCCTGGCTGCCGGCTCGGGGAGGTAGCTGGAGCGCTGGGCCTGTCGATGAGGCCGGCGGTGACGCCGTCGCCGCCCCCACAGGCGGTGAGCAGTGCGAGCGCACCGGCTCCCGTCGCGGCGGTCAGCGCGGACCTGCGGGTGACGGATCGGTTGGCGAACATGGATGTTGCTCCTTTCGGATCCTCGAATCCCGTCACGCCTTGCAGGGGCAAACCCCGGAAACATCCCACGTGTGCGCTCGGCCTCCATATACGGAGAACCGAAAGCCATGCCAGGCGTAGCGCGTATGTGCCCGGAGGCGACCTGGCTATACGGGTGACCTGCAGGTTTTGGCAAGCACAGCTGAAGATTGACGCTTTGACTGGACAGTGGCACGACAAGTAGCAGGACCGCGACCGCAGTCGGCATCACCAACCAGAACGCCCTGGCACGATCCGACCCTGCGCTTGCTCGCCTCAACGCCTCCTGACGCTCTGCTCAGACACGGCATCTACTCCCTGGAGACTCCGCTCCACAGCTGGAGCATGGAGACGCGCCGTCGGTGCGCTATGCCCCGATAGCGGACAGGAGAGTCATCTCCAGCACGTCGGCGGCGGCCTCCGGCCGCAGACGGCCCGAGTCGACCTCCAGGGCGGCCGTATGCAGGAGACCGTAGAAGACGGAGACGAGCCAGCCCTCGGGCAGGTCATCGCGGATCACCCCTTCCCGCCGTCCCCGGGTGATGATGTTCCGGACGCGGACCAGCGGCTCGTCGTGATGTTCGCGCGTGCGCTCCGGGCCCAGCACCCGCAGGGCGGCCGCCTGCAGCCGGCCGTACCGGCTGAGAACCTGCCAGGAGGAGCGGATCAGGCCGCCCAGCGCCTCCCGCGCCGGTATCTCCTCCGATGAGGCCCGCCCGCCGAGTACGGCGTTGGCCTCGCGGACGGCGCGCGCCATGACCGCGTCCATGAGCTCCTCCCGAGAGGAGAAATGGCTGTAGAGGGTGACCCTGCCGACGCCGGCCACGCGCGCGATGTCGACCATGCTCACCTCAGGGTTCTCACTGAAGGCCACCGTCGCGGCGTCGACGATGGCCGCGATGCTCCGTTCGGCGTCGGCCCGACGTCGCCCCCGGGAGGGTGAGCTGTGCGTCGGTTCTCCAGCGCCTGCGTCCTTGTGCGTGGTGGCCATGACGGAAGAGTAGGCGATACCTCCCCCGCTCCCGTCTGCCCCTGGTTCACACCCCCGGGGTTCGACATGCCGTACCCCGGTATGGTTAGACTAATCCGAACATTAGTGTTCGGATTATTGTTGCTCACTGTCGAGCTCGCGAATCATCAGGAGATCACGTCATGAGTCATGGCCATCCCACGCACACCGCGCCGCCCGAAGCTCGAACCTCGCCCGATTCCCGGGGATGGAGCGCGCTCGTCCTGCTCTGCCTGGCACAGTTCATGTTGATCGTCGACATCACCGTCGTCCAGGTCGCCCTGCCCACCATCGGTGGCGACCTCGCCCTCGACCGCGAGGCGCTCACCTGGGTGGTGACGACGTACACGCTGTGCTTCGGCGGTCTGATGGTGCTCGGCGGGCGACTCGCCGACGCGTTCGGGGCACGACGCACGCTGCTGGTGGGGCTCGCCCTGTTCACTCTCGCCTCGCTGGCCTGCGGCCTGGCCCCGAACGGCCCCGTGCTCATCGCAGGCCGCGCCGCGCAGGGAATCGGCGCCGCCCTGCTGTCGCCGTCGGCTCTGGCGATCGTCACAACCGTCTTCCACGGTCCTCAGCGCAACCGCGCCCTGGGCGTATGGGCGGCGATCGGCGGGACGGGAGCCGCGGTGGGCGTGCTGCTCGGCGGCATCCTCACCGCCGGCCCGGGCTGGGAGTGGGTGTTCTTCGTCAACGTGCCGATCGGGCTGCTGGTCCTCCTCGCCCTTCCCGCGGTCGTGCGTGCCGACGGACGGCGTCCGGTGCGGCAGCGGGTGGACGTGCCCGGTGCGCTCGCCGTCACCGCCGCCACCGCTCTGCTGATCTACGGTCTCGTCAACGCCGGCGACGCCGGGTGGGGCGCGGCCGGGACCCTCCTCCCCCTGATCGCGGCGGTGATCTTCTACGTGGTGTTCGTGGTGGTCGAGCGCACCGTCGAGGCGCCCTTGATGCGAGCCGGGACGCTCACCCGCCGCCCGGTGGTCTCGGGCACGTTCGTGATGCTGATCGCCACCGGGCTGATGCTCGCGCTGTTCTTCCTCAGCTCGCTCTACCTCCAGCACGTGCTGGGGTTCAGCGCACTGCAGACCGGCCTGACGTTCCTGCCGGTCGCGATCGCCATCACCATCGGCGCGCACCTGGGCGGCCACCTCATCGGGAAGGTCGGCGGCCGGCCCGTCGCCGTGGCCGCGTTCCTGCTCACCGCCGTCGGCGCGGCCCTGATGACCCGGATCTCCCCCGGGAACAACGCCTACGCCGCCCTCCTGCCGGGCTTCGTCATCGCCGCTTTCGGCATCGGCCCGGCGTTCGTCACCGCCACCGCCACGACCATGGCCAACGTCCCTCCGGCCGAGGCCGGCGTGGCCTCCGGCGTCGTCAACACCTTCCACGAACTCGGCGGATCGATCGGCGTCGCCGTCGTCTCCACAGTGGCCGCCGCGAGTCTCGCACCCGGCGCCGCCGGCGTCGGCGGCTTCACCTCCGCGCTCACCGTGTGCGCGGTCACCGCGGCGGCCGCGGCGGTGGTCGCACTCGGCCTGGTGCCGCCCGGCAAGCCGTCCGGAGCTTCCGTCGGGCATGGGCACGGGCACTGAAGGCCGACTCTCATCGAGGCCGGACAGCACCGAGAAGGCGTTCCCACCAGCAGTCGTCGAGTCCGACCTCCTTGAGGATGTCGCCGGTCCGCGGGGCGCGCACCGTCTTGCCGCCACCCGCATCCATGCCCGGCCGACGGCGCCTACGCCCCCGGCCACCTGCGCGGGTCACCCAGCACGTCCCCTTCGGGCCGCGGAGGGAAGTCCACGCGCGCGACCGGAGTCAGGAGCGTTCTCAGCGGAGCTGATGTACGCGCGATCGAACTCGTCGAAGAGCATCGGAGAGAACCCGGAAAGTTCGATTCGGACCCTGCTGACCCGCGTCAATGCAATAAATGTTGTTTTGGGCGAGTCGAATTGCGCCCGAGCCTTCGATTACCGCGGACGACTCCTCACGGGACAGCGTGAGCACTGAGGGACCAGCCCGCTGGTCAAGGTCGGCCAGCGGGGCGGGATGCGGGATTTGGACAATGGCGGCGTTTTCCGGCAGGAGAGCCGGGAGTCGCACTGTGTATCCGTTGTTTTCCCTAATCATCACATAAGGAACCAGCGGACCGGCAGCCCAAAATCTTGCTCCGTTGCGAATTTCGGTCCGACCGAAAAGTTTCTGAAGTCTCAAGTGACTCATAATGGTCAATCTCATACAAGGTGATCTATGATGTGTGACATATTAATTCCCCAACCGGGCCGAGGAGGGGTGTCATGTCAAGCAGTGCAGGACTTGACGAACGTGTAGCCGAAGTGGTGAAAGCGGCTCAGCTGGTCAGGCCGGAAAACCGGTTCTTCGCCGAGGCGAAGGCCGTCGACCAGGTCGCGGCGGCGGGCGCGCTGGCCGTGGCGCGGCAGTGGGAGGTGATGACCAAGACCTTCATGTTCACCACGATTTCGGGGCTGGGTGCGGCGGCGCGGCACTTCACGTCACAGAAAGCTCCGGATCGGGAGGTGCTGGCGGCGTTCCAAACGGCCTACCGGGTCATCGGAGACGACTTGGACAACCTGGCCGAGGATTTCAGCGCGGTGGCGCCACGGGGTGCAGCCGGAATCCACTATCTGTGGTGGGCCGACTCGATCGTGAAGCCGCTGGCCGGGGTGGTCGGCGAGGAGCCCGCAGGGGATCTTCCGAAAGGCGTCGCCAAGCTCCTGGGGGCGATGGAGGCGATGGCCGACCACCGATTGGGCGCGGCGGTGCAGCTGCGGGTCGTGGAGGCCATCGCGCTGGACATCGCGGTCGCGTTCCGGCGCATGTACGGCAAGGTGCTGGTCGACGGGCAGAGACCGTTCGCGGCGCCCGACGCGTTGACATGGATCGACGCGCACATCAGAGCCGAGACGGGCCATGCCAAGTCGGTCAGCGACGAGGAGACCGGCATGACGGCCATGGTCGAGAGCGGAGCGGAGGCCGAAGAGTTCGTGCTGCTCGCCACGGACTACGCGGCCCACTGGGCAGACGCGCTCGACGACTTCGCCGATCAGATCTCCCCTGGCTGACCCGGGAAGGGCGTGCGAAGCCAGTGAACGACGTCATTGACGCAGTCAACGCACTACGGGGCCTGGTCCAACGTGACAGAGTCCGGGACGAGGCATTCCTCAAGCACCTGTCCAATGAGCTGATCACCTCACCCACGCTCCGGCGCGTGCAAATCGTCCAGGCGTTCGCTGACGACGCCATGACCTTCGGCCGGGACCCCCGACTGCTCCAGACGAAGGCGCACATCAACAACCAGACCGACAACTTCATCTTCTCGCTGTTCGACGCGTCCTACTTCCCGACGCTGTCCCTCGACTTCCTGACGTACCGGCCGCTCCCGACCGACGACCGTCTGGTCGCCGGGTACCCCAGCCCGACGATGCCCGTGACGATCGAACAGATGTCGAAGGGCTTCGAGGCTCGGCCGGTTGTGGCGCTTTTCCCGGAGAACCACATCGACGGCCGCCAGGAGAGCGGCGACCTGATCTTCTACTTCATCGACAAGTTCGTCGAACGGCATCTGCGTCTGACCCGGCTCCTCGTGACCAACGTCATGGCGGAGGGGTCGTTCCCGCTGGTCGGAGCCGCGGGGCCGGGCGACATCGAACAGGCCTCGGCGTGGTGGGTGCGGTTGCACGAATACCACCACCGGCAGGGGGACATGCCGATTCCCGACTTCCTCCCGGTGAAGAAGTCCAAGCCGCTGGCGGGCCTCGAGGAACTGCGGGTGGACGTGTCGGCGATGCTCGCCTGCCTCAACGACTCCGCCCTGCCCGAGCGCGGCGCGAGGCTCACCTATGAGTACGTGCTGTCCGAGCGGCTGCTCCGCTACGCGGTGGAGGGAATACCCAGGCCCAACTACGACGCGGTCGCCTCTCAGCTGCTTTTCAACTACCTCGTCGCCGCGGACGGGATCCGGCTGCACAACGGCCTGATTCACCTCCGCCCGGATCTGCCTGCCGTACTGGCCGAGTTTCTCGGCGAGATCCAGGCGATCGAGCGGCACATCCACAGCGAGCCCGCGGAACAGGTCAGGGAACGGCTGCTGCGATTCACCAACAAGTACACGGACTACGACGAGGAGGCGAGGGACTACCGTCACATCCCCTTCTTCGCCGAGGCCAAGCGGAAGCTGGGCGTGTGAGCATGATCAGTATCCCGATCTTCCAGGTCGACGCGTTCACCGAACGGATCTTCTGGGGGAATCCGGCGGCGGTCTGCCCGCTCGAAGAATGGCTGCCCGAGGCCGTCATGCAGGCCATCGCCCTGGAGAACAACCTCCCGGAGACGGCCTTCATCGTCAGGAACGGGGACGCCTACGATCTGCGCTGGTTCACCCCGGCCGCCGAGGTCGACCTGTGCGGGCACGCCACACTGGGCGCGGCGTACGTCGTGCTGACACATCTCAGGCCGGACCGGGACGAGGTGACGTTCCACTCGGCCAGCGGACCGCTCGTGGTCGCCAGGCACGGGGACAGGTTCGGCCTGACATTCCCCGCTCTCGGCCTCTCCCCGGTCGAACCGCCGGAGAGCCTCCTGCGAGGACTGGGGTCGCCGGCACCGTCAGCGGTCTACAGGTCCATGGACTATGTCGCGGTCTACGACACCGAGGACCAGGTCCGGTCGGTCGCGCCGGACCAGGTCGCTCTCTCCGCGCTCGACCTGCGTGGCGTGGTCATCACCGCGCCGGGAGCCGGGGCCGACTTCTGCTCGCGCTTCTTCGGGCCGAAGCTGTCGATCCCCGAAGACCCGATCACCGGGTCGGCACACTGCGCGCTCGTTCCGTACTGGGCGCGACGGCTGGGGAAGTCCCGGATGCGTGCCCAGCAGTTCTCGCCACGACTGGGCCGCACCCACACGATCAGCCTTGACTGCGGCCTGGACGGAGACCGGGTCGCCCTGTCCGGCGCGGCCAGACAGTACATGGCCGGAACGATTCACCTGTCCGAAGACGACCTCGACCAGAACCGAGAGGGATAACGTGCGCACCAAGCGAATCTTCCACGCGGTCGACTCCCACACCGAAGGCATGCCCACCCGGGTGATCACCGGCGGCATCGGGGTGATCCCCGGAGCGACGATGGCGGAACGCCGCATCTACTTCCGCGAGAACCTCGACCACATCAGAACCCTGCTCGTGACCGAGCCGCGGGGGCACGCGTCGATGAGCGGGGCCATCCTCCAGCCGCCGACCCGGTCCGACGCGGACTGGGGCGTGCTGTTCATCGAGGTGTCCGGTTACCTGCCGATGTGCGGGCACGGCACGATCGGGGTCGCGACCGTTCTGGTGGAGACGGGCATGGTCACCGTGACCGAGCCCGTCACCACCGTGCGCCTGGAGACCCCGGCGGGTCTGGTCGTCGTCGATGTGGCGGTCTCCGACGGGGTCGCGCAGAGCGTCACCCTCCGGAACGTCCCGGCGTTCTGCGAGCGGCTGGACGCCGAGCTCGAGGTTCCCGGGTTCGGCTCCGTCCGCTACGACCTCGCGTACGGCGGTAACTTCTACGCGATCGTGCAGCTCGACGACTACGGGCTGCCGTTCGACAGGAAGGCCAAGCACGAGATCACCGCCGCGGGCCTGGCCACCATGCAGGCGATCAACGCCACGGCCGAGCCGGTCCACCCCGAGGACTCGCGGATCCGAGGCGTCCGGCATGTGTACTTCGCCGCGCCGGGATCCGACGCGTCGTACTCGCGCCACGCCATGTCCATCTACCCCGGCTGGTTCGACCGGTCGCCGTGCGGCACCGGCACCAGCGCGAGGATGGCGCAGCTGCACGCCCGCGGCGAGCTGGAGATCGGCGCCGACTTCGTCAACGAGTCCTTCATCGGGTCGCAGTTCATCGGCCGCCTCGCCGAGGAGACGACCGTCGCCGATCGCAGGGCCGTCGTGCCGACCGTCACCGGACGGGCCTGGATCACCGGCACCGCGCAGTACTTCCTGTCCCCCGACGACCCCTTCCCCGCGGGCTTCGAGCTCTGACCACCCCTCCGTCAGGAAGGACACGCCTCCCCATGGCCTCCACGATTCTTGGCCGGATACCGTTCGACGACGAGCGCATCGCCAAGGACATCACCAGGCTCGCGTCCCTGCCGATCCCGCAGGAGCCGTACCGGGTCTTCACCACGGGCACCTGGCTGAACATCAACCTGTGGAACGCCTCCGGCGACCACGCCGACGGCTTCTGGTACGGCCACGAGCAGCGCCCCGGACGCCCCACCCCGCTCCTCGACGAGGTTCCCTACCTTCACGAGGTCCTGACCACCTGGTTCGCCCCGGACCGGCTGACGATGGTGCGCGGGCGCAACGTCGTCGAGTTCTCCATCATCCCGCACCGGGACTTCATCGAGGCCGGCGAGGTGGAGCAGTTCTTCCGGGTGATCATTCTTCTGGAGGACAACGAGCACTCGGTCAACTCCGACGAGGACATGGTCTTCCACATGCGCAAGGGCGAGGTGTGGTTCCTGGACGCGGCCCAGGTCCACGCGGCCATGAACATGTCCTCACGCAGCCGCTGGTCGCTCTGCCTCGACTTCGCCGCCGGTCCGGGTTTCCAGCCGGCGGACATCTTCGCCCGGCCCGAATTCTACGACCCCAGCCTCCGGCCCACCCTGGTGGAGCGCAAGCCGGCCGCTCCGGACCTGCCCGAACGGCTGCGCGCCCTGAGCACCGTCGTGTCCCGGCACAACATCAAGGACATCGCCTTCCTGCTGGGCCGGATCCACCTCACGGAGGAGGTGCCGATCGGGGCCTCGTGGGACTGGCTCATCGACATCACCCGGCAGTCCGGCGACGCGGAGCTGATCGACATCGCCGAACGCGCCAAGGAGTTCTTCGTCCTCTCCCGTGAAGTCAACGAGGACTTCACCTTCCTACCAAGGTGAGCATGACCGGCAAGGACCAGCTGTCGTATCCGGAGCTGTGCGGGCACATCGCCACGGTCTGGCGGGAGATCCTCCACCTCGACCGGATCGAGCCCGACCAGGACTTCTTCGACCTCGGCGGCCACTCACTGGGGGCGATGCGGGCCGCCGCGCGGCTCATGGACGACCTCGGCTGCGATCTGTCCCTCCGCGCGATCTTCGAGCACCGCACGGTCGAGGCCCTCGCATCGGCGATCATGAACATCGGAGCGACGAAATGACGGGGCTCCAGGGCGTCTTCCGTGCCGTGGCGGGCGCCGCCGACTTCGAACGCGCGGTGGCCGAGTTCCAGGAGGCCTGGTCGGAGGACCGCCGCGAGGCGGCCGTTCCGGTGTGGGTCGGCGAACGCGCCGACCTCAGGGCGGCGCTCGACCTCGCGGCGGGGCTCTACCTCGCGATACGGCAGCCCCCCAGGTACGCGGCGGGAGTCGTCCTGGGGGACGTTCCAGAGGTGGTCCGCTCGTTCGCCCGCCCGCTGGCCCGGCAGTGGACGGACGGCAGGCCGTCCGCGGGCGACGGTTCGCTGGTGGTCCTCGGCCGCTACGAGGATCTGCGGATGGAGGTCCTCGGGCCGGTCCTGGTGGACGCCTACCGCCGTGACCGGGACGTCTTCCTGTTGACGGGCCGCGACCTGCACTCGCTCACGTGGATGATCGCCAAGCAGTACGGGGAGGTGGCCGCCGGGGGCGGGACCGGGCTGTTCACCGACCTGGACACGGAGCCGGTGTCCACCTCGGCGACCTACTACGACTCGCGGACCGTGGACGGTGTGGATCTCACCCGCGTCGCGACGGAGCGCGTCTGGAAACGCGTCATGGTCAGCGGTCACGGCACCGAGGACAGCATCAACCTGGGCGCGCACACGGTATGCGGCCGGAGCCCGGTCGCCGGTCCCGAGCGGCCCGGTCCCACCTGCGCCTACCGACGCGGCTGTTACAAACCCGAGGACAAGCTGCTCCCCGCACATCGGGTCCGCACCGCGGAGCTCGTGCTCAGCGGCTGCGACAGCGGCGCCCTGGCGGATCTCGCCTCCTACAGCCCGCGCTACCAGCTGCTCCTGAACGCCGTCGACGGTCCTGCCCAGACGGTGGTGGCCGCACTGTCCATGCACCAGTCGGCCCGGGTGGAGAACCTCATCTGGCTGGACTCCGCGGACCTGGGCGGCAGTACGGCTCGGCTGCTGAACGCGAGTCTCACGACCATGCACCCATATCCCACGTTCATCCAGGTAGGGCTACCGAGTTCGGCCTACGGGGACCCGGCGCCACCGGCTCCGGTAGTCAAGGAGGAACCCGCGGGACTCGTCAGGGACCTCAGCTCCCGGGCCCGCGGCTTCCTCATGACCGGCATGCTGCCCGCCGCCCATCCCCTGCGGGAAGGGTTCGAGAGGGTGGCGGAGAAGGCCGAGACAACGGCCGTCCGGCCGGTCATGGGCCTGGCCGCGGAAAGGTCCGCGTTCCTGCGCTCGCTCCGGGACGACACCCGGTCGCTTGACGAGGCGATGGCCGTACGCATGGCGGAACGTCCCGACGACGGGCTCACCGAGTTCCCCCGCTTCTTCGGCGACCGGAGCTCGGTCTCCCTGTCGGGCGCGACGACCACGCCGTGCGTCCTGTGCGGGCGGACGGCGTGGCAGTACCGGCGTCGCGGGTTCAGCGCGTGTGTCCCCGACACCACCGCGCACGTCTGCCTGAGCTGCGGCCCGGTCGGATACACGATGGACGGCGGGGTACGGCTCGACGCGGACGCCGCCCCGGCCGTCTCCGCCGGGGCGACGTTGCGCATCGAGGCCACGGTCGAGCCGGCGCGGCCGGGGCCGGTGCAGGTGGGCGTGATCGTCCCCTGGAGCCTCCGTGCCCAGATATCCCCGGCGCTGCACGGTGTACGGCTCGGCCGACGGGAGCGCCGGAGCGTCCTGTTCGACATACGTCTCGACCCGTCGGCGCCGCCGCAGGAGCACCACTTCACGGTCTTCGGCGTTCAGGATCTCGCGATCTCCCTGTTGCGTTGCCCCTTCGCAGTCCTGCCACCCGAGGAGGCATAGGTGGACAGTACCCTCCACGCGGCGGTGGCCCGCCGGGCACGGGAGCGGCCGGACCATCCGGCGCTGGTCGAGCGGGGAGTGACCGTCAGCTACCGCACCCTCGACCGGGCGGCTGACTTCTTCGCGTCGCTCCTCGCCGACCTGGGCGTCGGCCCCGGGAGCACGGTCCCCGTCGTCCTTCCCCGGTCCACGCGTCTGGTCGTTGTCCAGCTCGCACTGCTGAAGTGCGGGGCGGCCTACTCCGTGCTCGATCCGGGATGGCCCGCCGAGCGGCTGGAGTCGCTCGTCGGGCGCCTGCCGTCGCCTCTGGCCGTTGCGGACTCGCAGGCACACGGGTTCCCCGTCTGGACCCCGCCCCAGGAGTCAGCGCGGGAATCCGCGGACCGTGCGGCAGCCCCGCCGCAGCGGGACGCCGACGGCGCCACACCCGCGATGGTCATCTTCACCTCGGGGACCACCGGGGTGCCCAAAGCGGTGGTTCTGCCGCACCGGGCGGCGCTGCGCCTGTTCCGCGGAGACAGCCCGGCCTCTTTCGGCCCCGGCCACGTCATGCCGCAGGTGTCGAACGCGGCATGGGACATGTACGCCCTGGAGGTCTGGGGAACTCTGGTCGCGGGAGGAACCTGTCTCTTCCCGGACGACCGGATCTTCCTCCCGGAGACCCTGCGCGCCGCCGTCACTGAGCACGGCGCGAACACGGTGCACATGCCGACCGCTCTGTTCAACCTGTTCGTCGATGTGGACCACAGCTGCTTCGGCGGCCTGCGGACGGTCCTCGTCAGCGGTGAGGCGATGTCCGGCGCGCACGCCGCCAGGTTCATCCGGGCCCATCCGGGGACTGCGCTGGTGAACTGCTACGGCCCCGTCGAATGTTGCATGTTCGTCTCCTCCCACCAGGTCTCCGCGCGGGACTGCGACGTCTCCGACGGCGTCCCGCTGGGTACGGCGGCGCCGGGCACACGGATCTTCGTGATGGCCGGCGACGAGGTGTGCCCCTCCGGGAAAGAGGGCGAGATCTGCGTGGCCGGCGACGGCCTGGCCGTGGGTTACCTGGGGCAGGACGGACTGACCGCGGAGCGGTTCCGCACCGTGTCGATCGGAGGTGTGCCGACGCGGGTGTACCGCACCGGCGACCAGGGACGCGTGGACGGCGACGGCAACCTGCGCTACCTCGGCCGCAGGGACCGCCAGGTGAAGCTCCGCGGCTTCCGGGTCGAGCCCGCCGAGGTGGAGCACGCCGCCCGCTCGGTGCCGGGCGTTCTCGACTGCGCCGCGGTACCGATCCGCGAAGCGGACGGCAGCTACCAGTCCATGGCGCTGGCCTACACGTCCGGCTCGAAGGGCGTGACCGACTCCGCCGACCCGCTCGGAGTGCGCTCGGCCCTGGCCGAGGTGCTCCCCGAGTATCTGGTGCCGACGCATGCGGTGGCCGTCGACGCGCTGCCCCTGACGCCGAACGGAAAGTTGGACCGGGCCGCTCTGGAGGCCTGGGGAAGCACGCATTTCAGGAGGAACAACCATGACTGAGCGCCATCCCCGCCTGCTGATCGTGGGACTGGATCGGTATACCCTCGACGCCTGTGTCCGCCTGGGCGTGGCCGCCGTCGTCGTCTGCGGCGCGGCCAGCTGGGACGACGGGCTCATAACCATCCCCTCCGAGCTCTCCGTGCTCAGGGTCGACGATCAGAGCGACGTCGAAGCCGTGCTGATGGCGCTGCGCCGGGCCGGGCTGGGCGCCGACGACTTCGACGCCCTACACACCTCCGACGAGTACTCCATGGTCTCGGCGAGCATCCTGGCCCGCCATCTCGGTCTGCCGTGCCTCGATCCGGAGGTGGCGGTGCGCTTCCGCGACAAGAGCCTGCAGAAGGCCGCGGTGCGCGACGCCGGTCTGCCCGCAGCACGGTGTGTGGTCGTGGAGGACGTCCTCTCCGTCTCCGGCCTCGAGGAGTTGCCCTTCGAGCCTGCCGTGCTCAAGCCGGTAGCCGGTGCCGCGACTGCCCTCACCTCGATGGTCGGGAACGTCGACGACCTCCGGGCCCAGAGTGAGGAGTACGGGCGGAAGAAGATCAGCCAGCGCACCTTCGTACTGGAGGAGTACGTCGCCGGCGACGAGTGGTTCGTGGACGGGATCGTCCACGGCGGGGAACTGCTGTTCTGCGCCGTGGGCACCTACGGGGATCCGTGCCTGACCGCCATCCAGAGCGGGAAGCCGCTCTGGCTGCGCCACTTCGACCCGGTCGAGGAGAGCTGGGTATACGGAAAGGCACAGGGCTTCGTGGAATCCGCGCTCGGAGCACTCGGGCTTCAAGACGGGGCATTCCACATGGAGCTCTTCCACGACCGATCGTCCGGAGCGCTGACGTTCGGCGAATGCGGCGCCCGTCGCGGGGGCGCGCTGATCCACGAGCAGATCCAGGCGAAGTTCGGGGTGAACATCGCCGAGTGCGCTGTCCAGATCGCCCTCGGACGCCGTCCCGGGATCGAGGCCAAAGTCAGGCCGGAGGTCTTCGGAGGCACCTACCTGCCCGGACGTCCGGGGACGTTGCTCGACTGCCCCACGCCGGCCGACCTCCTCGCTCTGCCGTACGTCGAGTTCGCCCGGATCGAGCACCCGGTCGGCACGCACTTCGCCGCCGGTCCGGCCAACACCAGTCAAAGGGTCGGGCAGTTCATGGTCGTGGCGGACTCGATCGAGCAGCTCACCCAACGCTTCGAGGACGTCAGAGGTTGGTTCGACGAGCGCCTCTGGGTGCTTCCCGAGGAGCTGCCGACCAGAGGCAGGCGGGACTTCCAGCGGGAATGGCGGCCGGCCGCCGACTTCAGGGACACTCTGTGGCGGTGACGGCCGTCCTGCTCCCGGCCGACAGGGGCCAGCGGGTGGTCGCGATGACGTCCTTCGTGCACAGCTTCGGCTCGGGACTGTTCATCGCGGCCGGCGCGCTCTTCTTCACCCGGGTTGTCGGCCTTCCCGCGCCACAGGTGGCCGGCGGACTGTTCGCGGCGGCGATGACAGGGCTGGTCGCGGGTGTGTATGTCGGACACCTGGCGGACCGGTGGGGGCCGAAGCGCGTCCAGATCGGGGTAGCGGTCTGTGGAACGGTGGTGAACACCGGTCTGCTGCTGGTCGACACGTTCTGGACCTACCTCCTGGTCTCCATGCTGTCCGGTGCCGTGATCGCGGGGAGCTGGTCGACGCTGGCCCCGCTCGTGCGCGGTTTCGGCGGGCCGACACCGGCCGTCTTCCGCGGCTATCTGCGGTCTGTGGGCAATCTCGCGATAGCGCTCGGCGCGGTGGCGGCGGGCTTCGCCATCCAGCTGGACACCAGGGCGGCCTTCCTGACCGTCATGATCTGCCGATCGCTGACCTACCTGATCTCCGGGCTGATCCTCCTGTGGCTTCCGCCCCTCACCCCCGAAGGCTCCGGCAGCGCCGACCGCGGCTGGGCGGCTCTGCGCGACCGCACCTATCTGACCGCGACCGCGATCAACGCGGTGATGTCCCTGCACTTCGCAGTCCCCACGTTCCTGCTCCCGCTGTGGATCGTGGATCACACCGCCGCTCCCCGATGGACGATCTCCGCGGTACTCGTCCTCAACACGATCCTGGTGGTCGTCCTCCAGGTCCGCATCAGCCGGAACGTCGCCGACGTGCCGTCCGCAGGACGCGCGATGCGCTGGGCAGGCGTGGCCCTCTGGGTGGGCATGCTCCTGATGGCGCTGGCCGAGGGAACCCCGCCCTGGTTCGGTGTTCTCCTCCTTGCGGCAGGAGTGATCGCCTACACATTGGGAGAGATCTGGCACAGCGCCGCCTCAGCTGAGTACTCCTTCGGCCTTGCGCCGATTCACGCGCAGGGCCAGTACGCGGGAGTCTTCGGCCTGGGTCACGGGCTGGCCGAAGGGGTGTCACCAGCGGTCATGAGCGCCCTCCCCCTGGCACTGGGCCTTCCCGGCTGGCTCCTGCTCGCCACACTGCTCCTCGCCACGGGCCTGGCCTGCCGCCCCCTCATGGCCCATGTCTCCCGCCCTGCCTGAGCTTGCTCCGTTTTGGCGGACACCTTTGGTGTGTCGGCAGCCGCGATCCGAATGAAAGATCACCGTCGGTGACGGCCCTGCAACCCGGCCGCTCTCATCAGCCGCGCTACTGGGCGCCGGTCGCAGCCGGCCCCTTCTCGTTGCGAGACGGCGTGAATGCGCGGAGCGCCGTAGGTGCCGTGCGAGTGCCGATGGATCTCAGTGATGCGCTCAGCCAGGTGCCCATCACGCACCGCACGAGGGCCAGGTACGCCCGGACGACGGGCATGGAAGGCGGCTCGGGAGACCTCCAGCGGCTCACACGCCCGTTTGACGTTGTGTCCGCTCTGCTTTTCCGCCTTGATGAGGGGATGCACCCTCACCGGGTCTCCGCGAAGAAAGCCGTGGCCCGCTTGAGGATGTCGACGTCCTCGCGCAGCCGACGATTCTCGCGCCGCAGCGCGGCCAACTCCTCGCGTTCACCACTGGTCAGCCCGTCTCGATCGCCGGTGTCGACCTCGGCATGGCGGATCCAGTACCAACGGCCTCAACCTGGTCACGCGCGTCATGGGCCTGCTCGCGGCGGCGATAGCCGTGCAGCTCATCGCCGGAGCAGTGCAGCACTGGATGCGCCGGGGTGTCAGCTGATCGGCAGCCTACTATCTGGTTTAGTTAGTTCTCCCGCCTCCTGGCCACGGCGCATTCGTCAGCCATTCGCGGGCCGGAAGATCGTGGAGAAAGTCCGGCCGCCGTCCTTCGACTCGAGGACGGCGTTGTCCTCCATGGAGGCGAGCAGCCGCCGTGGGTCGACGGCGGTGAAAGCACTCGCCGGGCCGGGGAGCTCGCCCCCGGATCCCCACGTCCGGCCGCCGTCACGGCTGATGTGGATACGGCCGTCCGCGTCCGGCCCGACGTCTGGGCGTCCTTCAACCTGAACAACCCGTAGTGGCCCGCGACGTAGATGGCGCCATCGGCGGGATCGACGCCCAGCCCATGGATATGGCCGATCCCCGGATCCTGGCCGTGCGCCCGGCCTCCGGGTTGCGACCGGGTGCAGGCGGTTGCAGCCATGACCAACGCCGCGGCCCGGATCAGGGGACGCGTTCCATGCATGTGGCGACCTCGCTGACGGTGAGCCGTGCAGCCGCAGTCTACTATGCATCATCGTAGGCATCTGCGAAGAGCTCACTGGATCAGGCCTGCCTTCCGGCCGGTCGGAGCCGATGCGGTCCTCGCCGAGGGGAGGTGTGAGATGGATCGCCCACTCAGCGGCTCTCACCTCCCTGCTGCTCGGCGCAGGAGTGGGCGCCGTGCTCACGCCCGCCTTCTCCGTCTCCTGGCGGTGTCTCGATTCAGGCCACGACCGCATCGAGGGAGCTGCCGGCGACGATGCCTCGCTCCAGCTTGATCAGGTCCTTCGGGGAATTGACCGCCACCGCGCCCACCAGCACGCCGCCTCTGGCCAAGCCGACCGCGAAGCTGTCTTCCTCGAACGCGCCTGTCACCAGCCTGGCCTCGTCGGCCAACTGCGGGAGCCCGGCGCTCTGGATCCGAGCGCCGTGTACGTGAGTGGCGAACGAAGGAAGATCCGCGAACGGCTTGGCGTTCTCGGGACCCGCCAGCAGGTTGGCGGCGGCCACCGCTCCCTGGTCGTTCGCGTTGGACCAGTGCTCCACCCTGACCAGGACATCGCCGTACAGACTGTGCGGCCAGCGCACCACATCGCCCGCCGCCACGATGTCGGAGGCGCCCTGCGCGTACAGCGTCGCATCGCAGACCAGTCCGTCCTCGACGATGAGGCCGCCGGCTTCGAGCCATTCGGTGTTGGGCATCACCCCCATGCCCGCGACCACGAGATCGGCGGGGATGGACCGGCCGTCGTCCAGTCGTACCGCTGTCACCCGGGGAGCACCCTCGAAGCCGACGACACGAGTTCCGGAGATCAACTCCACCCCGTTGCTCTCGTGGTGCCGGGCAAGCCATCGGGCGGCGTCCGTGCCGGACGCGGCGAGCGTGGGGTGCGGTGCGCTGTCTACCAGCGTCACCTGGTGACCGAGAGCGCGTGCGGTCGAGGCCACCTCGCCCCCGATGAACCCGCCACCGATCACCACGACCCGCCGGTGGCCGTTGTTCAGCTCTGCGCGCAGGGTGAGTGAGTCCTCGATCGTGCGCAGCGTGTGCACGCCTGCCGGGTGCTCGGCCAGCCGCCTGGGCCGCGCACCGGTCGCGATGACGAGTCCGTCGTAGTGCACCGTGGAGCCGTCGTCCAGGGCGACCGCCTTGCCGACGGGGTCAAGGCCCACCGCCACACGCCCCCGTAGCCAGTCCTCTCCCAGGTCCTCGGCTCCTGGCAACGAGACGTCGCCATCTCCTTGCAGGACACTCTTGGACAGCGGCGGTCGGTTGTAGGGGATGTGGGCTTCGACGCCGATCAGTGTGAGCTCTCCGTCGAACCCCCCTCGACGAAGTGCCTGTACGGCACGCAAGCCGGCGAGCGATGCGCCAACGACGGCGGCTCTGTTCAGGTTTCTCCTGGAGAGGGAATATACCCCTACGGGGTTAGGGTTGCGTGAACTCGGCCCGTGGCGTAACTTCCTGGGCGTAATACCCAGCAGGGGTATTAGGGAGGAGTTGGGCATGAGCACCAGTACGTACAAGGTCACCGGCATGACGTGCAACGGCTGCGCGGGAAAGGTGAAGGCTCAGATCGGCAACGTCGCCGGGGTCAGCGGCATCGATGTGGATCTCGCCACCGGACACGTCACCGTGACCAGCGAAGGACAGCTCGACGACGTACGAGTCGTGGAGGCGGTCGAAGAGATCGGCTACGAGGCAGTCCTGGTCTAGCCGGCATCCCTGCTCCGGGTCGGCCCTGAGGCCGGCCCGGATCCGCTACGCACGGCCTGCTCCAAGGGAGTTCGCGGATCGACCAGCGGGTGAAGGGCCGACCGACTTTGGTCGGGCGGGTCGTGGCCGTCTGAACGGTGACGAGACGGTTCGACCTGACCGATGCGCGATGGGCGGCGCCGGAGGCGCTGCCGCCGACGCCCAAGCGGTCGGGGCGGCCGCCGTTGTTCAGCGAGCGGCGCTCCCGCGGCGGCCTGACCACCGAACTGCCCCTGGCCCGTGAACAGGGCCAGAAGCCGCCGCCGATCGTGCTCACCGCCGACCGGCGCGGCGACAGCCCGCAGTCCACCACGGTCATCGACGGCGTCCGGGGGCCCTCGAGCTGAAACCGCCTGGGCAGCGGACCGCCCCCGGACCCGACCGGACCGCATCCTGGCCGACAAGGCCCACACCGCCACGACCGACCGCACCCGTCTACGGCGACGCGGCACCGAAGCCACCATCCCGGCAAGGCCGCCCAGGACACCGACCACCGGGCCGAAGGATCCGAGGACGGCCGGCCACCCGCTCTCGCCCCCTCGGATCTACCCGCAGCGCCACGCCGTCGGGTGCGACATCGACCGGCTCTACCGCCCTCGCGCTGCGGCCACACGGTACGACAGGCCCACCGTGCGCCACGCAGCCACGATCCTCATCACCACGATCAACGAACGGCTCCGACCGACTTCGACACAGGCCCTAGACCCGGTCCAGCGGCCGGTGCGGCGGCGCCGGCAGCGCCACCTCGATCGCGTCACCGGGCCGCACCTCGCCGCCGGCCACCACTATGCCCATCACCCCGGCCCTGCGGACCAGCTCGCCGGCCGGGTCCCGGCCCACGACCTGCTTCAGCAGGCCGGACTGGAAGGCCTCGATCTGCAGGCACGGGTTGCGCAGCCCGGTGATCTCGACCACCGCCTCCTCCCCCAGCCGCAGCAGCGCCCCCACCGGGAGCCCGAGCAGGTCGACCCCCCGGGTGGTGACGTTCTCCCCCAGCTCGCCCGCCGCCACGGAGAATCCCGCGCCCGCCAGCTCGTCGTGGAGCTCGGCCTGGATCAGGTGGACCTGGCGCAGGTTGGGCTGGGTCGGGTCCTGGGCCACCCGGGAGCGGTGCTTGACCGTCACCCCGAGATGCGCGTCGCCTTCGACACCGAGTCCGGCCAGCAGCCGGATGCCCGGCTCGCGGGTCTTGGTGAAGGTGTGCGTGGCGCTACGGCTCACTGCTGTCACTCGTCCGTCATTCATGAGACGATCCTGCCCTGTCCTGTCTGCCCTGTCATGGCACCGATCCGCATCTTTATGATCATTTCTACAGGAATCGCCCTGCCCGCCCCGGGCCGCCGTGACCGATAAGCTCACCACGATGGAACACAGCGGCAAGGGGGATCCGGCACGCAGCCTGGCGCTGCTCTGGCGGACCAGCGAGCGGAGCAGCCGCAAGGGCAAGCCCGACCTGAGCGTGGACCGGATCGTGCGGGCCGGGATCGAGATCGCCGACGGCGAGGGGCTGGCCGCGCTGTCGATGCGGCGCGTCGCCGAGCGGCTCGGGGTCGGCACCATGTCCCTCTACACCTACGTGCCGGGCAAGGCCGAGCTGCTCGACGTCATGCTCGACACCGTGTACGGCGAGACGGCCCGCCCCCAGGACGTCGCCGGGGGCTGGCGGGCCAGGCTCACGCTCGTCGCCCGGGAGAACTGGGAGCTGTGCCGCCGCCACCCGTGGATGTTGCAGGTCGACATCGGGCGTCCGCCGCTGGGCCCCAACCTCATGGCGAAATACGACTACGAGCTGGGCGCGGTCGCCGGCACCGGCCTGACCGAGATCGAGATGGACTCCGTGCTCAGCCTGGTCCTGGGCCACGTGCACAGCACCGTGCGCGGCGCGGTGTCGGCCGCGCGGGTCGAGCAGGACACCGGCGTCACCGGCGAGCAGTGGTGGCAGGCCCACCGGCCGATCTTCGAGAAGATCTTCAACCCGGCCAGCTACCCGACGGCGGTCAGGGTCGGCGGGGCGGTGGGCCAGACCTACCAGGCCGCCTACGTCCCGCCCGAGCAGCTCTTCGAGTTCGGCCTGGAGCGGGTGCTCGACGGCGTCGAGATGCTCATCGCCAGGCGTCGCGGCTGATCCGGTAGAGCACGTGCGGCCGGATCGGGCTGCCGGCCGCGACCCGCGGATGGTCGAAGTCGTCGGCCGGGTCCCGGGTCATGCCGAGGCGTTCCATCACCGCCCGGGAGCGCAGGTTGGCCACGGCCGTCATGGAGACGATCTCCTCCTGCCCCGCCGGGCCGAAGCCGTGGTCGAGCGCCGCCCGGGCCGCCTCGCCGGCGTAGCCGTGCCCCCAGGCGGAGCGGGCGAGCCGCCAGCCGACCTCCAGCGCCGGGGTGAAGGGCGCCTCGAACGTCTGCCAGGCCAGCCCGGTGAACCCGATGAACTCCCCCGTGGCACGCACCTCCAGCGCCCAGAGCCCGTAGCCGTGCTCGTCGAAGGCCGACTCGATCCGCTCCACCATCGCGTCGGACCGCTCACGGCTCAGCGGCTCGGGGAAGTGCTCCATCACCTCGGGGTCGGCGTTCATCGCCGCGAACGGCTCCCGATCGGCCTCCCGCCACCTGCGCATGATCAGACGTTCGGTCTCCACCGCACCTCTCCTCGGGTCGTCGGCTCCCGCGGCGGCCGAGTGGGGACCGCGCGCCACGGGAGCATACGGAAAACGGGCGGCCAGCCGCACCGGAGGACCGTGACCTGCGGGGCGGCGGAACCGCCCGGCCACATCCGACACGCCGGGGCCCAGGGGTGGAATAACTACCGGCGGACGTCAGTTAGAGTAATCGTGCCGATGTGGTTTGTGTCCCCCGGGCCGCAAATTACCGCCTTCACGGAATACCGTTCGGCTGGAGCCGTGTTGTGCCTCTCGCCGAGGAGGCGACCGCCACATCGGCACTAGACGTCTCGCCCCACGGGTGCCCCGGCACCCGTGGGGCGTTCTGTTTCTCCGGCTCCGCCCAGAAAAGGGGCGCGACTTTGGAGGAGGGCTACAAACCTGGGGGCTCCGCTTGTGCGGGTGCGCACACCTGCCGCCCGTCCAGCCACCACCTAGTGTGGTGAACCCGCCTCATGAGGAGAGCCCGTGCTCTATCGCCTGACCAAGATCGTCAGCACTCCTTTCCTGCAACTGCTGTGGCCCACCGAGGTCACCGGGGCAGAGCACGTGCCCTCTTCGGGCCCGGCCATCCTGGCCTCCAACCACCTGTCGGTCCTCGACTCGACCTTCCTGCCTCTGGTGCTCCCGCGCCAGGTCCGTTTCGTCGCCAAGGCCGAATACTTCACCGGCAACCCCGTCACCGCGGCGTGGATGCGGGCCACCGGCCAGCTCAGCATCGACCGGCAGAGCCCCACCGCAGCCCAGGACATGCTGGACACGGCCGCGCGGGTGCTCAAGGACGGCGAGCTGTTCGGGATCTACCCGGAGGGCACCCGTTCCCCCGACGGCCGCCTCTACCGGGGCAAGGTCGGGGTCTCCTGGCTGGCCCTGGCCACCGGGGCGCCGGTGATACCGGTGGCGATGAGCGGCACCGACAAGGTGCTCCCGATCGGCGCCTCGGTGCCCAAGCTGGGCCGGGTCGGGGTGCGGATCGGCAAGCCGATGACGTTCACCGGCTCGGAGACCAGCGCGCGCGACCGGCGCCGGGTCACCGACGAGATCATGGCGGCGATCCGGGACCTGTCCGGGCAGGAGTACGTGCCGAACTACACCCCCGCCCGCGGCCAGGCCAAGTGATCATTTTCCGGAGTGCGCCGCGGCGTCCGCGCTAGGCTGCGCCCTTGGGCCAGAGGACTGGGGGTAGTCAGATGCCACGTGGTAGGACGATCGCGATCACATCGGTGACCGCCGTGTTGGTGGCGGGGGCCGCCGGGGGTGGGGCCTGGTGGTTCCTGCACACCCGGGGGACCCCCCAGGAGACCGCCCAGCGTTTCGCCCAGGCGTGGCAGCGTGCCGACCTGGCCGCCATGCGCGCCGAGCTCGGCGTGGCCGACCCCGCCTTCGGCCGGCCGTACGAGGACATGCGCAAGAACCTGGCGGTCGAGGCCACCACGGTGCGGCTCGACTCGGTGCGCGAGACCGGCGACGACACCGGCCAGGCCGCCTACACCGCCACGCTGAAGCTGAAGAACATCGGCGAGTGGAGTTACTCCGGCGTCCTCGACCTGGCCGTCGTCGACCGCAACTGGCGGGTCAAGTGGTCTCCGAAGGCCGTCCACCCCGACCTGACCGACGGCGGCACGTTCGCGCTGAAGACCAGATGGCCCGCGAGGGCGGGGATCGTCGCCGCCGGCGGCGAGCGCATCGACGGCGGCGACGCGGGCGGCTCGGTGCAGCAGCTCGTCGGCTACCTCGACAAGGCCACCGCCAAGGACGTCAAGGCGCTCGGCTCCGCCTACAAGGTGGGTGACGCGATCGGCCGAGGCGGGTTGCAGGAGACCTTCCAGCAGCGCCTGGCGGGCACCCCCACCACCGAGATCCAGCTCGTCGGCGCCGACAAGAAGACCGTCAAGTCCCTGGGCAAGATCGAGGGAGAGAGCGGCGAGGCCGTGGAGACCAGCCTGGACCTGCGGGTCCAGCGGGCCGCAGCCGACGCGGTGCGCGACCTGAAGCAGACCGCCTCGCTGGTCGCGATCAAGCCGTCCTCCGGCGAGATCCTCGCCGTGGTGAACAACCAGGGTGGTTTCAACCGCGCCCTGGACGGCGCCTACCCTCCCGGCTCGACCTTCAAGGCCATCACCGCCGTCGGCCTGCTGGCCGAGGGGATGACCCCCGGCGAGCGGACCACCTGCCCCAAGGACGTCAACGTCGGCGGCCTGCCGATCCGCAACTCCCACCACGCCGGATACGGCTCGGTGACCTTCTCCGACTCCTTCGCCTACTCCTGCAACACCACCTTCGCCCCGCTGGCCCGGCAGCGGCTGAGCGCCGACAAGTTGCTGAGCGCCGCGGAACTGTTCGGCTTCAACAAGCCGCTCGGCATCGGCGTCCCGGCGGCCAAGGGCAGCTTCCCCAAGGCCCGCAGCGACGCAGAGCTCGCCGCGCAGTCCTTCGGCCAGGACCGGATCACCGCCAGCCCGCTGCTGATGGCCTCGGTCGCCGCCGCGCTGGCCGACGGCACCTGGCGCCCGCCGACGCTGGTCCCCTCCATGGAGCAGAAGGCCGCGCCGCAGGAGCTCCCGGAGGGCGTCACGTCCCCGATGCACCAGATGATGTCCGCGGTGGTCACCAAGGGCACCGCCAAGGACGCGGGCCTGCCGTCCGGCACCCGCGGCAAGACCGGCACCGCCGAGTACGGCGCGCAGGACGCGCTGAAGACCCACGCCTGGTTCATGGGCTTCCGGGGCGACCTGGCCTTCGCGGTCATCGTGGAGGAGGGCTCGGGCGGTGGCGCGGTCGCCGCACCGGTGGCCGCGGCCTTCCTGCGCGCTCTGGGCTGAGGCCCCACGGTGGCCCGCCCGGCCGTCGCACCGCCGGGCGAGAGCGCTACAGCGGGAGCGCGGCGGCCTCGTGCCGCAGGACCAGGATGAGCAGGGTGGTGATCAAAGTCGCGATCAGCACCCAGCTGACCATGATGATGACCGTCGAGCGGCGGGGGGCCCGGCCGGACCCCCTGTCCTTCTTCGCGTCACGCCTGCGGCGGCCGTGCTCCCTGCGCTGGACACGCTCGTTGAACGACTCGAGCCGTGCCGCCAGCCGCGGGTCCTCATCGATGAGGTGACGCTCGATCTGCAGCAGTAGTCGCTCCTCGTCCTGCGACCAGGCCATGCCGTACCTCCCCGGAACGCAAGGCGTGTGCGGGTTTCCTGCCCAATCGTGAAGATCGTTATCCATTCCGAGCCCTGCGATTTACCGCTTCTTTTCGCGCCCGCCACCTGCCCCGGCGCGGCCGTCCCCGCGGGGCGTCCGGCCGCGCCCGGCCGGGCGCCCGGCCGCGCCTCGCGGGGCGTCCGTCAGGCGGTCCCCTCCGGTGTGTCCAGGCCGCCGCCTCGGGTCCCGGCCAGCGCGAGCCGTAACACGAACCGGGCCCCTCGCGGGCTGTCGGCGACGTACAGGCGCCCGCCGTAGGCCGACGCGATCTCCTTGGAGATCGCCAGCCCCAGGCCGCTCCCTCCGGCGTCCCTGTTGCGGGAGGCGTCCAGGCGGGTGAACCTGTCGAACACCCGCTCCCGGTCGGCCGGCGCGATCCCGTCGCCGTCGTCGATCACCTCCAGGACCGCCTCCCCCTCCTCCGCGCAGACCTTCACGACGATCTCCCGGTCCGCGTGCCGCTCGGCGTTGGCCAGCAGATTGGTCAGCAGCCTCGCCATCTTGAGGTGGTCGGCGCGCACGACCACTCCGTCCATCCGCTCGATCCTGATCGGCACGTGCCCGCTGCGGCAGGCGACCTCCTCCTCGACGAACCGGCCGAGGTCGAGCGGCTCCAACCGGTCCGAGAGCGCCCCGGCGTCGAGCCTGGCGAGCTCCAGCAGGTCGCCGACGACCTCCTGCAGGCGCTCGACATCGCTCAGCGCCGCACGCGCGGTCTCCTCCCAGGGTTCCTCGCCGGGGGCGCCCAAGGCCACCTCCAGCCGGGTGCGCAGCCCGGTGATGGGGCTGCGCAGGTCGTGGGAGGCGTCGGAGACGAACCGCCGCTGGTTCTCCACGGCGTGCTGGAGGCGGTCAAGCGTGGAGTTCATCGTCTTGGCCAACGCCGCCACCTCGTCGCCGGTGTCCGGCACCGGGACCCTCCGGCTCAGGCCCGTCGCGGTGATCTCGGCGGTCTCGGCCCTGATCGCCTCGACCGGGCGCAGGGCCCGGCCCACGGTCCGCCAGGTGCCCACGATGCCGCACAGGAGGACGAACAGCAGCAGCAGCGCCAGGACCGACGGCAGGATCCATCCCGTGAAGTAGGGCACCGGCGCCGCCGCGTAGATCAGCACCTCTCCGTAGTAGGCGGTCCTGATGAGCACTCCGACGAGCTTGCCGCAGGGGGTGAGGTAGGGGCCGCACAGCTCGCCGTCCACCCGGCTGTCGCCGGCGACGGGGACGAGGTGGGAGATCCTCGGAGCGCCCTCCAACTCGGCGCCGGCCGCGATGACCCGGCCGTCGCCCGGCCTGACCACCTGGATCAGGGACACCCCGCCCGGCCCGGTGGGGATCGGGTCCGGCGCCGGGTTCCTGTAGAGGTGCACGCCGGTCATGCGCGCGGCCTGCGCCGCCTCCGCGGTGGCCCGGTCTCCCGCGTCGTCGCGCATGTGGGTCACCAGCACCGCGAAGGTCAGCGCGAGGATCACCGCCGTGATCGCCATGTTGACGCTCACGGCCCGGCCGCGCACCGAGCGCAGCAGCCGCCGCCACCTAGCCACCGCCGGCCGCCCGGGCCGCCACTGAGCCGCCGGCCACCGCCCCGCACGGCGCCCGGGCGGCTTCGACGACGCGTATCCGCATGTCACAAGCATTCCAGCCAGGCTCTGAGCGCACCTCGTCCCCCCGGGCATCCCCGCTCCCGCCTGCCCGGCGGTGCGGCTCACCCGTCGCGGAGGACGGGTGGTTAATCCCTTAAAGGGTACTAACCACCCTGATACGGATAAACAGGCTTATTGTCTGACTTAGCAATTGGGGGGACCGTGGCAGACGCCAAGAAGAAATCCGCCAAAGCCTCGGGCAAGCAGAAGAAGGCCGCGATCAAGGCGGTACGTACGGCCAAGCAGGCCAAACGTAAGGATAAACGCTCCGAAAACCCATAAACCGGTCAAGGTGCCCGGAACGGACCGGGTCCCCGCAACCGTGAAATCATGATCAGGCGACCGGAGCACGCCCCCCGGTCACCCGATCATGGAGTGACACGATGTCCGCCTACCTGCGATTCCCGACGATCCTCGGCGAGACGGTCGTCTTCGCCGCCGAGGACGATCTGTGGATGGTGCCCGCCACCGGCGGGCGGGCCTTCCGGCTGACCGCCGGGGTGGCCGAGGCAGGTTACCCCCGCTTCTCCCCGCGCGGCGACCAGCTCGCCTTCGCCGGACGCGAGGAGGGTCCGGAAGAGGTCTACGTGATGCCCGCCGACGGTGGGGCGGCCCGGCGGGTCACCTACCACGGGGCCCGTTCCACCGTCACCGGCTGGGATCCCGACGGCGCCATCCTGTACGCCAGCGACGAGGCCCAGCCCTTCGAGGGCCAGAAGTGGCTGCACCGCGTCCAGCCTGACGGGATCCCCGAGCGCCTGCCGTACGGCCCGGCCAACTCCATCTCCTACGGCCCGCAGATCGTGCTCGGCCGCAACACCGCCGACCCCGCCCGCTGGAAGCGCTACCGGGGCGGCACCGTGGGCGACCTGTGGATCGGCGCCGAGCGGTTCCGGCGGCTCATCGCCCTGCCGGGCAACCTGGCCTCGCCCTGCTGGGCCGGGGACCGGGTCTACTTCATCTCCGACCACGAGGGCGTCGGCAACGTCTACTCCTGCACCGCCGACGGCGGCGACCTGCGCAGGCACTCCGACCACGCCGACTACTACGCCCGTAACCTCTCCGGCGACGGCCGCCGGCTGGTCTACCACGCCGGGGCCGAGCTCTACCTGGTCGAGGACGGGGAGTCGCACCACATCGGGGTCTGCCTGCGCAGCTCCCGCACCCAGCGCAACCGCCGCTTCGCCCCGGCCGAGGACTTCCTCGACAGCGCGACACTCAGCCCGGACGGCAGCGGCCTGGCCATCACCACCCGGGGCAAGGCGTTCTCCTTCGCCGCCTGGGAGGGCCCGGTCCGCCAGCACGGCGCGCCCTACGGCGTCCGCTACCGCCTGCTGACCTGGCTGAACGACGGCGAGCGGCTCATCGCGGCGGCCAGCGACGACGGCGACCGTGAGGTGCTGGCCGTGCTCACCGCCGACGGCGGCGCCGAGCCGGTCGGCCTCGGCCATCTCGACACCGGGCGCGTCACCGCGCTGGAGGTCTCCCCCAAGGAGGACCGGGTCGCGATTGCCAACCACCGCAACGAACTGCTCATGATCGACCTCACCGCTGGCACGGCGGCCGGCGCCGGGAGCACGGTGATCGACTCCAGCAGGTTCGGCCCGATCGAGGACCTCGCCTGGTCGCCCGACGGCCGCTGGCTCGCCTACGCCTGCCGGGAGACCGCGCAGACCATGGCCGTCAAGCTGTGCCGGGCCGAGACGGGCGAGACCTTCACCGCCACCCGCCCGGTGCTGTGGGACACCTGCCCCGCCTTCGATCCGGGCGGCGACTACCTCTACTTCATCGGCCAGCGGGTCTTCAACCCGGTCTACGACGAGCTCCAGTTCGACCTGGGCTTCCCTCTCGGCTCCCGCCCCTACGCCATCGGGCTCCGCGCCGATGTCCGCTCCCCCTTCGTCCCCGAGCCCCGGCCGCTCAAGGACGACGACGAGGACGACGACGAGGAGGAGGAGGAGGAGATCGAGGTGGTCATCGACCTGGAGGGCATCCAGGACCGCGTCGTCGTCTTCCCCGTCCCCGAGGGGCGCTACGACCGCATCGCCGGGATCAAGGGCAAGGCCGTCTACCTGACCTTCCCCGTCGAGGGCAGCCTCGGCGACGACTACGCCGACTCCTCCGACGGCACGCTGCAGGTCTACGACTTCGCCGACCAGAAGCAGGAGACCCTGGTCGGGGACGTCTCGGAGTTCCAGCTCGGCCGCGACGGCGCCACCCTGCTCTACCAGTCGGGCAAGCGGCTACGGGTGATCAAGGCGGGCGAGGCGCCCGAGGACGACGACACGCCGGGCCGGGCCGGCGGATGGGTCGACCTGTCACGGGTCAAGGTGTCCATCCGCCCGGAGGCCGAGTGGCGGCAGATGTTCCGCGAGGCCTGGCGGCTGCAGCGGGAGAACTTCTGGACCCAGGACATGGCCGGGATCGACTGGGAGGGCGTCTACCAGCGCTATCTCCCTCTGGTGGACCGGGTCACCACCCGGGGGGAGTTCTCCGACCTGCTGTGGGAGCTGCTCGGCGAGCTCGGCACCTCCCACGCCTACGAGAGCGGCGGCGCCTACCGGTCCCGGCCGCACTACCGGCAGGGCAAGCTCGGCGTCGACTGGTCCTTCGAGGACGGCCGCTACCGGATCGCCAGGATCGTCAACGGGGACCGCTGGGACCCCGGCGCCACCTCGCCGCTCAACCGCCTCGGGGTGGACGTACGGCCGGGCGACACCGTGCTGGCCATCAACGGCCAGCCGGTCGGGCCCCTGGCCGGCCCTGACGAGCGGCTGGTCAACCAGGCCGACCAGGAGGTCCAGCTCACCGTCGGGCGCGGGGAGGACAGGCTGACCTTCAACGTCAGGGCCATCGGCGACGAGCAGCCGGGCCGCTACCGCGACTGGGTGGAGGCCAACCGGGCCCACTGCCACGAGCGCAGCGGCGGCCGGATCGGCTACCTGCACATCCCCGACATGGGCCCGGAGGGCTACTCCGAGTTCCACCGCGGCTTCCTCACCGAGTACGACCGCGAGGGCCTGATCGTGGACGTCCGTTTCAACGGCGGCGGCCACGTGTCGGCGCTGCTGCTGGAGAAGCTCGCCCGCCGCCGCCTCGGCTACAACTTCCCCCGCTGGGGCGTGCCAGAGCCCTATCCCGACGAGTCGCCGCGGGGGCCGATGGTCGCGATCACCAACGAGTGGGCCGGCTCCGACGGCGACATCTTCAGCCACACCTTCAAACTGCTGGGCCTGGGCCCGCTGATCGGCAAGCGCACCTGGGGCGGGGTGGTCGGCATCTGGCCCCGGCACCAGCTCGCCGACGGCACGGTGACCACCCAGCCGGAGTTCTCCTTCGCCTTCGACGACGTGGGCTGGCGGGTGGAGAACTACGGCACCGACCCCGACATCGAGGTGGACATCACCCCCCAGGACTATGGCCGGGGCGTGGACACCCAGCTCGACAGGGCGATCGAGGTGGCCCTCGGGCGCCTGCTCGTCCACCCCCCGCACACGCCCAACCCGGCCGACCGGCCACGGCTCACGGTCCCGCGCCTGCCGCCTCGCTGAGCCGGCCGGCCAGCGCCCTGATCTCCCCGCGCAGCCCGTCCGGTGTGATCACGGTGAACGGCCAGCCGAGCCCGGCCAGCATCTGCGCCATCCCGTCCAGCCGCTCGGCCCTGGTCTCCAGCAGGATCCCGTCGGCGGTCTCGGTCAGCGTCGCCGTCGAGGCGGGGATCCTCCCACGCGCCTCCTCCATGGTGGTGGCCAGCAGCACCTTCACCTCGTGCCGGTACGGCACCGCCGACAGCGATCCGACCACGTGCGCGACGGGGTCGAAGCCCTCCGGGGCGTCGAAGGAGCGCCCGGTCCCCGCGGCGCTCGCCACCCGGTCCACCCGGAAGGTCCTCATCTCCCCGCTGTCGTGGTCGAACCCGGCGACATACCAGCGGCCGGAGTGGAAGACGATGCCGTAGGGGTCCAGGTCGCGCTCGGAGGGCTCGCCCCGCCAGGACCGGTAGGCCAGCCGTACCGTCTGCCCGCGCCGGACGGCGTCGGCGAGCGCGAGCAGCGGCCCGGCCTTCGGGGCGCTCGCGGGCGCCGGCTCCCGGGTGTGCTCCAGCGTCGCCGACACCGCGGCGACCCGCTCGCGCAGCGCCTGCGGCAGCACCCGCTGGATCTTGGCCAGCGCGCTCTCGGTCGCCGTCTCCCCCACCGCGAGGCCGGTCCGCCGCCCGGCCAGCAGGCCCAGCACCACGGCGGTGGCCTCGTCGTCGGTGAGCATCAGCGGCGGCAGCTTGTAGCCGGGCAGGAGCCGGTAGCCGCCGTGGCGCCCGCGCTCGGCCTCCACCGGGACCCCGAGTTCGGAGAGCCGCACCGCGTAGCGGCGCACCGTGCGCTCGTCCACCTCCAGCCGGGCGGCGAGCTCGGGCCCGGTCAGGCCCGGCCTGGCCTGCAGGAGTTCCAGCAGCGCGAGCACACGGGTGACGGTCATCGGAGATTCCCCAGAAATCAGGACTGATTCTGTCCGGATTCGATCCTAGCCTGAAACCAATCGAAAGAGGAGAGAACGCGATGAGCACATATGTTCTGGTCCCCGGCTTCTGGCTCGGCGCATGGGCGTGGGAGAAGGTCGTCCCGGCGCTGCGCGAGGCCGGCCACGACGTCCGTCCGGTCACCCTCACCGGGCTCGGCGACCGGGCGCACCTGGCCGGCCCCGAGGTCGACCTGGAGACGCACATCCAGGACATCGTCGGCACCATCGTCTCCGCGGACCTGCGCGAGGTGATCCTCGTCGGCCACAGCGGCGCCAGCGCCGCGGTCACGGGCGCGGCCGACCGGATCCCCGAGCGCGTCGCCCGGCTCGTCTACCTCGACTCCGGCCCGGCGGCCGACGGCATGACGTTCATGGACCTCAACGAGCCCGAGTGGAAGGCGTTCATCGAGACGCGGGTCGCCGAGCAGGGGGGCGGGACGGGCTATCCGCTGATCTCCTGGGAGGAGCAGGAGCAGGCCGGGGCGAGCCTGGAGGGGCTGGGCGAGGCCGAACGCGAGTGGTTCGCCTCCCGCGCGGCGGCTCAGCCGTACGGCACCATGACCCAGCCGCTGACGCTGAAGGGCGGCGTGGACGGGCTGCCCAAGACGCTCATCGCCTGCTCGTTCCCGCTGGAGCAGGTCCACGCGATGATCGCGGCCGGCCATCCGCTCTTCGCGGCGCTCGCCGGGCCGGAGTGGAGCTTCGACGCGGTGCCCACCGGCCACTGGCCGATGTTCTCCAAGCCCGCGGAGACCGCGGCCGCGCTCGCCGCGCTGGGGCGCTGAGATCGCGGTGGGGGGCGGACGGGCCGCCCCCCACCGCCCGCCGGGGCCGTCGCCCGCCGACGGCCCCGGCGGGCGACGCGATCACATCGCGATCACTTTTAGTAACGGAATACTCACTTGAAGTGATGACGGTGGCTGAGGAAGCATCGGTCGGGCAAGAGCAGACCCCCGACCAGAGGATCCACAGTGAGATCGAACATCCGGAAGGCATGCCTCGCCGCCGCGGCCGTCGGCGTCCTGTGCACGGGACCCACCGTTGCGGCCCAGGCGGAGACCGGACCGTCCACCGGGCGGGCCGAGCAGGCCGCCGCGCTCAGGCGCGCCGCCGAGCAGTGCGGGAGCGGCCAGGTCTGCTTCTGGCGCTCCCGCAACTTCAGCGGCACCCCGTGGCGGTGGACGCCTTCGAGCGGCTACCGCGACATGCCCTCCAACCTGCACGACCACGTCTACTCCTTCTACGCCAACGCCTCCGCCTGCTTCATCGACTGGGACCCCAGGGAGAAGCGCAGGGCCAATCCCGGCGACTACGCCAAGGCCTACGACACCAACTTCGGGAAGCGGATCGACGCCGTGGACCGGATCGGCGCCTGCTGACCGATCCGCCGGCGCCGGCGCTCCCACCCGGTTCGGTCACATCATCGAGGAAGACCCGGCAATCACTACGTCTACGGCTACGACTGGGACGAGAGGTCGGGGCGGTGGGTATGGCAATGGTGGGCGGACAACGACGGCGGGCGGACGGCGACACGTGGGACACCTCTTCGGCACCAGCCGGTGTGGCGACATCCCGGGAGAGTGACGTCCCCCGAATGAGCGGAACCTTCGGTCGCGGGAGCCTTGTCACTCGCAGGGGCCTTGTCGATCGCGCGTAAGAGCCTGCTGACAATGAATCCGGTCGCTCAGGCCGGGACCCGGGAGGCCCTGGCCGAGGGCATCTCGAATGCGCCTGCGGGCAGGAGCGGGCTCCTGGTGGCTGAGGTGTTGTCTACGCATCTCGGCGGCCAGGAGCCCGTGGTTGTCTGTTTGCACGCCCGCGTCCGTGGGCGCCCGTGGTTGTGCTTCACCGAGGCGCCGATGTCATGGCCGGGAGCCGTCATATCCGTCGGATCCGACCGATGCCGAGTGAAGGGTGCTGGGAGGCGAGGCGCGAGCGGTGATGGTCGAGCCGGTCGCGCCCATGGGCAGGCCGATGGTCCATAACCTACGGGAGGCTGGCCGCGATCAACTACGTGACCAGGTACGGGATCGAGTGGCGGGCCCTGCCGGTCGACTTCCCCCCGCACGAGGCGGTGTACGCCTTCTTCCTGCGCTTTCTTGCTGCGCTGGTCCCGGCGAGGTCTGCCCGAGCGGCTCGCCGGGCGGCTATGCGGCCGTCTTCGGGTCATGGCCGGACGCGGCGAGCTGCCCACGGCCGGGTGCGACGACTCCCAGAAGGCGTCCGGCGGGGCGGGCGTCGCCGGGTGAACCCGTTCAGTCGGTCCGGAGAAGGGTGAGGACGGCCTTGCCCTGGACCCGGCGGGTCAGGAGGGCGTCCGCCGCGGCCATGGCCTGCTCCCATGGGCCGCGCCAGCCCACCTGGGCGTCCAGCTCGCCTCTGGACAGGAGGTCGACGAGGTGGGCGAGGTCGTCGCCGAAGGGAGTGGTGACGTTGAAGTTCTCGATCCGCCCACGCTGGGACCGTGTCCTGGCCTCCTCGAAGTCGATCACTGTGGGCTCCTTGGACGCCTTCCCGATGGCCTGGATCACGCCGTCGTCCTCCAACCGGTAGAACGCCTCGGCCAGCTGCTGCCCGCCCACGTTGTCCAGCACGCCGTACACTCGCTCGCGCAGGCCGGCGGGTCCGAGCACGATCTCGGCCGCGCCCAGCTCCCGCAGTCCCTCGGCCCGCGCCGCAGCGCCGACGGAGGCGATCACGTGTGCTCCCGCACGGGCGGCGAGCTGGACCGCGTACCTGCCGACGCCTCCTGACGCCCCGGTGACCAGCACCCTGCGCCCGGACAGCGGGCCGAGCCGCCGCACCGCCTGCAGCGCGGTGACCCCGGCGACCGGCAGCGCGCCGGCCAGGGCGAGATCGACGCCGTCGGGGACGACGGCCAGTTCGGCGGTGTCCACGGCCCGCAACTCGGCCCACGCCCCCGACCAGCCGAACGTCACCACACGCGTGCCCACCGCGGGCCCCGAGCCGTCGGCGGCGGCACGTACGACCACCCCGGCCGCGTCCCATCCCGAGACGTGGTCGGGCCGGAGCCGCACGGACCGGTAGGCGATCTCCCCGTAGTTGAGCGAGACGGCCGACACCTGGATCAGCACCTGCGAGGGCGAGGGAACCGGGTCGGGGACGACGCCGAAGGACAGGTCAGGGTTGAAGATCAGTGCTCTCATGCGTCCCACTGTGCCGACCGCCACGCACGATCGGCTGATGGTCGGCCTACGGGCCCGAAGCGATCATTTGAAGGACGCGGTCCACATCGCCGCGTTCGGACGGCGGCAGGGGCGCGCCGACCGACTCCCTGAGCGCCGCCGCCTCCGCCAGCAGCCGGGCCGCCTCCTCGAAGGAGCCCTCCAGCGCCGCCACCTCCGCCAGCCCCTCCTGCGCCAACGCCACCGAGCGCGGGTCGCCGACCTCGCGGGCGGCGGCCAGCCCCTCCAGATGCAGCGCACGGGCGGCGGCCGCCTCCCCCCGCCCCGAGGCGATGAACCCCAGCTCGGCCAGGATCAACGTCACCCCGTAGAACGGCACGCCGAACTCCGTCTTCAGCCGCCGGTTCCAGGCCAGCGACTCCAGCAACAGCTCCTCCGCCCGGTCGAGGTCACCCGATCGACGGGCCACCAGCCCGAGCCCCACCCTGGCGAACTCCTCGGCGAACCTGTTCGCCTGCTCGCCCGCCAGCCGCATCCCCTGCTCGTGGAACTCCGCCGAACGCTCCAGCTCGCCGGTCAGCAGGGCGATCCTCCCCAGGCTGGACAGCCGGTAGGACGCGTCCGTCCACAACCGCAGGTCCTCGGCGGTCCGCAGCCCCTCGCGGTGCAGCCGGCCGGCGCGCGCGTAGTCACCGGTGACCTCGGCCAGGTAGCCGAGCATGTCGGAGGCCTGGAGCTGCCCCCACCGGTCCCCTAGCTCGCCGAAGATCGCCATGCTCTCGGCGCCACTGCGCGCGGCCAGGTCGAAGTCGCCCTGGAACATCGCCTGCTTGGCGCGGCCGGCCAGGGCCGCCGCCTCACCCCAGCGATCGTCCAGCGCCCTGAACTGTGCCAGCGCCTCCTCCAGCAACCCGGCCGCCGTGCTCACGTCCCCGAAGTTCATGCAGGCGTGGGCGAGGAACCAGCGTGACCTCGCGTCGGGGAACTCCGTCCCCCCGGTACGGCCGGCGCCGGCCAGCAGCGCGAACCCGGAGCCCCAAGCCGTCCCCTTGGTGTGCCGATACCCCTCCTGATACCTGCCCCGCAGATACCAGTACCAGGTCAGCGCCTCGACCAATCGCGGTGACTCCGCCGATTCCAGCACCGCCCTGAGATTGAGCACCTCCTCGTCCAGCCGCGACAGCCACCGCCGCTGGGCGCTGCCGTACAGGTGAGGCGCGGCCCGTACGGCGAGCTCGGTGTAGTAGGCGTCCCTGAGCCCGACCACCGGATCGTCCTGGTCGAGCCGCTCCAGACAGTAGGCGGCCACGCTCTCCAGCAGCCGGTATCTGGGCGCGCCCGTCACCATCGATCTGTTCACGAGCTGGTCGAGCAGGTCGAGCTCGACCCCGACCGCCTCGGCCGCCTCCAGCGTGCACCCGCCCGGATGGACCGCCAGCGCCAGCATCGCGGCCCGCTGCGGCTCGGTGAGTTGCTCCCAGCTCCAGTCGATCACCGTTCGTAGCGTCTGCTGCCTGGCAGGCCGGCCCCGGCCCGCGCCCCCCAGCAGCCGGAACCGGTCGTCGAGCCGTTCGGCCACCCCCTGTACGCCCAGCGCCCGCACCCGCGCCGCCGCCAGTTCCAACGCCAGCGGCAGTCCGTCCAGCCGCCGGCAGATCGCCTCGGCCCACAGGGTGCTCTCCGCGTCCAGCGACGTGCCCGAGCGGTCGGCGAACATCGCGACCGCGCTCGCCTGGTCGAGCGGCGGCACCACGAAGAGCGCCTCCCCGGGCAGGGCCAGCGACTCCCGGCTGGTGGCGAGCACGCGCACCGCCGGAGCCGTCCGCAGCAGCAGCTCCACCAGCGCGGCCGCCTCCTCGACCAGGTGCTCGCAGTTGTCGAGGATCAGCAGCAGCCGCTGCCCGCGCAGCGCGGCGGCCAACCGGTCCGCCAGGTCGGACACCGGCACCTGAGGAGGCGAGGAGGTCTCGTCCCGGACGCCCAGCGCGGCGGCCACCAGTTCGGCCACCTGCCCGGTGGCCCCGGCCAGCTCCACCAGCCACACGCCGTCGGGGAAGGCGAGCGAGGACGCGGCGGCCAGCGCCAGCCGGGTCTTGCCCACCCCGCCCGGACCGGTCAACGTGACCAGCCGGGAGGAATCCATCAGGCCATGGACCTCCGCCACCGCCCCGTCCCTGCCCAGGAGCGAGGTGACCTGCACGGGAAGGTTCGTCGAGGAGGACACGGGCGCGGGCGTCAGCGCCGGGTCCTGCACCAGGATCGCCTGGTGGAGCGCGGCCAGCTCGGGGCTGGGATCGAGACCCAGCTCGTCGGCCAGCAGGGCACGGAGCTCGGCGTATCCGGCCAGGGCCTCGCCCTGCCGCCCGGCGCGGTACAGCGCGCGCAGATGAGCCGCCCGCAACCGCTCCCTGAGGGGGTGCGCCGCCACCAGCTCTCCCAGCTCGTCGGCCAGGCGGCTGTGCTCGCCGAGCGCCAGCCGCACCTCCGCCTGCTCTTCGAGCGCCGTCAGGCGCTGCTCGTCGAGGCGGGAGGCCGCGGCGTGCGCGAAGGAGTCGCGGAAGTCGGCGTAGGCGGGACCGCGCCACAGTGCCAGCGCGTCGGACAACAGGTCGGCTCTCGCCCGCAGATCATCGCTCGCCAGCGCACCGGCGAGCAGCCGGGCGAACTCGACGGCGTCCACCGAGTCGCTGACCAGCGAGTATCCAGTCGGCTGGTAGGCCACCAGCTCCCGGTCACCCAGCGCGCGGCGTAGCTGGGAAACCTTGGTCTGCAGCGTGTTGGAGGGGTTGCCCGGCAGTTCCTCGCCCCACAGATCGTCCAGGAGCCGGTCGGCCGACACCGGCCGCCCCTCGTGCACCAGCAGGTCGGCGAGCAGCGCGCGGACCTTCAACTCGGGGACCCGGACGGGCGTCCCGTCGGCGGTCCACACCGAAAGCGGACCAAGCACTCCAAATCGCACCGGATAAAGCTATCTCCAGCCGACCCCCAGCCGATCGTGCGCGGCCACCGACACAGTGGAATCCACCAACAGGACGGCAGGAGGCGGAATGCGAGTGGCGATCGTCATCGGCAGCGTGCGGGAGGGCAGGTTCGGCCCCACCGCCGCGGCCTGGCTACGGGCAGGCCTCAGGCGGTCTGCGAGCCGTCGAACAGCTCCGGCCGGTGTTCGCCGCCCTCGGAGCGGTGTGCGTCGGCGAGCCCGTCAGCTTCCCGTTTCACCGGCCCCCTCCGGACTCCTCCGCCGAACACCTGCTCGACGCCCTCGAGGAGCACCACGACCGTGAGCACCACCATGTCCGCTGACGTCCGCCGGTGCCGTCGTCACGTGAGCGTTGGCGGCCGGTTGGAGTCCGCGAGCCGGGAGATCATGGTCCGTTCAGTTCCCCGGCGTCCAGTAACCGCACTCCAGCGCACCCACCCCGGCCAGGGGCGGGTGCGGGACCGGCGGCCACACGCCGGACACGGACAGGCCCAGCACGAACGCCCCCCGGCCGGCGCCGACCGGCTCTCGGCGCCGAGCCTGGCGCGCAGCCGTACCAGGTGGTAGTCCACCGCCTGACGGGTCAGTACAGCCGGCGGGCGACCTGCCCGTTGGACGCGCCCGCGGCGACCAGCCGTAGCACTTCGCCCTGGAGCGGGCTCAGCACGGGCGCGAAGGCGGGCGAGCCGCCGGAGCCGGCCTCGTGGGGACCGCCCGGCAGGACCGCCGCGGCGGCCGTCGCCGGACGCGTGCCGGGCGGGGCCAGGTCGGCGGGGACCCTCGGCGGATGTCCTCAACGGGTGTGCGGCTTCAACGGCCGGGGTGTCGATCCCGTCCTCGACCTGCGGGGCTGGCGTCTCCACTCATGTCGCGCCCGGACTCCACTCATGTCGCGCCCAGACTCCACGCCCGGACTTTGCGGTCGTCGCCGCCGGCCACGGCGACGGTCACGCCGTTCAGGGTCCCGACCGCCACCGAGTGGACCCACCCGGTGTCGCCGACGAGGGCTCTGCCGATCTGACGTCCTGCGGCCAGGTCCCACACCCGCACGGTGCGGTCGTAGGCGCCGCCGGAGACGGCGATGGGCCGTCCCTCCAGGGTGCCGAAGGCCATCGAGTTGACGGAATCGGTGTGGCCGGTGAGCGGCCGCCCTATCAGCTCACCGGCGGCCAGGTCCCATACCCGGATCTTTCTGCCGCCGCCGGTGACGGCGACGACCCTGCCGTCCAAGGTGCCGAGCGCCAGCGACTGGACGGGGTCGGGACCGGTGAGGGGGCGGCCGACGCGTTGCCCCGTGGCCAGGTCCCACACGCGCAGGGTTCTGTCATAACTGCCGGTGACGGCGACGGTCCTGTCCCCCAGCGCATGGATCGCCGCTCCCGTCACCGCGTCGGTGTGACCGGTGAGGGGCCGGCCGATCCGGCGGCCCGCGGTCAGGTCGTAGACCCACATCGTGTAGCGGTCGTCGTAGCCGAAGACGGCGATGGCGTTGCCGTTCATCGTGCCCAGCGCGAGCGTGCTGACCGCGTCGGTGTAACCGGTGACCGGCTCGCCGATCTGCTTGCCCGAGGTCAGGTCCCATACGTTGAGCGCGCCCCCCTTGTCTCCGCCGCTGCCCGCGTTGTCGCCGGTGACGGCGACGGGCGTGCCGTTCACCGTGCCGGTGGCCAGCGTCCAGACGGAGTAGGAGATACCGATCCTGCGGATCTGCCGGCCTGCCGCCAGGTCCCAGATCCGCAGCGTGTAGTCGTAGTTGGTACCGGAGATCGCGACGGTCCTGCCGTCCACGGCGGCGATCGCCACGGCGCTGATCTCGCGGGTGTGCCCGGTGAGCGGGGGGCTGAGCGGGGTCCCGAACGGCGGTCGCGCCGTGCTCGGCGACGGTGTGGAGGTCTGCGCCGGGGCATGAGGCGTCGCGGGAGCGGATGCCGGCCGGCCGGATCGGCCCACGGCCGGCGACCCCGTCGCGGGGGTCTCCCGCTGCGTCGTGGGGGTCTCCCGCTGCAGGGTGCGGATGATCGCGGCGCCCCCGCCGACGACTCCCACCGCCGCGAGGGAGAGCAGGACGCGCCGCCGGGCCGGGCCGGCGGGCATCGTGGGCGGTCGGCGGGAGGGGGCCATCGGCTGGTCGAGGTCGCCGTGTGCCGGTGGCGGCACGGGGTCGGGGGGACGGGCGACGACGTGACCGGTCGAGTCTCCGGAGCCAGGGGCCGCCGCCGGTGCCCCGGCGGGTGCCGCCCGGACGGGGGTGGCGTGTTCGCCGGTCAAGACGCCCAGCATGGCGGTGAGGGTGGGGCGTGCGGCGGGGTCCTTGTCCAGGCAGGCGGCCAGCAGGTCGTCCAGCGGGGCGGGCACGCCGCTCAGGTCGGCCTGTCCCAGCACGATGGCGCCGATCACCGCCGTGGCGTCGTCGCCGGGGAAGGCGCGGCGGCCGGTGGCGGCGAACACCATGGTGGCCGCCCAGCTGAACACGTCGCAGGCCGTGGTGGCCGGCTGGGAGGCGAACAGTTCGGGGGCCATGTAGGCGGGGGTGCCGACGGGGCCGGAGCGGGTGGTGACCTGTTCCAGGGCCTGGGCGATGCCGAAGTCGATGACGACGGGACCCTCGGGGCCCATCACCACGTTGGCCGGTTTGAAGTCGCGGTGCACGATGCCGGCGCGGTGGATGGCGGCCAGCGCGGTGAGCGTGGTGACCGCCAGGCGCTCCAGCCCGCCCCCGGTGCGCGGCCCGTCGCCGGTGACCAGGTCCTGCAGGGAGGGGCCGGGCACGTACTCGCTGACCACGTAGGGGCGATCGCCGGTCATGCCCGTGTCGAGCACACGGGCGGTGCAGAAGGGCGCCACCTTACGGGCCAGGTCGATCTCGCGCAGGAAACGCCGGCGCACGCCGGGGTCGCGGGCCATCCGGGCGTGCAGCACCTTGATCGCGACCCGGGCGCCCGACGGGGAGTGCCCCAGGTAGACCACGCCCTGACCGCCTTCTCCCGCGACGGCGCTCAGGCGGTGGTCGCCGATCCGGCGGGGGTCGGTCTCACTCAGCGGGAACAGTTCGGCCACCGTTCACTCCGTGACCGCGTCGCGGGCGGACCGCCCCTTCCGTGCTGCCACCTCATGTGAAGGCTCCTTGACGCCGAGGCGGAAGCCGAGCATGTCGCACCACCGGCACCGCGTCAAGGAGCCTTCACATCGACGCCCGCACCCGCCGGAGAGTCGGGATCTCCATGCCGCCCCCGCCTTTCAGGGCGCTGAAAGCCTTTCCGTGGATAGCATTTCTCGCGCTGGCAGAGTATCTCGCCCCATACCTCCGGGAGGGCTCCTATGCGGTGGGTTCCGGCTTCGTCGGGAGCGTCCCCCTGGCCGTCGGAGACCTTCCTGGCACGGTTGCCGGAGCCGTCCAGGCAGACACTGCTCGCGCTGGGGGTCATCCACACCTATCCCGCCGATCACGTGATCGTCCGCCAGGGCGAGTCCGCGGACCTCGTCTCCGTCGTCGTGCACGGCCTGGTCAAGGTGACCGCCCGTACGGAGAACGGCCGGGAGGCCCTGCTCGCGGTGCAGGTCAGAGGGGACGTGGTCGGCGACATGGCCGTGCTGGACGGGTCGACGCGCTCGGCGAACGTGGTCACCTGCGGAGTGACCGTCGTCCGATTGATCAAGGGTGAGGTCTTCCTCGGTTACCTCCGGCGGCATCCCTCCGCCGCGCTCACCCTCAGCACCCTGATGGGCGACCGGCTGCGCTGGGCGAATCAGCGGCGGCTGGAGTTCGCCGGATACGACAGCGACATCTGCCTGGCCCGCCTGTTGCTGGCCGTGCTCGCCCGGCACGGCCGTACCGGACCGGAGGGCACGGATCTGGGCGTCCCGCTGACTCAGGTCGAGCTCGGCGGCCTGATCGGCGCCAAGGAGAGCACTGTCCAGAAGATCCTGCGTGATCTGACGGCGCGCGGGCTGGTGCGCACCGGCCACCGGCGAGTCACCGTCACCGACCTTCCGGGCCTGGCGGCCTTCGCCGACCTCGGCCCGCCTCCCCCGGGCGAAGGTCAGGCGTAGGTCGACCGGCAGGTACGGGATCAGAACGCGGGCCGCGGCCGCGGGTTGAAGGGCTCCGGGAGACCGGCGAGGGCGGAGCGGGGCTCAGCGGTCCGCTCCGCCCTCTGCGGGCGTCAGCCGGTCAGCGCCGTCAGTGCCAGCCAGGCGACAGTGGCGAGGGGCATCAGAACCATCCAGGGCAGGCACCGCCGGATCCGCTCGTGCTTGTGCAGCGCGACGTCGGCGAGAGTGGAGATCAGTGCCCACACCTCGCGCTGCTGCCTCACCGCGTCGGCCGGCGACGGCACCCCGCCCGTCCGCACCAGACCGAACCTGTTGGCCCCGGCCGGGCCGGTGAGACGGGGACGCAACGCGGCGACGAGATGATGGCCCGCGACGAGGAACCCGGCCGTGAAGAGCAGGACCACGATGACCGCGGCGACCGCCAGTGGTGGACCGCCCGCCCAGACCTTCCCCATGCCGCCGATCTGAGTGGCGGCGACGGCGGTGAAGCCGAGATGGACGGTGGCCGTGGTGGCCAGCTTGGCGTCGGCCTGCTGGACGTACCCGTGGAAGATGGTGAGTGTCTGCAGCGCGATGTTGAGGGACTCGACCGCACTCAACTCGTTGTTCACTTTGCGTCGCACCATCGGGACCTCCGCGGAAACAGGGCTGCTCGGACACCTCCAGCTTCAGGTCTCCCACGGCGGGCGGATCCGCATTTCCGCTGCTTTTCCGCCTTTTCTTGGCGGAGGAGTGCCGTCGATGACGGCCCTTTTATTCGCCGCCAATCCGCTGCAAATATCTACACGTTCAACCGTTTGCCACGATTACCTCCCGGTTTACGATCAGGATCCGCCTCGACCGCGACGACGGCTCCCCGCTGCTCACCCGGGACGCGACGTTCTGCTCGCAGCCCGGGCTGTCGGGCTCCGGCGTCTCCCTCAGGTCGCTGAACTATCCTGGCCATCGCGTCCGGCACATCTCCGCGCAGGTCTGGATCGCCTCCGGCGGAGGCCCCCGACCCGGCCGACAGCCCGCTCTCCTACGCCGCCGACACCACCTGGCGGGTCACGGCCCCGCTCGCGCCCTGACCCCACCCCGGCGGCCGGCGGTCACCGCCGGGCGCCACGCCCCCACGACGGAGCCCATCATGACTTCTCGGTTCAGGCGGCTGACGGCCGCGCTGCTCATGGTGGCGATCAGCGCCGCCCCGGCCCTCTCCCGTCCCGTCGCGGCCCCGGACGAGTCCAACGGCGGCGTGCGGATCATGCCGCTCGGCGACTCCATCACCGACGGCTTCAACGTCCCCGGCGGCTACCGCGTCAACCTGTGGAGGTCGCTCGCCGACGCCGGCCACCTCGTCGACTTCGTGGGCTCGGGCTTCAACGGCCCCGCCGAGCTGGCCGACCACGACCACGAGGGCCACTCCGGATGGCGGATCGACGAGATCGACGCCCAGGTCTCCGGGTGGATCGGGGCGACGTCACCGCGGACGGTGCTGCTGCACATCGGCACCAATGACATGGTCCAGAACCGGGACCTGGCCGGCGCGCCCGCCAGGCTCTCCGCTCTCATCGACCGCATCGCCGCGGCGGCCCCACAGGCCGAGCTGTTCGTCGCCACGATCATCCCGCTGGCCGATCCCGTGCTGGAGGCCCGGGCCGTCGCCTACAACGCCGCGATCCCCGGCATCGTCCGGAGCAAGGCCGCCGCGGGCGGGCGCGTGCACCTGGTCGACATGCACGCCGCCGTCACCACCGCCGACCTGGCCGACGGGGTGCATCCCAACCGCACCGGCTACGACAGGATGGCCTCGGCATGGTACGCCGCGCTGTCCTCCGTGCCCGGCGCCACCTGGGCCGTCGGCGCTCCCTGGGCCCCCTGAGGAGGACCAGCCCGGACCGGGCCGCCGGCGCCCCGCGGGCGAGACGACGTCCGGGGCGGGGGGCGGGGGGACGGCGGCGTCGGCGCCGGGGAACGCGGGTCCGGCCGCCGGGCCGCGCGGGACGCCTCACGCGGTGGCGCCTCACGTGATAGGGATGACCGGTGAAGAGCAGGCATCGGGGACCGGGCGAGCTCGCGTTCTACCCGTGGCTGCTGCTCGCCTACCCTCCGGTCCGTGACCTCGTCGAGGGGACGGCCCGGCCGGTGGGCCCGGCAGCGCTGTGCCTGGCCGCCTTCGCCGCCCTCTACGCGCTGTCGGTCGCCCTGTCCTTCCGCGACCGTCGCGGCGCGGCGACGGTCGCGCTCGCCGCGCTCCTCCTGGTGACCTTCCTGCTGGCCCGGTCCGTGGAGAGCTGGTTCTATCTGGCGCCGCTGACGACCATCGCCTGCGGGGTGGTGGTCCGGGGCAGGGCGGCCTACGCCGTCCTCGTGGCGCTGACGGCCGCGATGGTCCTGCTGATGTGGCGCACGGGGGCCGGTGGGGAGCAGATCTCCGTGGCCGTCTGGGGAGCGGCCGCGGGCGGCCTGGTGGTCAGCGTCGTCCTGAAGCTCTTCTCCGTGATCGCCGAGCTCCACGAGGCCCGTGAGGAGCTGGCCCGCGCGGCGGTGGCCGAGGAGCGGCTCCGCTTCTCCCGGGACCTGCACGACCTGCTCGGGCACACTCTGTCGGTGATGGTGGTGAAGGCGGAGGCCGTACGGCGCCTGGTCCCCCGTGACGCGGAGGCGGCGGCACGGCAGGCCGCCGACATCGAGACCATCGGCCGGCAGGCGCTGACCGAGGTCAGGGCCGCGGTCACCGGCTACCGCGGCCGCGGCCTGTCCGCCGAGCTGGCCGCCGCGCGCACGGCTCTGGCCGAGGCGGGCATCGCCGCCACGGTGGCCGTGCCCGCGGCGGCGCTCGCCCCGGAGGCCGACGCCCTGCTGGGCTGGGCCGTACGGGAGGGGGTGACCAACGTCATCCGCCACAGCGCCGCCCGCACCTGTGAGATCAGGCTGGACGGGACCATCCTGGAGATCCACGACGACGGCCGGGGACCCGGCGGCTCCGGCTCCGGCAACGGCCTGCGCGGCCTGGCCGAACGGGCGGTGGCCCTGGGCGGGACGCTGGAGACGAGCGCCGGAGACGGCTTCCTGCTGAGGGTGACGATTCCATGATCAGAATACTGCTGGCCGAGGACCAGGGCATGATGCGCGGTGCGCTGGCCATGCTCCTGGAGCTGGAAGAGGACATCGAGGTGGCGGCCACGGTCGGTACGGGAGACGAGGTCGTCCCCGCCGCGCTGCGGACACGCCCCGACGTGGCGCTGCTGGACATCGAGATGCCGGGGACCAGCGGCCTGGACGCCGCCGCCGAGCTGCGGGACCGGCTGCCCGGCTGCCGGGTGCTGATCCTGACCACGTTCGGCAGGCCCGGTTACCTGCGCCGGGCGATGGAGGCCGGGGCGGCCGGGTTCCTGGTCAAGGACGGGCCGGTCGAGGAGCTGGCCACGGCGGTCCGCCGGGTCCTGGCGGGCGAGAAGGTGATCGACCCAGCCCTGGCGGCGGCCGCGCTGAGCACCGGCGCCAACCCCTTGACCGGCCGGGAACGGGACGTGCTGGCCGCCGCGGCCGACGGCGCGACGATCGCCGACATCTCGCTCCGGCTCCACCTGGCGGAGAGCACGGTCCGCAACCACCTGTCCGCCGCGATCGGCAAGACCGGCACCCGCAACCGCATCGAGGCCGCCCGCAGCGCCCGGCACAACGGCTGGCTGTAGGCCGTCGCCGCGGTCATCCGGCCGGGGCTGAAGGCCGGACCACTTCGTCCAACGGCCCAGCCGGGGCTCAAGGCCGGACCACCCGTCCGGCGGCCCGGCCGGGGCTCAGGGCTCCGCCGGCTCCCACACGGGGCCCTCGGCCCAGTCGCGGATCGCCTGGAAGGTCCGCTCCGCGATCAGCTCCTGGCCCGCGGCGTTGGGATGGAAGAAGTCCCATTTACTGACGTGGCTCAGCGTGAACGGGGCGGTGAAGACGGCGTTGCCGTCGAACCTGCAGGTCGGGCCGTAGGCGGCGCAGACCCTGGCCAGGGCGGCGTTGTAGGCGGCGACCCTGTCGTGCACCCGCTGGCGGCGGGCCCGGTCGGCCGCGGCGGTCGAGGTGGGCCTGGCCAGCATGGTGGGGCAGATCCGGCCGATCGCCCAGAATCCGCGTGCCACCAGGTTGTCCTTGCCCACGCGCCACAACCGCTTGAGGTCGGGGACGCTGGCCAGGAACACCCTGCCCGAGGGCCGCCCCTCCCGGAACCGCTGCAGCGCCGCGGCCACCCGGCTCTGGTAGAGCGCCACCGGGGTCATCCGCTGCTCGTCGGACATGCACACGTCCTGGGCGCCGACCAGGACCGTCACGTAGTCGGCACGCGCGGCGACGGCCCTGGCCATCTGCCCGGGGAGGTCGGCGCTGGTCGCGCCGGGGACGGCGAGGTTCACGTTGTGCCCGGCGATGCCGTCGTCCAGGCTCCGGAGCCTGGTGTAGTGGCTCTGGAAGGACCGGCCGTCACCCGAGGACCAGGAGCGGGCGAGACAGGGGACGTACCAGCCGCAGGCGTTGAACCCGGCGCTGATCGAGTCTCCGACCGCGGCCATCACCACCGGGCGCCACGGCTCGGCGGCGAGCGCCGCCGGAGGGATCGCCCAGGTGACCGCGGACACCACGATCCCTGTGAATGCGGTCACAGTCTTGCAGGCCATGGCACCTCCGGCTGAGAGATCGGGTCTGCATCGGATGTATCACCGCAGGACAGCGCGGTGCCCTCCATTGACCGAGTGCCTTGGCTTTCTTGACAGAGCGTGGCGGGCGTGCAGAGTGGGGGACACCCGCCGAACACGTTCAGTTTCCCGCATAGAGTGTTCCGGGTGAGTGTCGCGCTCGGATTGAACCGTCCCCTCGTGGTGAGAACCACCCTCGTCGGCGACCCCGGCGACCTGCTCGCGCGACTTCCCGAGGCCGCCCCCTATGCCTGGATCAGGCACGGTGAGGGTCTGGTGGCCTGGGGAGAGGCCGCACGTGTGGCTGTGCCACCCGGCCCCAGGCGTTTCGAGTGGGCTCGCGACTGGCTGTCGGCCACCTTCGGCGAGGCCCACGTCGACGACGACGTGGGCGCCCCCGGCTCGGGCCCGCTCGCCTTCGGCTCGTTCACCTTCGACCCGGACGCCCCGGGCTCGGTCCTCGTCGTGCCGCAGGTCGTCCTCGCCCGCCGTGACGGCCGCGCCTGGCTGACCACCCTCGGCGAGGAGCGGCTCGACCTGGTCGCCCCGCTCCGCGACCCCGGCAGGATCCGCTACGGCGACGGCAGCCTGACCGCTCCCGAGTGGGAGCACGCCGTGGCGCGGGCCGTCCGGCAGATCAGGTCGGGGCGCCTGGAGAAGGCCGTGCTCGCCCGTGACCTGACCGCCACGGCCGAGCGGGAGATCGACGTCCGCCTGCTGCTGTCGCGCCTGGCCGCCCGCTATCCGGGCTGCTACACCTTCTCCTGCGCCGGGCTGGTCGGCGCCACCCCCGAGCTGCTGGTCCGGCGCACCGGTGAGACGGTCGACTCCCTGGTGCTGGCCGGCACGGTCTCCAGGGGCACCGACGAGGCCGACGACATGGCGCGGGGCGCCGCCCTGTTCGCCTCGGACAAGGACCGCTACGAGCACACCTGCGCGGTGGAGTCGGTCCGGGAGGCACTGGCCCCGCTCTGCTCGGAGCTGAAGGTGCCCGAGGAGCCCGAGCTCCTGGTCCTGTCCAACGTCCAGCACCTGGCCAGCCCGGTGACCGGGCGCCTGTCGGCCGGGACCTCGGTCCTGGACGTGGTGGCCGCCATGCACCCGACGGCCGCCGTCGGCGGCACGCCCACCGGGACGGCGCTCGACGTCATCCGCGAGCTGGAGGGCATGGACCGCGCCGGCTATGCCGGCCCGGTCGGCTGGATCGACGCCCGGGGCGACGGCGAGTGGGGCATCGCGCTGCGCTGCGCCCAGATCGAGGGCCGCCGGGCCCGCCTGTTCGCCGGCTGCGGCATCATGGGCGACTCCGTGCCGGCCGCGGAGCTCGCCGAGGCCCAGGCCAAGCTCCGGGTGATGCAGTACGCCCTGGAGGGCTGAGCACCGCGCGGATGCGGCGCGGGCGCGGATGCGGCGCGGGCGCGGGCGCCGGACGGGGCCGGAGACGCCCGCGCCCTCCCGCGCGCAGGGCTCCCTTCCCATGCCCGTGGACGGCTGACCCGGCGGGGCCCGCCGCCGGGTCAGGGAGGACGGCCAGGCCGTGGCGGAGGATCCGCCGTGAAGAGAGCGGGCTGCGCGGGAGGGGGCCCGGATCATGAGGGAGAAGGGCCGGACCGCTCCGCCATGCGCGCCACGGCCCTGGTCCGGTATTCCTGGGCCTGCCGATGCGAGGGGACCAGGGTGAGGACGACGTCGAACTCCCTTATCGCCCCGGCGTAGTCGCCGGCCCAGTAGTCCTCCAGCGCGGCGCGGTAGTGCCTGCCCGTGGCGCCGATGTCGTTCCGCACCGCGTTCCGGCCGAGGAGCTCCCGGATGAGCGCGGAGGAGGCCACGAAGTTGAATGGCTGCCTCTCCTCCGAGAGGTTGAAACTGACCAGCCCTATCGCCCTGGCGGAGGACGTCTCCACGACGGGTCCCCCGCTCATGCCGTCCGAGACCGGCGCGCTTATCTCGTAGACGGGCACCCCGTCCCTGGTGTCCCGCGCGCTGACCCTTCCGTCCTTGTTGCTCGGCTCCAGCGTCCGGTCCGTCACCTTGCCCTTGCTGCCGGAGTAGCCGATCGCCAGGACGGGCAGCCCTATCTCGACCACGCCCTCCGGGGCGATCTCGACACCCGTCAGATTCTCGCTCTCGATCTTCAGCAGCGCGACGTCTCCCTTGCCGACGGGCTCGAACATGAGCACGCGGGCGCGTTTCTGCACGTAGTCGCCGGCGTCCAGGGAATCGACGCCCTGCTGGACGCGGACCTCCCGGTCCGCCGGCGTCCCCGCCGTCTGTCCCTCGACGACCCAGTCGCCGACGAGCTCCCTGTCCAGCTCCTCCTTGGTGTGCTTGTTCCCCTCTTTCCGCTCCTCTTTTATCACCGTGTCGAAGAATATGCGGGAAGCGCCATCGATGCCGGGGTCGACGCAGTGGCCCGCGGTGACGATGTATCCGTCGGGATTGACCACGAATCCGGTGCAGGTGGAGGTGAATCCTATGAGCCGGCTCTTCCAGATTTTCCCGGTCGACAGGTTCCGGAGATAACCCGACCAGTTCGTCCTTATGTAGACGATGGACGGACGGACCAGGGCCGAAGCGCGCTCTTCGGGGGTGATCACCGGAGGGGAGCGGCCGGGGGCCGGACGGCCCGGTGCGGCCGAGGACGCCGGAGACGACGGAGCGGACGGCGCAGAGGGAGCGGTCCCGGTGGCCGGCGCGGACGGAGCGGTCCCGGTGGCCGGAGCGGTCCGCGGTGCCGGCGGGGCCTGCGAGGTGGCGCCGCTGCCGCACCCCGCCGCGGCGAGCGACGTCGCGGCCAGCGCCGAGGCGACTACGCGCAGAAGTCCGTCCATGGCATGCCAGCCTCCTTCTCCGGCCGACCCATGAGCGCTCCCCCTCCCGTCGTCCTTTACCGCCACCGGCCCGCGGCCCCTTAGATCCTCTCACCCGGCCCCGTGCCCACGGTCTGCCGGCGTGGGATATTGAACGGCCCGGGAAGGCTTTTTGGTCGACGAAATCACGTTATATTCACATATTTTGAACAGCCGGCCGCTGAAACAGCCACCGCTCATCCCTCCGCCGGGCCGAGCCTCCTGGCCGACTCGGCCTCCTGCGCCAGCCGCCGGAGGGAGCCCAGCACCGTGTCACCGACGGCGGTCCACACCACGACCGCCTCGGCCATCGCGGCCGGGTCGGGCCGGCGCAGGATGGCCTCCACCTCGACGGTCGCCAGACGCTCGGCCACCTCGGCGTACTCCCGCAGGATCGGCGCGAAGTCCTCCTGACCGAGGCGGTGGAGCGCGGCCAGCGCGTCGGCGAGGGTCCGCCGGGCGGGGTTGGTCGGCTTCACCGCCCAGCCGCGTTCGCCGATCAGCTCCTCCACCCGGCCGGCCGCCCACCGTCCCGCCTCGTCGGGCTCGGCGGGCTCCTCCTTGCGCGGGGTCAGCGCGTACTGCGCCTTGCCGAGGACTCCGAGGTCGGTGACCTGGGAGTCCACCAACACGAGCACCTCGCGGGCCGCGGCGATGGACAGGCCGCCGGCCTCGACCAGCGCCCGCACCAGCTTGATCCGCCTGAGGTGGTCCTCGTCGTACTGCGCCTGGTTGGGGCCGGTGCGCTCGCCCTGGGAGACGAGGCCTTCGCGCATGTAGAACTTGATCGTGGGGATCGGGACCCCGCTCCGCCGGCTCAGCTCGCCGATCCGCATGATTCTCCCTCTGCCTCGTCCGCGGTTATCAGTATCACTGCTTACCGGTTCCGATGAGCGCGGATCGGGTCGGACGGGCGCCGCGGTGGCCTGCCGGCTCCGCCGGGACCCCCGGCGTCGGTCCGGCCGGGCGCCCGGCGGGCCCTTGTCACCCGTTCATCGCTACGCGTGGTGCTTCCCCTTGCGCCGGTCCGTCAGCCGGACCACGACGAAGACCACAACGGCGAGCACCACGATGCCCAGCACGGCCTTGGACAGGATCCCGGCGTAGTCCTCGACCAGCGACCAGTTCTCCCCGAGCAGGTAGCCGGCCATCACGAAGGCCGTGTTCCAGATGAGGCTGCCCAGCGTGGTGAGGAGGGTGAAGACCGTGATCGGCATGCGCTCGACCCCTGCCGGGATCGAGATGAGGCTGCGGAAGATGGGGATCATCCGGCCGAAGAAGACCGTCTTCCTGCCGTGCCTGGCGAACCATGCCTCGGTCTTCTCGATGTCGGAGACGCTGATCAGCGGCAGCTTCGCCGCGATGGCCACCACCCGTTCGCGGCCCAGCAGCGCCCCGATCCCGTAGAGTGCCAGCGCGCCGATCACGGAACCCAGGGTGGTCCAGAGGACGGCGTCGAACAACGTCATGTTCCCCTTGCTGGCGGTGAACCCGGCCAGCGGCAGGATCACCTCGCTCGGCAGCGGCGGGAACAGGTTCTCGAGCGCGATCGCCACCCCGGCCCCGGGCGCGCCCAGGGTCTCCATAAGATTGATCGCCCACCCGGCGATCCCGCCAACGTTGGTTGCACTCATGGCGACAAGGCTAAAGAGGTTTGAATACGCCAGAAATGAGGGCGACCGTCGGACCCGCCTCGCACGCACCCCACCACGCGGGGTGCGGAAAACCTCAGGTCCCGGCCGCGCGGCCCCGGCATCCGGACCGTCCGCGCAGATGATCAGGGAGTTCCGGGGTTCCCGCACGTCAGCGCCCCACCTGCCGCCCCCGGCCGGCCGGCGGGCCGGCCCGGGGACCGGGCGCCGTCCCCGGCCGGGCGGGCCCCGGCCGGCCGGTCGCGGTAAAGTTCCGCGACCGCCTGTGATCCATCCCATATTTTTCCGCCGGGCCGGGCGGCTGCCCGGGAGGCGGCCGATCGGCGGAGGACCGCCCGGGCCCTCCCCGGGATCGGCGGAGGACCGCCCAGGCCCTCCCCGGGGAGACTCAGATCTTCCTGAGATAGACCCTCTCCCCGGCCCCGACCTCCGCCCGGCCGGCCGTGTGCGTGGCGACCCAGCCGGGGAAGACGGGCAGCTCCGCCTCCCGCACCGCGATCCGGAAGCCGACCTCGGCGCCGTAGACGACCTCCCTGACCTCGTACGGCGAGGCGCGCAGGTCGTTCTCCAGACGCCCGGCCTGAACATGGTCCACGGTCACCGACATGACCCTGGCCGGCACCATCTCGACCAGGGGCGTCAGGTCCAGCGTCTTGCCGACCGACGAGCCGTACGCCCGGACCAGACCGCCCGCGCCCAGCTTGACCCCGCCGAAGTAGCGCGTGACCACCGCCACCACGTCGCCGAGCCCGCGGCGCAGCAGCGTCTCCAGCATCGGGGTCCCGGCGGTGCCGCCGGGCTCCCCGTCGTCGTCGGCCTTCTGGACCAGCCGGTCCCCGCCGATCACGTAGGCGGAGCAGTTGTGCGTGGCGTCGCCGTACAGCCGCCTGCGCCCGGCCACGAACCGCCGGGCCGCCTCCTCCGAGGCCGCCGGGGCGAGCGCGCAGATGAAGCGTGACCGCTTGATCTCGATCTCGTGCTCCATGACGTCTTCCAACGTGAGGTACGGCGCGGCCATCCCGCCAGGCTACCGGCGAGGGCGGATCGCCCGGGCGGACGGCCCGGGCTGTGCGGAGCGCCCAGGGGCGGCGCGGCGCCCTGACATACCTTCGCCGCATGAGCTTCCGAACCGCCATGGACATCGGCGGCACCTTCACCGACGTCGTCCGCTACGACGAACGGACCGGCGGCGTGGTGGCCTCCAAGGCGCCGACCACGCCGGGGAACCTCGCCGAGGGCGTGTTCTCCGCGCTGGGCCGGGTCGTGGACGACCCGGCCGAGATCTCCTTCTTCGTGCACGGCACCACCCAGGGGCTCAACGCGCTGCTGGAGCGCAAGGGCGCCCGGGTGCTGCTGGTCACCGGGGAGGGCGCCCGGGACGTCTACCGCATCGCCCGCGGCAACCGGGACCGGATGTTCGACCTGCGCTACCGCAAGCCCGAGCCGCTGGTCCCCCGCTCGGACGTGGTGGAGGTCGCCGGGCGGCTGGACTGGCGCGGGGAGGAGATCGTCCCCCTGGACGAGGACGCCGTCAGGGCCGCGGGCCGGCGCGCCCGCGACGGGGGCTTCGACGCGGTCGCGCTCTGCCTGCTGTTCAGCTACGTCAACCCCGCCCACGAGATCCGCGCGGGCGAGATCCTGGCCGAGGAACTGGGCGAGGACGTCCTCGTCGTCCTCTCCCACGAGGTGGCCCGCGAATGGCGCGAGTACGAGCGGACCTCCTCCGCGGTGCTGGAGGCGTACACCGGGCCCGTGGTCCGCCGCTACCTGGCCGGGATCGAGGAACGGTTCGCCCAGCGGGGCCTGACGGTCCCGGTGCACGTCATGCAGTCCTCCGGCGGCCTGGTCAACGCCTCCTACGCGATGCGGCGGCCGCTGCAGACCCTGCTGTCCGGTCCGGTCGGCGGCACCATGGGCGGCGTCGCGGCGGCCCGGCTCCTGGGCCGGCCCAACGCCATCTGCGTGGACATGGGCGGCACCTCCTTCGACGTGTCCCTGGTGGTCGACGGCAGGCCGGACATCAGCGCCGAGGCACGCGTCGAGGGCTTCCCCGTGCTGATGCCGATCGTGAACCTCCACACGATCGGCGCGGGCGGCGGCTCCATCGCCTACGCCGAGGCCGGCGCGCTGCGGGTCGGCCCCGAGTCGGCGGGGGCCGTCCCCGGGCCGGCCTGCTACGGCAGGGGCGGCGCCCAGCCGACCGTCACCGACGCCAACGTGGTCCTCGGCCGGGTGGACCCGGCCTGGTTCGCCGGCGGGCTGATGACCCTGGACGTCGAGGCAGCCCACCGGGCCGTGGCCGGCCTGGCGGACGAACTCCACCTGGAGACGCTCCAGACCGCCGAGGGCGTCTGCAGCGTGGCCAACGCCAAGATGGCCCAGGCCATCCGGACCCTCACCGTGGAGCACGGCGTCGAGCCGCGCGAGTTCGCCCTGGTCGCCTTCGGCGGCGCCGGCGCCATGCACGCGGTCTTCATCGCCCGCGAGCTCGGAGTCTCCGAGGTGGTCATCCCCCGCTTCCCCGGCGCGTTCTCGGCCTGGGGCATGCTGGAGGCCGACGTCCGCCGCGACCTGAGCCATCCCTACTTCCGCGCGGGCGAGAAGCTGGACGGCGCCGACATGGCGGCCCGGCTGGCGGACCTGCAGGCCCAGGCGCTCGACGCGCTGGCCGGGCAGGGGGTGGCGGGCGGCCGGATGCGGGTCGAGCACGCGGTGGACATGCGCTACGAGGGCCAGGACTACACCCTGACCATCCCCCTGGAAAGCGCCGACGAACCGGGCGCGCCCGGCTTCCCGGAGCGGATCGCGGCCCGCTACGCCGAGGCGCACACCAGGCGGTACGGCCATGCCACCCCTGAGGCGCCGGTGGAGTTCGTGGCGCTGCGCAGCACCGGTTTCGGGGTGTTCCCCCGGGCCGCCGCCACCCACGCCGCCCAGCCGGACGGCGGGCCGCGGACCGTACGGGATGTGATCTTCGACGGCGAGGCGCATCCCACCCCCGTGCTGCGCCGCGGCGCGCTGGAGGGGGAGCTCACCGGCCCGGCGATCGTCGTGGAGGAGACGGCGACCACGGTGATCCCGCCGGGCTGCGTGGCCTCGGTGGACGACAACGGATTTCTGGTCATCAAGGTGGGAGGGGCCAAATGATCGACCCGGTGACCACGGAGATCATCCGCTGCGCGCTGCTGCAGGCGGCCGAGGACATGAACACCACCCTGATCAGGTCCTCCTACACTCCGGTGATCTACGAGGCGAAGGACTGCGCGGTCGCCCTGCTGGACCGCGACCACAACGTGCTCGGCCAGTCCTCCGGCCTGCCGATCTTCCTGGGCAACCTGGAGGTCTGCACCCGCGAGACCGAGCGCCTGCACGGCCGCCAGGTGTGGCGCGAGGGCGACGTGTGGATGCTCAACGACTCCTACATCGGCGGTACGCATCTCAACGACGTCACCGTCTACGGACCGATCTTCGTCGACGGCGAGCTGGCCGGCTTCGCCGCCTCCCGCGCGCACTGGCTGGACATGGGCTCCAAGGACCCGGGCGGGTCGATGGACTCCACCTCGATCTTCCAGGAGGGGCTGCGCCTGGGTCCGGTCAAGATCTACGAGGACGGCGCGGCCTGCGCGGACCTGCACCAGGTGATCGCCCGCAACGTGCGCTTCCCGCACGCCACCCTCGGCGACATGCGGGCCCAGGTGGCCTGTGTGACGACCGGGCGGCGACGCCTGGCCGAGATCGTCTCCCGCTGGGGCCTCGACACGGTGACGGCCGCCCGGGATGAGATCTTCGCGCAGACCGAACGGCTGGAGCGGGCCGCGATCGCCGCCGTCCCCGACGGCGTCTACCGGGCCGGGGGGTTCCTGGACAACGACGGCATCGACCTGGCCACCCCGCTGCCGGTGAACGTGACCGTGACCGTGGCCGGCGAGAGCGTCACGGTGGACCTCACCGACTGCGCCGACCAGGCCACCGGCCCGGTCAACTGCGGCGCCGCCCAGGCCGTGGCAGCCGTCCGGGTCGCCTACAAGCTCCTGGTCAGCGGCGAGGTGCCGCTCAACGGAGGCTCCTTCCGCCCGCTGTCGGTGGCGACCCGCCCCGGCTCGATGCTCGCCGCCGAGTCTCCCGCCGCCTGCCAGTACTACTACTCCCACCTGGGTCTGGTCATCGACCTGGTGGTCAGGGCCCTGGCCCCGGCGCTGCCCGGCAGGGCCGCGGCGGCCAGCTACGGCGACTCCCTCATCGTCCAGATGTCCGGTGTGGACCCGCGCACCGGCAAGCTGTACGTCTCCCAGGAGGCGACCGTCGGCGGCTGGGGCGCCTGGGAGGGCGGCGACGGCGAGACCTGCCTGATCAACAGCGTCAACGGCTCCCTGCGCGACATGCCGATCGAGGTCCTGGAGACCCTCTTCCCGGTCCGCGTCACCCGGTACGAGATCCGTCCGGACACCGGTGGCGCCGGCCGCTGGCGTGGCGGCCACGGCGTCGTCCGGGAGTACGAGTTCGGCGCGGACACCTCGCTGTCGCTGTGGTTCGAACGCTCGGTCACGCCCGCCTGGGGTCTGGCCGGCGGCGGTGCCGGGGCCCCGCCGCGGGTCACCCTCAACCCGGGCACCTCCGGCGAGCGCGAGATGCTCAAGGTCAACGCCCTGCCGGTCCGCAGGGGCGACGTGCTGCGCTGCGAGTCAGGCGGTGGCGGCGGGTACGGCCCGGCCGGACTCCGCGACCGCTCGGCCACGGCCCACGACCTCGCCGAGGGCGTGGTCACCGCCCGGAGCCGTCAGCACAGCACGTGGCAGGCCAGGTGAAGGGCGAGACGGGACGCCGGGTCGTCGATGTCGAAGCCGGCCGCGCGGATCCGGTCGAGGCGGGTGGTGACGGTGTTGCGGTGGACGCCGAGGCGCTCGGCCGCGCGGGAGGCCCCTCCCTCATCCAGGACGGCGGCGAGGGTCTCCAGCAGCGTCCCCTCCCGGTCCACCTCCAGCAGCGGACCGAGGATCACCCGCGCCTGGGCGCGGAGCACACCGGAGGGCAGCGCGGCCAGCAGCCTGGCCGGCCCCAGCCGGTCGGCGCGGGCGACCTCGCCGGCCGGGGAGGCGGCCGCGGCGGCCTCCGCCCCGAGCAGTGACTCCTGCATGCCGCTCAGATCGGGCACCCGGGCGCCGACCCCCGCCGAGCAGGGGATCGGCATGGCCGCGAGGCACTCGGTCAGGCGGCCCGCGAGCCGGTCGGGAGGCAGGTCCGACCAGCCCGCCCAGCTCCCGCCCCGCGACAGCACGGGACCGGGGCCGAGGATCGCGGCGATGACCGATCCGGCCGTCCCGGTCTCGTCCCGACCGCCGCCGACAGGCCGGACGGCATAGCCGGTGAGCGGCCCGCCGACCGGCCAGCCGAGGGCGACCGCGCGGGCGAGCGCCCCGTCCGCCTCCGTACCGGCCCCGTCACCGGCGGGCCCGGCCGTCCCTACGTCCTGGCCGGTCGCCGTCCCGCCCCCGGCCGCCGCGGGGGCCTGCGGCCGCGAGGCGGCCTGGGCCAGCAGCCGGGTGGCGAGGGCCGACCGGACGGCCGCGTCCCGCTCGGCGGCGAGCCGTCCGGTGGCGGCCCAGGCGGCCAGCGGGGCGGCCGCCAGGGACAGGACCGCACCCACCACGGACGGCCAGCCCGGCGAGCGGAAGGGGCCGCAGGCCACCAGCACCCCCAGCGGCCGGCCCTCCGCGTCGGGCACCTCCACCTCCGCGAGCGGGCTCCCCTGTCCCCGGCGGCCGGCCAGGTGCGAGCCGTAGGGGTCCAGGAACGCCACGGCGGTCCCGGACAGCTCGGCGTTGAGCACCCCGAGCACCCGCCGGGCCGACCCTCCCGCCTCTGCCAGCCGGGTGGCGCAGCGGGCCACCAGCTGGGTCCTGGCCGCCTCCGGGCGGGCCGCGGCCGACGCCACCCGCACCGCTGTCACCAGCGGGTCCTCGTCAACGAAGATCACCGTTACGCCGAGCCGTTCGGCCAGCACCGCGCCGGACCCGGCCAGCCCTCCCGCCGACGAGGTGATCACGCACGCGGCGGCCTGCTCCCAGGCCCGGCGCATGGCCATCTCCACCGCCCAGCCGCCGCTGGCGGCGGCGCCGATCAACACCACCGCGGTGTGCGGGACCACCGCCCCGAACACCGCCAGGTCGTCGACGATGCGGACCTGGCGCACCGGGTTCTCGCCCGTGCCGTACATCCGGGCCCCGGCCAGCGGGCCGCCGTTGACCAACTCGGCCACCGTGACCGGGGTGGCCCACCCCGGACGCTCCCTCAACTCGGCCATCGCGCCTCCCCCGACCATCCGTCCCGCCTCACAACGGCACCCCGAACGCCCGCAGCCCGCCCAGCGCCCGGCCCTCCTCGGTGTGCCAGACCGGCGCGGCCCGCACCACCATGACCTCCACCTCCAGGCCCGGATACGCCTTGTCGACGTCCACCACCACCCCGTCCAGCGTCGAGATCATGCAGATCTGGTCGGGCGCCATGGCCGCCACCGCGCCGTCGGCGAGCGCGAGCACGACCTCGTTGTGCGCCTCCAGCCGGACCAGCCTGCCCAGCCCCTCGGTCTCCCGGACCACGATGCTGGACGGCAGCGACGGCAGCGACCGGTCCCCGCCGTAGCCGGTACTGCCCCCCACCTCGGCGATCCGGCCCCGGCACAGGGTCCGCACGCCGTACGGCGCGGCGAGGGAACGCGGAGCGCCCGGGACGCCCGCCGCCAGCAGGCGGCCGACCGTGCCGGGGACCAGGACGCGCGACAGGACCTCGGCGGACATCGGGTAGCAGGCGGCCAGCGCCCAGCCGCCCAGGGCCAGGACCAGGGGGCGGGCCAGCTCCTCCACCCGGCCGGACCCGGTGTCGAGCCCGACCAGGTCCCCGGTGGGACCGGCGAGTTCGAGCGGCGTGGCGGCGACCCCGCCCAGGGTGTAGGTGGTCTGTTCGATCAGCGGGAACACCCGCCCCGTGCCGTCGCCGTCCACCAGCGGCACGCCCAGCAGCGCCGCGGTGATCACCGGCAGCAGCGCGTTCTCCGCGGCCAGGTTGAGCGCCACGACCGCGCCGGCCCGCCGGCCGAGCCGGCGCTCCAGCGCGTGGACCACCCGGCGGGGCTCGTCCCCCCGGGGCAGTTGCTCGCCGAGCGCCGTGGTGGAGCCGTAGAGGCTGACCGCGACGCAGAGCGTCTCCGGCGGCAGGGCTCCCGCGTCGATCACCGGCACCCCGGCGCCCAGCACCGACGCGGCCCAGTCGAGCGCGACCTGGAAGGACGAGTCGGCCGCGCCGGTGGCGAACAGCCGCGACCCGGCGGCGAAGGCGGCCAGCGAGCCGGAGTCGATCACGCCGATCCCCCTCCCGGCGTCACCACGGAGCTCCCGGCGTCACCACGGAGGCGGTGACTCATGGGGGCGCTCCCTCCGCCTTCACCTGGACCCGGTAGAGGCCGTCGGGCAGGTAGGAGAGCGGGTTCACGACCGTGGTGGCGACACGGGCGGATCCGGGGGCCGCTCCAGCGCTCACCACGCGGGTCAGCGCCTCGTCGCGGGCGTCGTCGATCGCCCGGTCGAGCTCGGCGCGGCCCCGGGCGTGCACGATCCGCTCCACCTCGGCGGTGGGCCCGGCCAGCGCCGCCCCGTAGGCCACGGCCAGCTCCGCCCGCTCCGGCACCTGCCAGCCCGGGCCCGCCTCCCGCGCGCGGGGCCCCACCGCGACGCCCCCCGGAGCCTGCACGGACATCGGCAGCGGCACGTTGACCGGGACGCCGGTGTCGCGCCGCCCCCCGGTCCTGGGCACTCCCCCGGCCACGAGACCGGTGCGCACCCTCGTCCCCCGCTCCTGGACCGCGGTGTCGGCCAGCCCGGCCAGCGCCGCGCCGCCGCGCAGCGCGCAGGTGAAGGCGCCCAGATAGCAGACCAGCGGGTAGCGGCGGAAGTAGGGGGCGGAGACCAGGCCCGTCCCGGTCCTGGCGAACAGCAGCGGCGTCCCCGGGAAGTCACGGGCCATCCGGCCGGTGATCCGGCCCGCGATCCGGTCGGCCTCCGGGCCGAGTGCCGCGTTCAGGATCGCGCTGTTCTCCCGCTCCCGCAGCCCGGCCCGGCCGAACTCGTACGACAGGGTGATCCGCGCCCCGGGCACCTCGGCCGTGATGATCTCCGCGACGGCCAGCTCGTGATCGGCCACCACCGGCGAGCCGGTCGCGGTCACCGCGAAGTCCGTCAGGCCGCATCCGGCGGCGAAGCGGGCCACCGCGCCGGCGTCCAGCTCGGCGATCGGCCGCCCGGTGAGGCTGTGGCCGCCCCGGACGACCGTCGCCGTCCCCGAATCCGGCGGCCAGCCCACCAGGGGGCCGAGGCCCGGTGGGCACGGCCCGGCGACCCTGACCGCCGCGACCCGCGCCCGCCGTACCGTGTCGAGGTCCACCGCGACCGACACCGCCCGGGCCGCGCCGGCCGGCTCCGTCAGGGCACCGTCCCGGACGGCCACCACCACCGGCGCGGGCCCTCCGAGATCGACACCGAGGATCATTCCAGGCCGCGTCCCTCGGTCTCCGGCAGCGGCACGGCCAGCAGCGCCGTCACCACCATGAACGCGTTGATCACCAGCATGGTCGCGGTGAAGCCGGTGGCATGGGCCAGCAGCACCCCCACCGCGGACGGGGCGACGGTGGTGGCCACCAGTTGGGAGGCGGTCGCCCACGAGTAACCGGTGCCGCGCAGCGCGGTCGGGTAGAACTCGCCGTTCCAGGTGTTCCACACGCCCCAGGCGCCCAGGCTGAAGAACGACAGGACGAAGTTGCCCACGTAGAGGCCGGTCATCGTGGACGCGGTGGCGAAACCCAGCCCGCCGAGGGCCGCGGCCACCACGTAGACCAGGAAGACCTTCTTGCGGCCGAAGCGGCCGGTGAGCAGCGACGCGCTGACGTAGCCGGGGATCATCATGAGCGCGCTGAGCGCCGCGAAGCCGAGGCTCGCGTCCATGCTCAGGCCCTTCTGCTGCAGCAACGTGGGCAGCCAGGTCTGCAGGCCCCAGTAGCCCCAGTTGAAGGCGAAATTGAGCAGCAGCATCACCACGGTGATCATGCGGAGCCTGCCGCGCAGCAGGTCCAGCGGGTGGCCGGCGCGCTCGGTGGTGACCGTGAAGACCGCGTCGGCGTCGGGGCTGCCCAGCTCGCGCAGCACCGCCCGGGCCTCGTCCTGGCGGCCCCTGGCGGCCAGCCAGTAGGGCGACTCGGGCACCCAGGCCCTGATCGCGAACGCCCACAGGCCCGCCACCGCGCTGGCGACGACGACCACGTGCCATCCGAGGTCGCCCAGCCAGACCGAGGCGCCGATGGCGGCCAGCATGCCGATCGGCCAGCCGATCGACAGGTAGACCGCCGCCCGGCCCCGGCTCCTGGTGGGCAGCAGCTCCAGGAAATAGGGGAAGGTGACGGTGTAGACCCCCGCCAGGGCGAGCCCCGAGGCCACCCGCAGCGCGATCAGGGTCTCCACGTTCGGCGCGAACGCCGAGGCCAGCGCGATCACCCCGTAGGCGGCCAGGGACCAGAAGCAGGCGGGCCGGCGGCCGATCCGGTCGGCGACCGGCCCCCACACCAGCGCGCCGGGGATCATGCCGAACGCGACGGCCGACAGCACCAGTCCGATCCCGGCCTCGTCGACGCCGAAGGCCGTGCCGAGGTCTCCGGACACGTAGATGAGAGCGAGCTGTTCCCAGGACTCGATGACGAACGCGACGAACAGCGCCAGCGCGATCAGGACGTGTCTGCGGGTGAACGGCATCCGGTCGAAGGCGGCGCCGATGGGCAGCGTCCGGGTTTCGGTGGCGGTCATGGGGCTCCTCGGGAGGGGGGCGCGAAGTCTTGCCGCACCATAGGTCCAGCCCCCTCCGGAAGAACTGTGCACTCCGCCCGCCGGACCCGGCACCAGGCGTGCACCAGGCCCTGTCGCTTCAGGATATCCGCAGGTCAGACCGTGTTCTCATGGATGTGCACGATGAGCCACTCCCCCTCGACGAGCCGCAGCACCGCGGTGGTCCGCACGATCTCCGGCTCTCCCTCGGCGAAGTCCACGCGGAGCAGGTAGCGGGCCAGGGCCGTCTCCCCCCAGACGTCGACGACCTCGTCGTGGGCGCGCACCCCGGTCTCCTGCGGGCCGTCGGCGGGCCGGGCGTCCCGGACCTCGTCCAGCTGCGCCAGGCTGGTGATCAGCGCGGGGTCCGCCGAGTCCCAGATCGTCGCCTCCGGGTGCAGCAGCCGGTCGATCCCGGCCCGGTCACCGCGCCGGTAGGCGTCGTACATCGCGGTGATGACCGCCCAGACGGCTTCGCGTGCCACTTTCACGTCTCCCTTTCAGAGTGGTTGCCTTCACACGGTATGGGTATACCGGAGCGATCTTCGCCCTTTACAAAGTAGATCCATCGTAGAAGGTCCGGCGACCGAGCGACCCCACGCGACGCCCGCCGACGCCTGTCGTGCCGGACAGCCGATGTCTGTCGGCACGGACGGATCGTCGACACCCTTCGCCGTTCCCGCACCCCGAACGGCTCAGCACCCACTCGTCTAGTACTCCAGTGACACTTCGCGATCTTGTGCGTTGAGGTGGCATGAAGGTGGTCGCCACGCTCGCCCAAGTCCTTAACGCGCCTAATGTTTGGCTGTGCTATTCCAAGAAATCAGCCAGCTCATCGCCTACGACGAACGGCAACGGATGGTCCCCAGCGATCGCGATCGGCTCACCGCACTCGTCGACTCGGCCCGCGCTCAGAGCCCCACCGACTACACCACGCTGCGCGCTCTGGGGATCGGGCTGCTGGTTCTGGGCGAGTACGGCGACGCGATCCACTACCTCAACCGCGCGCTCGACCTAGCGGAGACGAGCGGCAGGCGGATCGCCGCGTCAATCAATCTGGCCGACGCCTATCGCTACTCAGGCGACGCAGCAACCTCGGAAACTCTCTGCCGCACGATGCTCACCCTTGCAAGGGAAGAAGTACCCGAGATGTTGTACTTCCCACTCCAGCATCTCGGAAAGACCCTCATTGACCTGGATCGCAGACAGGAGGCGCGCCAGGTGCTGCAGGAGGCCCTGGCGCTGCGCATGACCGAAGGCGACCCCGAGCTGATCGCCAGAAGCCAAGCGGCCCTACGACTCCTCGACACTTAATGCTTGGTAACACTCCGCGATCTTGAGGAGGTTGTGTCACATGGCGACGGCCACCGCATGATCATTTGGAGTTTGTGAAGACAACCAAAGATCATGCGGTGGCTGCGAGCCACAGCGTAGACCCTGATGCCTGGATGGTCATCTTCAACGAGATGATGGCCCAGATCGCCGGCCGGTTCGGCCGTATCGAACCGCGTCGCACCGCGTCGCACCGCCACCGCTTACGTCCGTGGACTGCTGGCCGACCTCGACCGCAAAAACTGCTGGAACCTGGCTGAGCACGCCGCCGTCAATGGCCCGCAGGCTCTGCAGCGGCTGCTACGCACTGCCCGGTGGGACGCTGATGCGCTACGCGATGACGTTCGTTCCTTCGTCGTCGACCGGCTCGGCCCCGATGGCGTGCTGATCGTGGATGAGACCGGCTTCGTCAAGAAGGGAACGCACTCGGCAGGAGTACAGCGCCAATACAGCGGCACCGCGGGCCGGATCGAGAACTGCCAGATCGGTGTGTTCCTGGCGTATGCCACCGCGCGCGGCCGGGCGCTGCTGGACCGGCGGCTCTACCTGCCCGAGCACTCCTGGCTGGCCGACCCCGACCGCTGCCACGCGTCTGGCATCCCGGCCGAGACAGGCTTTGCCACCAAACCCGCCCTGGCCACGCAGATGGTCTTGGCCGCGTTGGACGCGGGCGTGCAGGCCTCGTGGGTGAGCGGTGATGAGGTCTATGGCCAAGACCCGCGCCTGCGCGCGGCCTTGGAGACGCATCAGAAGGGCTATGTGCTGGCCATCGCCGGCAACCGGCGCATGGACCTGGAGAGCGTCCAGGTGAGCGCGGCCCAAGCCGCCGCACGGGTGGCCGATCGGCACTGGCACCGCTATAGCGCCGGAGCTGGCGCCAAGGGACAGCGCCTGTATGCCTGGGCCTGGGCCCGCATCGACACCGACCGGTCCGGCTGGCGGTGGCTGCTGATCCGCCGCCACCCGGCCACCGGAGAACTGGCCTTCTACCGCTGCTACGCCCCCACCTGGCAGCCGTTGATGAGCCTGGTACGCGTCGCGGGTATCCGCTGGGCGGTGGAGGAATCCTTCCAAGCTGCCAAGGGCCAGGTCGGCCTAGACCACTACCAGGTGCGCGGCTGGACGCCCTGGCACTGGCACATCACCCTGGCCATGCTCGCCCTGGCGCTCCTGGCAGCCATCGCCGCCGTCCAGCCACCCGACACCGCAGACGACCACATCCCACTGACGCTGCCCGAGATCCGCCGACTGCTGGCCGCACTCCTGCTGACCCGGCACCGCTCGATTACGGACATCCTGCGCTGGTCAAAGTGGCGCCGTCGTCACCAAGCAACAGCCCGCCACTGCCACTACCAGCGCAGATCTCAACCATGATCGCGAAGTGTCACTGGAGTACTAGACCGTGCCGGCGGCCGGGCGGGGGGCGGGGCGCCTGGTGTCCACGTTGCCGGTCAAGGCCTTGAGGATGCCGGGCAGTTCCGCCACCGTTTCGGCGGGCAGGCCGGTCACGGTCTCCTCCGCCAGGGCGCACCACAGCCGCTTGACCTGGTCGGCGAGCGCCTTGCCGCTGTCGGTGAGTTCGACGACGCTGGCGCGCTTGTCGGAGGGGGCGGGTCTGCGGCGGATGTGGCCGGCGGCTTCGAGCTTGCGCGTCATGAGCGTGACGCTGGGCGGCTCGCAGCCGAGCGCCTCGCTGAGCTGGGCCTGGATCATCGGGCCGGTCCGGGCGAGTTCGAGCAGGAGCGCCTCCTGCCCGGGGTGCAGGCCGAGCGGGGCCAGCAGCGCGGCGGCCCTGGCCCGGTGGCGCAGGCTCAGCAGGCGGATGGCCTGGTTGAGGGCGTCGGCTTGCTCGAAGTCCATGGGCTCTCCTTGACCGAATTAGTTATGTGCGTAATATTTATCCGCGTAACTAATCCTACATGACCTCGAGGGAGCCGACATGACCGTGAAGGTCGCCGTCATCTACTACAGCGCGACAGGCAATGTGCACGCACTGGCGCAGGCCGTCGCCGAGGGCGCCGCCTCGGCCGGGGCCGAGGTACGGCTGCGGCGGGTCGCCGAACTGGCGTCCGACAGCGCGATCGCCCAGAACCCGCAGTGGCGGCAGCACGCCGACGCCACCACGTCGATCGCCCAGGCCTCGGTCGAGGACCTGGCGTGGGCCGACGCGTTCGCGTTCGGGACGCCGACGCGGTTCGGCGCACCGGCCGCGCAGCTCAAGCAGTTCATCGACCAGGCCGGCGGGCTGTGGCAGGAAGGGGGACTGGCCGACAAGCCGGTGACCGCGTTCACCTCGGCGTTCAACCGGCACGGCGGCAGCGAGGCCACGATCTTGTCGCTGGGCAATGTCTTCTACCACTGGGGGGCACTGATCGTCCCGCCCGGATTCACCGATCCGGTCGTGTACGCCGCCGGCGGCAACCCCTACGGCACGTCGTTCGTGACCGGCCCGTCCGGAGACGGCCCGGACACCGCGGCGCTGGAAGCGGCCAGGTACCAGGGACGGCGGCTGGCCCGGATCACGATCCGGCTGCTGGGGGGCGGCCACGTCACCGACGCCGCCGCGGACGACGGGGACCCCCGCGGAGCCATGGCCGGGACGACCTCCCACACCGCGTGAGCGACGGATCGACAAGGAGGAAGTCATGACAAGCACCAGCACCGCGTCCCAGCGGGCCAGGCCGCAGGCCGGCCTCGCCTGGTTGGTCCTGTCACTGGCGTGTGCCTGCCAGTTCATGGTGATCCTGGACGCGTCCATCGTCAACGTCGCCCTGCCCGCGGTCCGCGAGGACCTCGGCTTCACACCGACCGGCCTGGCCTGGGTGGTGAACGGCTACCTGCTCGCCTTCGCCGGCTTCATGCTGCTGGGTGGCCGCGCCACCGACCTGTTCGGCCCGCGCCGGATGCTGGTCGCCGGGCTGTTGTCGTTCTCCGTCTCGAGTCTGGTCGGCGGCCTGGCGACCGCTCCGGAGGTCCTGGTGGCGGCCCGCGTCGCGCAGGGCGTCGGAGCGGCCATGATGGCCCCGGCGACGCTGGCCGTGATCAACACCTTCTTCACCGAGCCGGGCGCGCGCGCCAAGGCGTTCGGCGCGTGGTCCGCCTCGGGCGGTGTGGGCGGGATGGCCGGCGCGGTCGCGGGCGGCGCCCTCACGACCGGACTGTCGTGGCGGTGGGTCTTCCTCATCAACGTGCCGATCGGCGCGGTGCTGATCGTAGTGGCCATGATGTCGCTGGCCGGCGCACGGGCCGGCCGGCGGGAATCGCTCGACCTCACCGGCGCGGTCACGGGGACGGCGGGGCTGGCCGCGCTGATCTACGGGGTCATGCAGAGCGCCGATCACGGCTGGTCGTCCGGGCTGGTCGTCGGGCCGGTGGTGGCGGGCCTGCTCCTGCTCGCCGTCTTCACCGTGGTGGAGGCGCGTTTCGCCACCCAGCCGATGATGCCCCTGCGGCTGTTGCGGATCCGGGGGGTGGCCGTCGCCAACGGCATGCTGCTGCTGTTCGGCGGAATCGCCATCGCGATGTGGTACTTCACGTCGCTCTTCCTGCAGAACGTGCTCGGCTTCAGCGCGCTTCAGGCCGGGCTCGGGCAGACACCCGCGGCAGTGATGTTCATGCTGGTCGCGCGATGGGCCGCCACCCTGCTGCCGCGGACCGGTGTGCGGCCCCTGGTGCTGGCCGGCAGCGCCTGTTTCCTGGCCGGTTTCGGCTGGCTCTCCCTGGCCCACGCCGGCAGCGGCTACCTCACCAGCGTGCTCGGTCCTACGCTGCTCATCGCGGCCGGCATCGGGCTGACCTTCCCCACCCTCATGGCCGCGGCGACCGCCGACGTTCCCGAGGGTGACGCGGGGATCATCGGCGGCCTGGCCAACACCGCCAGCCAGGTGGGCGGGTCGATCGGCCTGGCGGTGCTCGCGACGGCCGCCGGCGCCAGAACCGCGTCGGAGGCCGGCGGGAGTTCCCCGGCCGACGCCCTCGCCGTCGGCTACGACCTGGTCTTCCTCATGGCGGCCGGGCTCGGCCTGGCCATCGCGGCGGTCAGCCTGCTGCTGCCGCGGCACCGGCGCGGCTGACCGCCGCCGCCCGCCCGTTGGTCACTCCGGACGTGCTCGGACCCGGTCGCGGGCCACGCCCGTCCGCGGACCCGGCGGCGGCTTACGCGGACCGGTCCCGCTGACGATCTCCTCGCGGGTGAGCCGCGACAGCGTCCGTACGGCGCGCAGGAAGCTCTCGCGCTCACCCTCGGGCAGCCGGGCGAGCAGGCGGTCCTCGTTGGCCTGGATACCGGCCTGTACCGATCGGCAGACCTCGCCGCCCCGAGCAGTGATCGCGAGGACGCGTGCCCGCCGGTCCCGGGGGTCGGGATCGCGGGTGATGAGCCCGGCATCCTGCAGCCTGTCGAGGGTGCTGATGATCCGGGTCTTGTCGGCGCCGATCGCCTCCGCCAGGGCGGCCTGGGTGCGCACGGCGTTGCCCTCGAGGGCGGCGAGCACCGCGTACGCCCACATGGAGATCCCGTGCGCGGCCAGCACGGGCTGCTCGGCGGCGATGAGCGACTGCACCAGGGGGTGCAGCATCGCGGCGAGGTCGCGGCGATCTTTCATGGAGTAATAATACGCGTTGACAGATTATAAGCCAATGTAGATCATATGCGAATGCCTACTAATTCCGGCGTCCGCCTGATCCGCAACAGCCGCCTCACCCAGGCGGTCGACTACGCCTACGCCGCCGTCACGGACGCGCCCGTGCGCTCCATCTGGGTGGCCGGCGCGTGCCCCCTCGACCTCGACGGCAACACCGTCGCCGTCGGCGACTACGCCGGCCAGACCCACCAGGTGATGCGCAACCTCGTGACCGCCCTGGAGGACGCCGGCGCGTCACTGACCGACGTCGCCAAGACCACCGTGTACGTGGCCTCCTCCCGCCAGGCCGACCTGGTCGCCGCCTGGGAGGTCTACCGCGAGTACATGGGCGGGCACGACGTGCCCAGCACGCTGCTCGGCGTCGCCGCGCTCGGCTACAACGACCAACTGGTCGAGGTCGAGGCCGTGGCGGTGATTCCCGGCTGATGGCCGCCCGACCTCCGGGCGTGGCGAGATCCGCGCCACGCCCAACCGGATCCTGGCCCTGACAGCCGCCCGCACGCCCGCCGCGACCGGGTCAAGGGCAAACACCTCATCGTGCAACTGCGCCTGTCCGACACCGGCGCGGAAGACCTGTCGTGGACCGGCGAGATGGGCGACGACACCCGCCCGCTCGACCGGATCCTGGGGGCCTCCGGCATAGGCGTCCTCGACACGGCGGCCCGCGTGTGGCTCCTGCCGTACCGGCCGAAGGACTCCCCCTGCCTGTGCAGCGACCAGGAGCGCGACGATCTCGGCTATTCCATCGAGCCCAACCGGTCGGTCACCGCGCACTCCGAGTCGCCGGACAGGTCGGAGACCGCCGACGACGGCGACGACCTCCGGGTCAGCCTCTCCTCCGACGTGCTGTCCGCGGTGAACAGGGCCACCGGCGAGGCCGAGGGCCGGCCGATCGCCTATGTCGGCCTGATAATTCCGGTCGCCGACATCCAACGGGACGCCACGAGTCGCAGCCCGCGCTGATTGATCGTCCGAGTCGGGTCACATGTCGCCGGACCGGCCTGCTCCATGAAACTCCCTCAGCCGGTGAGGGCTGTGGATGGACCGTTCCGATATGGGCCGCAGCCACATCGAACATTGTCCAATACCTCCTCAACCGGAGTCATGGATATGAATGGGCTCCTCATGAGAATTGCGGCGACGGCGCGCGATGTGGCGCTGATGTTAAACCGTTACGAGTGTGGACTTGATGGAATCTGATGGATTGCGTCTACATTAAGGCCGCAGGATGTTCGGAAGTGAAGGACCCTACAAGGGAGCCCACCATGTCCCTGTTATCGTTACGGCGCGGAAAGGCCGTCCTGGCGGCAGTCCTGACGGCGGAGCTGGTGGCGGGTCTGGCCGCGTGCTCGTCGGGAAAAGAGGAGACCGCCGTGCAGACCGGCGGCCAGCCCGAGCAGGACGACGGCAAGATCTCCATCGCGTACCTGCAGAAGCAGGGGGACCAGGAATACTTCCTCGGCGAGGCGGAGGGAGCCAGGGCGAAGGCCCAGGAGCTGGGGGCCGAGCTGAAGGTCGTCGACCTGGGCGAGGACGCCAACAAGGCGGTCAGCGAGGCGCAGGCGGCGATCGGCCAGAAGACCGACGGGATCATCATCGTGGTGCCGGCGCCCGCGGTCGGGCCGCAGATCGTCCAGCTGGCCAAGTCGGCGGGCGTCCCGCTGCTCACCTCCGACGACCAGGTGTGCGTCGACGGTCCGGACCCCTCGGCCTGCGCCAAGGACAAGCTGGTCCCACGGGTCGGGTTCAGCGGCGCGCAGATGGGCGAGCAGGTCGGCAGACGTGCCGGCGAGGAGTTCGCCAAGCTCGGCTGGGAAGCCGGGGACACCGCGGTCATCACCGCCTGGCAGCAGGACGTGACGGTCTGCACCGACCGTGTCAAGGCTGCCGTGCCGGCGTTCAAGGCCGCTGCCGGCGTCTCCGACATCAAGGTCCTCGAAGTCGGGACCGACAACAGCCCGACCGGTGCGCAGGACAAGGTGGCGGCCACCGTCAGCGGCAACCGTTCGATCAAGCACTGGGTGATGCTGGGCTGCAACGACGAGAACGTCTCGGGCGGTGTCACCGCGATGCAGAACGCCGGCATCAAGCCGGATGACATCATCGGCGTCGGGCTCGGCGCCTATCTGGCCTGCAAGGACTGGAACAGCGGCAAGCCCACCGGCATGCGCGCCGCCTTGTTCATCAACGGCTACGAGGTGGGCAGGCTGGCCGTTCAGACGATGCACGACAACATCAAGAACAGCACGCCGATGCCCCCGGAGGCGTTCGCCCCGACCAAGATGGTCGACGCGGGCAACTGGCAGGCCGAAGGACTCAAGTGCAGCGCCTGACGTAGCTCGCAGAGCGATGTTCTCCGCTCCCCGTCCCTGTTCTGCCCGCGCGCAGGACGGAGCTGTCCACTCCCCCATCCCCCAAGGAGACAGCTTGCGTACGTTTCGACGGCCGGCGTCAGGTCTGGTGGCCACCGCCCTGCCGGGCGCCGGCCTGGTCGAACAGTGAGAGGCAGCGCATGACCGAACCGCACTCCGGTGGGCTCCGCGTCGAGGGCGTCACCAAACACTTCGGAGCAGTGCAGGCCCTGCGTGAGGTGACGCTCGACTTCCCGGCGGGCCAGGTGACGGCCCTGATGGGAGAGAACGGCGCGGGCAAGTCCACTCTGATCAGAATCATCAACGGCGACCATCTGCCCGACAGCGGCTCGGCAGAGCTGGACGGACGCCGTCTCGTCCTCCGGAACCCGGGCGACGCCCGCGAGGCCGGCATCCGGGTGATCGCGCAGGAGCCGGAGATCATTCCGCATGTGTCGGTGGCCGAAAACGTCTACGTGGGAGCGCTGCCCCGGCGCGGCCGATTCCTCGACCGCGCGTCGCTTCACGCCCGGATGCGGGCAGACCTCCGCAAGGCTGGCTTCGAGCGGGCGCTCGACCCCGAGGCGCCGGGCTCGTCGCTGACAGCGGCGCAGCGCCAGCTGGTGGAGATTTTACGGGCGCTGTCCACCGACGCGCGGGTCCTCGCCTTCGATGAGCCGACCTCGTCGCTGGGCGAGGCGGAGGTCGAGGCGCTCTTTGCGCTCATCGGCAGGCTCCGGGAGCAGGGCCTGGCCATCATCTACGTCTCCCACCGGCTTCAGGAGATCTTCCGGCTGGCCGACCGCATCGCGGTGCTCCGCGACGGAGCCCTGGTCGGGGTCCGCCCCGCCGCGGCAACCTCCGAGGCCGAGCTGGTGCGCATGATGGTGGGCCGCGATCTGTCGGCGATGTTCGCCAGGGATCGCGCGGTGACCGGCCGAGCGGTGCTGGAGGTGGACCGCGTCACGACCGACGCGGTCCGCGACGTCACCCTCCGTGTGCACACGGGGGAAGTGGTGGCGCTGGCCGGACTGGTGGGCGCGGGCCGCTCGGAGCTGGCCGGTGCGCTGGTCGGCGATCTACCGATCAGGTCCGGGCGGGTGCTGGTGGACGGCCGGCCGCTGCGGCTGCGCCAGCCGCGGGACGCGGTGCGCGCGGGCATCGGCTTCGCTCCCGAGGAGCGCAAGGCGCAGGCGCTCTTCCTCGCCCGCTCGGTGCGTGACAACACGACGCTGGCGGTGCTCGACAGGCTACGTCGGCTGCGGTTCGTCCGGAGAGGCGAGGAACGCCGCCTGGCCCAGGAGTACGCCGACCGGTTGCGAGTGCGCGTTCCCACGATCGAACACGAGGTGGGCCGACTCTCGGGTGGCAACCAGCAGAAGGTGGTGCTCGCCCGGTGGCTGGCCCGTAGGCCCGCGGTGCTGATCCTTGACGAGCCGACCCGCGGCGTCGACGTCGGGGCCAAGGCCGAGATCTACCGCATCATCGCCGACCTGGCCCAGGAAGGTGTCGGCATCCTGGTCGTCTCCTCCGAACTGCCCGAGGTGCTCGGCCTGGCAGACCGGATCCTGGTGATGCAGAACGGCAGGGTCACCGGGGAACTGGACCGCGCCGACGCCTCCGAGGAACGGATTCTCACCCTCGCCATGGCCGACGACCTGACCACGTCCGTTTCCGGAGGTACCGCATGACTCACCGGCCCCTCACCGCCGAGCGGGCGGCGTCCAGGTCCGCCAGGCCCGCCGTCTCCCGCGCGCTGGGCGCGGTGGGCGCGCAGAATCTCATCCTTCTCCTGGCGATCGTCGTTGTGGCCACGCTCTTCTGGGCCATCGACCCGGGCTATCTCGCGTGGAGCAACATCCGGGTGATCGGCGACGCGGTCACGATCGCCGGGTTGCTCGCCGTGGTTCAGACGGTGGTCATCATCTGCGGCGCGTTGGACATCTCCGTCGGCTCCGCGACCGGAGTCGCATCCGTCGTCAGCGCTATGGTTTTCATGGCCACCGACCGTGATCCGGCGGCCGGCATCGCCGCCGCACTCGCGGTCGGCGTGCTGCTCGGCGTGGTCAACGGCCTGATCATCGTGTACGGCAGGGTCAACCCGGTGATCGCGACCCTGGCCACGCTGGCGGCGTACAAGGGGCTGGCCCAGCTCCTGTCGAACGGCGCGGCCCAGGGTTACGTGCTGGGCGACGACGTGTTCGTCTTCATCTCACGGGGCGGCCTGCTCGGCCTGCCCATCCTGGTGTGGATCCTGGCCGTGGTCGCACTTGGTGTCCATATCCTGCTCAAATACACCGATATCGGGCGGAACATCTACGCCATCGGCGGCAACGACACCGCCGCGCGGCTGGCGGGGATCGACATCAACAAATACCTGATCGCCGTCTACGCGCTGGCGGGGCTGGTCGCCGCGGTCGCCGGGGTCATCCTCACCGCCCGCATCGGCTCCGGTCACCCCACCTCGGGAAGCGCCGGGCTCGAACTCAAGGCGATCACCGCCGCCGCGCTCGGCGGCTGCGCGCTCAAGGGCGGCAAGGGCGGTGTGGGCGGCACGCTGCTGGCGGTGGTGCTGCTCGGCGCGCTGGACAACGGCCTGACCTTCCACGGCGTCAGCACCTTCTGGCAGAACGTGGCCCAGGGGGCGCTGCTGGTCATCGCGGTGGTCATCCAGCAGAGGCGCAGCGGTGAGCGCGCCGTGGGCCTGCCCACCTGACAGGAGGGCACTCAGAGCCGGCGCGGCGACAGACAGCCGCAGCTCCGGAGGCCCGGCACAGCTCGCGCACCTCATGCTCCGGCTCGGCCCGTCCCCACCAGAGGCTTTGCCTCTGTCTGCCACGACGCAGGACCGTCACGGAGCTGAGGTCCACTCAGCTTCCGGCTCCGGCGCGGGTGAAGACATGCGAGCGGCCGATCGGGCTGAAGCCCCGGCGGGCGTACCAGGTGTGCGGCCAGTCGTCGGGGTCGGCGAGCAAGAAGACCAGGTCGTGGACCGAAGCGTGTTGCAGGGCGGTGCGGAGGATGGTGTCCGCGTAACCGCGCCGGACGTGGGTGTCGGCGGTGACGACGGTCTGCGCGGGCGCACCGGGGACGGGGGCGGTGCCGGAGTAGGTCATGACGAGCTCGATCTCGTGGGCATAGCCGGCTGCGGTGAGGCGAGCGCGCAGAAGATGCCGACGGCGTCGTCGAGGACCGTGATCCGACGGTGGCGCAGGTGGCCGAGAGCCGTATCGGCCAGAGCCGGGAGGTCGGAGGGAGCCGTCGGCCCCTCGATGACGAGCTGGTTGTGCTCGTGGGATGCCGCGTACTCCTGGTCCAGGACCGCCACGCCGCCGGGAATCTCGGTCACCGCAGCGGCCTGGCACCGGGCGAAGGCCGCGATGCGCTGGAGATCCGTGGCTGACATGCGATCGGTCTATGGATCGATGCCACCCTGGAGTGATCGTTGAGAGAACCTCAGTGGGGGGTGTGCCCCGTCCGGTCGCCCCGGCGGCACCCGGCTCCACCGATGTAGTACGCATTCAGTATGTTGCCGTAAAAGCCCAGTAGCGTGTTGCCGGGGCCGACGCACAGGTGGTAGTCGTTCGTACTACCGCCCCCGCTGACGTCGACATGCACGAGAATGGTCGTCGGCCCGCAATGGCCGTATACGGCGAATCGCGTCTGTCTTACCTGGTTGACGAAGAAACCGCACCGGGGTGCGTCCGCGCTTTCCTGTCGGGCCGCCGGGCTATTTGCCGGCGCGGCGTGGGCCGGGCTCGCGGACGTCGCCATCATGCCCGCGACGAGCACGGCCGAGGCCACCGCGGAAACGGCCCGCAGTTGTGACTGATCAGTGGTGGAAGACAGAAGCCCCATGGATTCGAATGTACGCGAGAGTTTCCGGATGCGCGGAGAATTCCGACCATCATAATTCCGCAGATTGGGCCGATACAGTTAGCTTTGCGGGGAATTATGAGGTGGCTACCGGACCTTTTCATCCGTTCCTCGTCCTACTGCACGCCAGGGCCGGGTCCGAGAAAGGCGGTGAGGGGGCGGCGATCCTGAGGGCCGACAGTGACCATTCGGCTGTCTCGGAGCAGCAGAAGGGAGCGGCCGTCACACGGCGGGTGGCCACGTCGGGGGTGCTGAGGACCGTCGTGACGAGCCCGCACAAGGTGGCGCTCGCCAGCAGTGCCGCCATTGAGCGGAAGACCAGCGAGACTCTCCGAAGGCTACCGCTTCCGGACCTCTCCGCTCTGTCATGCGCCCGACGTACCCAGGCGAGCGGAGCCGCTTGGGTGCTGGGCCCTGTTTCGTGGATCACTGTTGAGCATGGCCCGTGTTCTTTGGGCCTTGCATTCCTCGCGCTTCGCGCGGTTCGGACTCGGGCTCTGTTTCTTTGAGGCTTTGCCCCAAACCCCAGGTGGGGGGCCTTCCGGCCCCTCATACTCCCCGGCCGCCGATCAACTCGCCTGACGCGGCGCCGACCATATGGCTGGACAGAACACATGGTTCGTCGCCATGAACCGACACCGGCGTTGATGAGGTGCCGGGCCAGGCGATGGCCGTGAACATGTCCAGCGCCCGAGTGACCAGCGCTACTCGAAGCGTGCGACCTCGTGTCGCGACCGAACGTGTCGCCGGCCGCCGACCAGCGTGCCACACGTCCGCGACGGCGTCGCGGACGGAGGAGCGCCAAGCGGCCGGCGGCACCCCGTCGGCGCCGGGCCGGTCAGTGGCTGTGGTCGCTGCGGGGGCGGTCGAGCAGCAGGTCGGCGGCGCGGGCAAGGACCTGGGCCCGGGTGCGGTCACCGTGGTCGGCGGCGAGGAAGTGCTCGCCGATCGCCACGCAGAAGGCGAGCATGCTGCGGGCCTCGACCTCGTCGGCATCGGAGCAGAAGGTGCCGATCAGTTCGCGCAACAGCGCCATGCGCCGGTTGTCCACCCGTCGCAAGCGCCCGGCGACCGCCTCGTCGCGCCGGGCCCAGTCTCGGATCGCGAGGTCGATGGGCAGCAGGCGGTCGCTGGAGAAGGTGAGCACGCCCGCGCGCTGGATCTTGGCCCTCGGGTCGCCGCCCTCGCGCTCGACGCGGTCGATCACCTCGTCGGTGCTCTCCCGTTCCCAGGTCTCCAGCATCGCCTTCAGCAGCGCGTCGCGGTCGGCGAAGAATCCGTAGAACCCGCCTTTCGTGACGCCGAGCTTCTTGGCCAGCGCCTCGACGCGGACGGCGTCCGGGCCGCCGGCGGCCAGCGCCTGCAGCCCCTCCTCGATCCAGCTGTCACGCGGCGTGCGGGTCGCGCCCATGATGTGCCTCACCTCACCTCTCCACCGTGTATACGCCACCGTATAAATAGACTATCCTCTAATTATACGGTTACGTATATACAAACGGAGACAGTGAGATGACCAGCGGCCTTGTCGCCTTCCACCATCCGCAGGCCGAGTGCTTCAACAAGCTCGTCGCCGGCGCGCCCCAGGCATGCGAGATGTTGCAGGCAAGACCGGGATGCCATTCCGCCGAGGACTGAGCGACCCAGCGGGCGACGCCGGCGCCCCGACCGCCCGACCCGGGTTCGACGAGACCATCCGACCCGCGCCGCCCGCCGCTGGCAGCCTGGACTCGGTCGTCGGCGCCGAACCGCCAACGAAAGACACGCCGAGTTCCTACCCTCCTGTAGCGGTAAGAGAGGTGGTTGCGGCCATGAGGATTCCGAACACTGCGCACACCCGTCACCCCTGGCGGATCCACGAGATCACTAGCAATTTCCGGCTCGAGGATGTCTGGGTGATTCGCACGCCCGGCGCCGGGCCGGACGACTTTCCCACGATGCTCGCCGCGATGCAGTCCTTCGGCGACTCTGTGAGAGACCCCCTGCTCCTCCGGTTGCTGTTCGCGGTGCGCTGGAAGCTCGGCACTCTCTTGGGATGGGACAGACCCGAGGCGGGCATCGGGACGCGGGTCCCGTCACTAAGCGACCACCTGCCGGGCGACCTCCGCGAGGCTCCACGTGGCTCAGACGTGGGGTTCGCGCCGTTCATCCCGGTGTACGAGCTCGACAACGAGTGCACCCTCGAACTGGCGAACAAGACGGTCCACACGATCATGCACCTGGGGTGGGCGCCGGCCGCGGGCGGCGGGCACGAGCTCCGCATGGCGGTCCTCGTGAACCCCAACGGCCTGCCAGGGCGGCTGTACATGGCCGCCATCGCG